>JAIXOJ010000029.1 GCA_027486835.1 Chitinophagaceae bacterium
ACTTGGGCAGACCCAGCCCACCAAACACTGCCCACTGCCTGGAATAACTTGCCGCTTGCCGCCCTCCAAGATTCGGTGTACAACTATACTAGCAATGTGCTGAACTATTTGAAAACCAAAGGTTTGACACCTGAGTTGGTGCAGATAGGCAACGAAACCAACCAAGGGATGTTGTGGCCAATAGGCAAAATCACCAATAATGACTTTACGCCGTTCTGCAAATTGCTGAACAGCGGCATCAAAGCAGTGCGTGATTTTTCGACTACTTCCCCAATAAAGCCTTTGGTCATATTACATGTGGCTCAATTGCAACATGCCGATTATTTTGCTGATGGGGTCATGAACAAAGGGGGCGTTACCGATTTCGATATTCTGGGCATATCCCATTACGTGGATTATACCACGCTTACTAACATGACAGCCGTTAGTGATAACATCAATATGCTGATTAAAAAATACCATAAACAAGTGATGTTGGCCGAAACCTCCTATCCCTGGACTACCCAGAATGCGGACACTTATCCCAACATTGCCAATAAAGGGTTTGCTGGATACCCAATTACACCTGCTGGTCAGTTTGCTTATATGAAAGACCTAACACAGGCCGTTATTAAAGGTGGCGGTACTGGAATCATGTATTGGGAACCGGCTTGGATTAGCTCCTCCCTCAAAGATTTTTGGGGTACAGGATCTAGTTGGGACAACAATACTTTTTTCGATTTTAATGGGAATATACTTCCTGCAATAGATTTTATGTCTGTGCGGTATAATTTTTAAGATTGGGAGTAGAAAGCGTTCAGGATATGGGTGCAAAAAAGTTTTTCGCTCCCATAATTTAAACCTCACCCCAACCCCTCTCCAAAAGAGAGGGAACTGGAATGTTAACCTGGTAATGATTACAAGATATTTTTTGCTTTGTTTATTTTACGCATGTAACCTGTTTTCCGGTAGTTTGCATTTATCAATCATCAACAGTGTTGCAGTTTGGCATAGTAAAAGCGAAAAACTTTTATGCGCCCCAGGATATCCTGTAATAAAGTTGATTGAATCAATCGTTACTGTTTTTTAGAATTTTATATTTAGTTCAAGTTGTCCACCAAATCCAAGTTCGACGATTTTTTGAAGTGTAGAAATACGAACTTCCTTTACATTATTTTCAATTTTAGAAATGTAGGATTTTGTTGTCCCAACTTTTTCAGCAAGCTGCTCTTGTGTCATTCCCATTTCTAAACGAGTATCATGAATCAACACACCTATTTTAAATGCTTCATAACCCGCTTCAAGTTCTTCACGGTCATTTGTACCACGTTTACCGTAGTTTTTTTCTTTAAACGCTTCTAGCGTTGTTAAGTTCTTATTTTTCATTTTCATATTCTAGCTTTATTTTAAGCGCAATTTCAATTTCTTTCATTGGTGTCTTTTGCGTTTTCTTTTGAAAACCATTTGCTAAAACTACCAATTGTCCATGATCAAAAAAACAGAAAATTCTAAAAATGTCGCTTCCAAATTGTACTCGGATTTCATATAGTCCATCCGTATTTTCAATGTGTTTAAGATAAGTTTCAGGAACTTATTGCAGGTCTTCAATCAATTCAAAAGTCCAAACAATTTTCGCTTTTACCTTTTTATTTTGTTTATCGAAGAAAGCCTGAAAGTAGTTTTTATAAAACGTTATCTTTCTATACTTATGATTTTTGTCAGCCATGCGAATATAAGTGTGTTTTACTTAAGTGAAACTCTATAAGTCAAATTAATCTGTTGCGCTGAAGATAGTTACAATTAGTTATAATCGAATAACAAAGGTTTTTCTAGGGGGATAGATTTTTATTTTAAAGCATGTATTTAATATATCGAATAACGTTGTTACTTTTGTTTTATATTGAATCCCTGTCTAACAAAAAACATTAAAAGGAATAAATTGAACAGCTCAAATAGCCCCAAATAAACAACAGCTTCCTTTATAAAAGTAAAAAAACAATAAGACCAAATAATTAAAGAAATGGCTGAAAATATAATTGGTTTAGTAAAGTTCGTCTTTGCTGAAAATGTTAACCAGGGGAAGGTGCTATATAATAACAAGCTACAAACCAAAGCAGATGGCCACAAAACAAGTAATGCAAGACCAGCATTACAAGGTCCACCATGTTTTCCTAATTGGAAAATTCCATAGACTGTAACAATTACTGTTAGGATAAACACTATTACAAGTATGTACTGATTATTTTGTTTCACTCTAGTCTTATTATTATTTTTTCTTCTTAAAAGGCTTTATCCATTTCATCCAATGATCTTAGTATTACAGATTATTTTTAACTTATTTAGCTAAAGAACTACTTAGTGACTAATAAATATTTGCCAATGTTAAAACAATCTCGCTACTAACACTGTATTTTGCCATTGCTACCCCTTCAACGAAACAAAGTAGCTTACCATGCGTAAATGGATTTTATTAGCGGTTTTTATTGTTTTCTTATTGAGTTTTATTACCAATCATCTCGCTGCACAGTGTATCCAAACATTCCCCTATAAAGAAGATTTTGAGGGCTCAGACGGCAATTGGGTAGCTGGCGGCGATAATAGCGACTGGGCTTGGGGTACTCCCAAAAAGCAGGTAATCAACAAAGCAGCTAGAGGACTTAAATGTTGGATAACAGGAGGTTTAACAGGTTCTACCTACAGCAGCAATGCAAAAGCCTACTTACAAAGCCCTTGTTTTAATCTCTCCAGCCTGGTACATCCCTATTTTTCTTGCAAAATATTTTGGGAAACGGAGAAACGATACGATGGTGCTACGCTGCAGTATTCTATAAACGGCGGTGTAAGTTGGCAAACTTTAGGCACTTACGCGGATGGGGTAAATTGCCCAAACGACCACTGGTTTAACACCGCTTCTATCAATACCATTGGAGGAACAGGTTGGTCAGGAAATGTACAATCGGCCAATGGTGGCGGCTCGGGTAAATGGGTTTCATCCAAGCATGATTTGCAAAACCTAGTGGGCAAACCCAACGTTATGTTTCGATTTCTTTTTGGGGCTGGCTCTATTTTGAATGACTTTGACGGATTTGCGGTGGATGATATATATATTGGAGAAACACCCGCCAATGTGGCTATCATCCAATACAATTGTGCAAAAAACAAAGCAGTAGATTTCTCGGCTAACGATGCCATTTGCCCATCTGTATATCTCTGGGATTTTGGTGATCCTACTACTGGCACAGCAAATAGTTCTACCGATCAAAATCCACAGCACCAATTCTCCCAAAACGGGTTATTTACCGTTACGCTTACCATAACTAACCCTAGTGCTCCCACTGTAAGCACCAACATTACCCTCCAAATTACGGATGCCAATATTCAAGTAATTAAATCCATTTCCTGCCACGGCGATTCCACAGGCATCCTCTCGGCCACCGTAAATGGAATACCTGATACTTACACTTATCTATGGAATGGCCAATCTACATGGAATACGCCAACCATTAGCAAGTTACCCGCCAATACCTATCAAGTGGACATAAAAGGACTAACTACATGTGTTTATACCACACCGTTCATACTTACAGAACCCACACCAGTACAACATAGTAACCTCAAATCTACCCAACCTATCTGCTTAACAAAAGGCGAAATTTCATTTACTGCAACAGGGGGCAATAGTCCTTACCGTTATGCATGGATTCCGAAAGCAAGTACAACTGATTTTGCAACTGGATTAAGGGCAGGTACTTACGCCATAAAGATTCAAGATGCCAATGGATGCAAGGATAGTTTTTCAGTAGTACTTCAAGAGAAACCATCCCCTTTATCTGTTTCTTTAGGTGCAGATACCCTTATTTGTCCTGGGGAGCCTTTGGTATTATCGGTAGCCAGCCAACCCTTCATTCAATGGCAGGACGGGACTCGCTCCACAGACTTTAATGTGGTAAAATCGGGCAAATACAGTGTTTTGATAAAAGACAACAATGGATGTGAAGCCAGAGACACCATGAACGTAACCGTAAAATGCGATGAAGTATATTTTCCCTCCGCATTCTCACCCAATTTCGATGGAAAGAATGATGCATTTGGGCCTGCACCCATCGGTGCACTTGCTGCTTTGAATAACTATGAGCTAAATATCTATAGCCGTACTGGTCAATTGGTATTTTCATCTCACAATCCTTACGAGCGTTGGTATGGCTATGCTAACGGATTGCGTAATGCGGGTTCGTATGTTTGGTTGGCCACTTATTCAATAGCCAATAAAAAAAGGGTACAAAAAACTGGGGTTCTTACGTTGTTTTGGTAATCGAAGGGTGTTTATTTATCTGACAAATAGGAAAAGAAGGGCAATCCTATTCTTTCAAAACAATTAATCTTTCCTTTAGATATACATTGATTAAGTGGGAGAACCCAGAATGGTTCACCAATTAGTGAAATTGGGGTAGAGACGTTGCGTGCAACGTCTCTATAATTGAAATTTAATGGGTTGTAATAACCAAAGTGAATATTTACCAAAAGCCTAAACGCCTAACTTTTCTTCAATCAAATAGACATTACGTTCAGGGCTATTCCGCATAAGGAGTTCAGCAATAAAGCCAGACAAAAACAATTGTATTCCAATTACCATTACGGTTAATCCGAGGTAAAAAGCCGGTTTGTTTGTTAGGGAAAACTCTTTATCCATGAGTTTATTCACGGTTAAATACACACTTACTGTAAAGCCTATTAGAAAACAAAGCGTACCATACAATCCAAAAAAGTGCATTGGTCGTTTGCCGAATTTGTTTAAAAAAGTAATGGTGGTTAGGTCGAGAAACCCATTAATAAATCGCTCCCACCCAAACTTGGTAGTACCATATTTTCTTGCTCGGTGTTCCACCACCTTCTCTCCTATTTTTCTAAATCCTGCCCATTTAGCCAACACTGGAATATAGCGATGCATTTCGCCAAATACCTCTATGCTTTTTACCACTTTTTTCCGGTAAGCCTTCAGTCCGCAATTAAAATCATTCAATTGAATACCAGAACTGCTTCTTGCTGCGGCATTAAATAGTTTAGAGGGTATGTTTTTAGTAAATGTATTGTCAAATCGTTTTTGTTTCCAACCGCTAACCAAATCATAGCCTTCTTCCACAATCATTTTTCTAAGACCCGGAATTTCGTCTGGACTGTCTTGCATATCAGCATCCATGGTGATAACCACATCACCCAAAGCCGCTTTAAAACCTTCATTTAGTGCTGCACTTTTGCCATAGTTTCGTTGAAATTTTATACCCTTTATGTGGTTATTTTTTTCCGCTAATTGCTTAATGATGTCCCAACTATTATCGTTGCTGCCATCATCCACCAAAATCACTTCGTAGGAATACTGGTGTTGGTTTACTACCCTTTCTATCCATGCACACAACTCGGGTAGTGATTCATCTTCGTTAAATAAAGGGATTACTATTGAAATATCCATTGAACTCGTTGCTTTAAAAATAATTTTTACTATTGATTATTTGCCAGTTTTTGCAAAAATGCCCGCCAGAACTGAACCTACCAAACTAGCTAAAATACCCACAGCTAAATTGGCCATTACTAACATCGACATAGAGGTAATCTTAAGCACTTTTATGGCCAGTGCTTTGTCCTTATCGGCCTTATTCGCATCAAAACCCGTT
Organism: Chitinophagaceae bacterium; assembly: GCA_027486835.1. Lineage (GTDB taxonomy): Bacteria > Bacteroidota > Bacteroidia > Chitinophagales > Chitinophagaceae > Parasediminibacterium. The sequence goes on from JAIXOJ010000029.1 coordinate 5,649, forward strand.
ACGTGCAGCTTTGCATCTGCAATATTACTTTCATAAATGGCGTTGATGCTTTCTGGGAAAACAATGTAAACGGAAAGTGCGGTATAAATAAAAAGAATACAAACGGTAGCACCTGTTACTTGAAAACCAAAACCAAAACGTTGGCTAAAAGGGAGTATTTCACCTTCTTTCTTATCTATTAAAATGATGGAAGCCACTACCCCCACTGCAAGAATCCCACTATTAAGGCCAAGCACCCAAGATGCTGATTTTAAATGGGCTAATTGCAAAATAATGTCCTCAATAATAAGAATTGCTGCAATGATGAGTCCGAATTGAACATTTGGTTTTTGCGATACAGTCATGTTTACTTTTAAAATTAATACAGTAAAATAATTCCACTCATTTATCTGTTTACCAGAGATGGTGGGAAGGTGTTGAACCAGCAGATTAACCTACTAAACATTTGTCATCCGAACCAACTCCGTTCAAATTCAATTACCAAATTCATTTTTATTCCATTTTCCTTTAGCATACACTCCTAGAACATTCCCCTTTAATGGTAAGCCCATAAACGCTGAGTTGGCTGATTTACTTTGATTGCGCTTCTTTGAAAAACTGAAATTGCCCTTTGTTTCAAAGATGGTTATGTCAGCATCAGCTCCTATTGCTATACTTTCTTGAGGTAAATTAAATATGCTTCTTGCACGATTACCCATTAAGTTAGCTACTTCTGTTTTGGATAAGGATGGAAATAAGGAATTAAGCACTGCAAAACTGGTTTGCAAACCAATCATTCCATTGGAGGCATATTCAAACTCGCAGGTTTTATTATCCCAAGACTGAGGGCTATGGTGGCTACTAATACAGTCGATAGTACCTTCAAGAACTGCTTGCCTTAAAGCCATCATGTCTGCCCGCGTACGAAGGGGTGGGTTTACTTTAAGATTCGTATCATAACTATGCAAATCTTCATCGCAAAAAAACAAATGGTAGGGAGTTACGCTACAGGTAAGATTCAATCCCTTCGATTTTGCTTGCGCAATTAATGCCACGGATTCTGCTGTGGAAACCCCTGTTATATGGAGTCTGCTTTGTGTATATTGAAGCAAATCAATGTCTCGTTTAATAATGGCTGTTTCTGCCAAAGTGGGGCTACCTGGCAATCCCATTTGTGTGGAGATAATGCCCTCCGTCATAAGCCCAAAAACACCTAAGCTTTTGTCCATTGGCAATTGGATGATGGTACCGTCAAAAGCTTTTATATACTGTAAGGCTTTTACTAATAAACCAGCAGATTGCACTGGGTTAATACCGTCAGAAAAAGCAACAGCACCAGCTTGCTGCATTTCATACATTTCAGCTAAGTCTTTTCCTTCACAGTTTTTGGAAACAGCACCTATGGGATGTATGTAAATGGGTAGTTTTTCTGATTGACCAATCAGGTAATTGACCTCTGGTTTTCTTTGGATTACTGGTTTCGTATTGGGAATGAGGAAAACATGTGAAAAACCGCCAATAACAGCAGCAGCAGCACCAGTAGCGATGGTTTCTCTATGTTCATAACCAGGTTCTGCAAAGTCTGAAAATACATCCACCCAACCCGAGGAAACGACTAACTCTTCGCCAGAAATTGTTTCATCTGCCTCTGTTTCTATGTGGTTATTAATATTTGTAAACCGACCGTTTTCAATTAAGATGTCTTGGATTTTACCAAAATCAGGAGCTTTATTATCTGCAATAAGTACCTTTTTTAATAATAATTTCATTGAAGGCTCAAAAAATTTTATGCAATATAAACGTAAAAAGCTGATACACCCCCTATATTTGCCCTCCCTCAATAACCATTCGGGATGTAGCGCAGCCCGGTTAGCGTACACGTCTGGGGGGCGTGAGGTCGCTGGTTCGAATCCAGTCATCCCGACATCAAAAAAGCTGTAACCCTTTACCAGTAAGGATTACAGCTTTTTTCTTTTGATACCATTATGCGTTTGTTGGTTGAAGGATTTTATCTGTAGTCTACACTCCTAGGTAACTTAATTTCTGCTAAAAATTTAACTACTTATTTGTTGGTAAATCCTGTGGTTAAACACCAAAACGATAATATGACTTAAAACATGATTTTATTGTAGCAAAAACAAAACAAATAATAAGCGAATAACTCCAATCAAAACATTATGCTTCTAGGCTTTGCAAAACGAATAAGCAATATTCTGCTTAACCCATTTTTATATGAAAGCCCTAATGCATACTTATCTTTTAATTTCTAACTGCTTATGCTCACCGGGCAAAAGGTGGATAGATTGTGCGCCATACAGCGCATTTTCTCCCAACACTTGTTGTTGTTTAGTGGCACTTTCTGCCAAGATGGTAACAGTTGCTTCTACTGGTGTTGGGTTGGTAATCTCGATGGTCAGGCTTTTTTTAGTTGCTTTAACTAAAGTTGCTTTCACATTGTCAAAAGCAGTTACTGTTGCTTTATCGGTTTCCACATAAATGCCTGGTACTTCAATGGTTGTAAGCATTAACGATGTTTCTGCCCAAGTGGACAAGGGTAATACATAACCTATGCTTTCCACGCCTTCCCAGTCGCTCATATTTACCCGTTCGCTCACATATCCTACTGGTGTAGTGCCGAGTGGTTTTTGGGGGTGACCGATGTATTGGGTAATATTATGGGCTATATCCTGCAATAATTCCAGATAAAATTGATTGCCGGTATAGCGATATAGCTTGAGTAACCCCACACCAGAAGCGGTGCAAAGACCAGGAGCAGTATGTTTGTTTTGTGTATTCGCATACACAGATCCGTTTGTTTTTACATTAGCTTTTCCATAGGCAGAGGTGTCGGAAAAATGGTAATTATAACTGACCACCCAGGTTGACAACTGTTTGGCCGCGGCTTCGGCAATTGGCAACCATTTTTTATTTCCCGTTATCTCGTAAAGTGTAACATAGCTTTCTAATAAACCGAGTGCAGATTCAGAATCGAAATTTTGCACAGCGTCTCCTGGACCTCCGCAACTAATGCCCTTCAAGATAAAATTTTGGTAATAGTAATCTGCAATGGCTTCGGCAGTAGATAAATATTGTGGCTGCTGGTAGTATTGTGAAGCTAAGGCCAAACCAGCGGGTACAATACCCCCACTACTGGATCCTCCTACCATTATTTCCCCAGTAAGACTATTCACAAATTGTCCTAATTGATGGTTGGTATTCCACAGATGTACAAAGGCATCCAATACCCTTTTGTTGCCTGATTTCCAGCTTTCTTTAACGGGTAAGTGCATTTTATCCATCAACATAAATTGCTTTAAAATGTACCAAACCGCATCACCACTTTTCCTTACTAAATGCCAGTTTTTTGTGTGCGGTTTTCTTATGTCGCCTCCTAGCCACTCGTTGCCATTCCTGCCCGCATCCCAATAAAAACCAGATGGTGCAATGCCATTAGGGAACAACCAATCAAAATTTTGGATTACCCTTTGCTTAGTTGCTTCACTTCCTGAAAATAGTAACGGGTAAGTAGTAATCATGCCACCCGTCCAACCGATTTGCCAATCTTGCAAAAAGTTTTCCCTAAAACCAATGGCATAGTAGCCAAAAGCAGGTACAAAATTCTTTTCGTTGTATTTTTTCTCCAACAGATTCATGCAGGCTGCATACGGTAATACATCAGCATGGAGCTTGGTACCTGAATAATCTTTTCTAATTGTGGCATATTTATCAAAAATGCTTTGATTCTGGGGCGCATCAAAACCATATAGCCTGAATTTGATGGTAGCTTCATCTCCTGCTTGCATGTCTTTGGGTATATCCCAACTAGGATAATGTGCATCACAAATCTTATACACAAATTGCTCCCTCACTATTGGTGAGGTAATGGATACAACCGCCTTTTTGCGATCTCTAGTTTCTGCTATGTCCATACCATAATCACCCCATTGATTGCCTTGCTCTGTTAGTAGCCACATCCCTTTCTTTGAATCATCTGCAATAAATCCTATGGAGGGTACCGACATACTACCACTTCGTTCTTGTATGCGCGAAAAAGCACCATTGCCATTGAGTTTTGGTACGTCTGTTAGAATAATAGGTTTATCAATGCCTATATCCTGTACTTCATACAACTTGGGCGAATACCGCAATCGCCTCCATTCATACCGATTGCCATTGTACACAGCGGCTGGCATCAAAACATAATTCTTTTCGCTCCAGTTGTCCCAATCCATATCAACAGATACGCTTGCAGCAGCCAATTTGCCTGTTATACATTTAAAATGAACGACTACTTCTATGGCATCTGATTTATCTGCCACCATCGAAGCAGTGGTATTGATTTCCCAAGTAGATTGTTGGAATTGTTGGGTTTGTTTACCCAATCCAATGGCAAACTTTTGTTGGTTTGTCAATAGGTTATATTGTTCCTTGTTGTACTGATTGATTCTAGCAGAGAGCATCCCTTTGTGCTGATTCATCCAATCAACTAAGTTCAAAGCGTTTTGGGCTTGGGCGTAATAACTGCAAAACAGAACAGATAGTAATAGTATTTTTTTCATACACTTTTATTCAAGAGGTTAGCAAGGTTTGTTAAATGTTGTAAATGGAATAGGGGAAGCGCAAAAGTTGAGTTCCTCACAAGCTTAAAATCACTTAATTGTTTAAGAATACAATAATTATTTTCTTGGAGGCCAAGCTGGAGCAGCAGAAACCCTCAGCAATGGAGAGCCGTTTAGATAACCCAACTTGGTTAGGAAAATATCCGCATCGGTAATGGCTTGTACCACGACATGTTCGGGTGCTTTGTACTTTGGTATAGCAAATGCATGACCTAAATCGGGGAGTAAGATTAATTCGCAGGTGTTACCTGCTTTTTTCATTGCATCGTAAAACCTTTGCGACTGTTGCCAAGGGATGACTTTATCGGCAGTACCGTGGATGAGCAAGCAGGGTGGTTGGTTGGCCTTCACGTGGTTGATGGGTGAAATTTGCTTGGCTAAATTCCAATCTTCCGCAGCAATAGACGCGGAATCGAGTCTTTTGACATCCGCAATTTTATCTTTTAAAATGTTTTTCATTAATGGATACAAGGTCATGTCAATGCACGGATTGTAGAGAATCATAGCATTTGGGATGGCACTGATGCCAAGATTATCTTTAGGATCATCATACCCTTCGATTGTACCTAAACATGCCGCCAAGTGGCCACCAGCAGACTCGCCCAATACAATTAGCTTGTTAGGGTCTATACTAAATAATTGTGCATTCTCACGGATGAATCTAATAGCGGATTTACAATCTGCCATACAATCTTTTACACCAGCAGCATGAAATTTAACCAATCGATATTCGATACTAAATCCTACCGCATTTCTGTAGCTGAAATATTGGGCATTGGGAAACAAGGTTCTGGCATCCCCTCCCGTCCATCCTCCCCCATGAATCCATACGATGGCGGGGTATTTCTTCCCTTTTTCAGCATGAATGGGTTTGCTGTAATAAATTTTTAAAGCAGTGTCTTTGGTTTGTTTATACACCACTTCTTCTAGCTTTGGTGGTGACTCCAATAATGATTTGAGGGTTATGGTATCGCTGATTGCAGTCGTATTTTTTTGCAAACTTTTATTGGTGGTGCAAGCCAACATCCCAACCAATAATGCGGTAATAAAAATTGTATGCTTCATCATGGCAAAACTTCATTTATCTATTTTTTATCCAAGAAAAGCTTGAACAAAAAACGAGGTCGGTAAAACTAAAGGAAGTATCTAATACGATACCGTCATGCGTGCCTTTTATTGGTTTGGGGGTTGAAAATGAATTTGGGAACGAATTGTTGGAAGGCTTATTGTTCGCTTTTGGCAGCCAACAATTGGTGCAGTAAATCCAGTTGGGTTTGTTGCATGATGATGATTTTTTCTTGCTGGTGGATGATGATGTTGTCTATTTTTTCGTGAAGCAGACTAATTTCTAATTCACTTTTTAGGTTAATGGCGTAGTCATTTTTAGAGCGTTCCCTGTCTTTTTCTTCTTGCCTATTTTGGCTCATCATAATTACTGGGGCTTGCAAAGCGGCAATACAAGACAAAATGAGGTTGAGCAAAATAAACGGATAAGGGTCAAAGGCATTGGTTGACAATGCAAAAACATTAATTAGTATCCAAATGCTTAAGAATCCAAAAAAGGAAAGGATAAACGTCCAGCTTCCGCCAAAACTGGCTACTTTGTCAGCCAATCGCTGACCAAAGCTTAATTCGTCTTGGCCAGACTCCTCCAATAATTTATCACTAATGGTTTTGTTGGCATCAAATGAGCGAACGGCTGCTGCATTAGCGTTCAAGGCCATCATATCTGTCGCAATATTTTTACGGATAAAGCTACTGTATAAGTCATTGTATTCCGACATGGACAGCCATTTTCCTTTTTCAAATTGTGGATAGCTCAGTTGGATAAAAGCTATTAATTCTGGGGAAAACGTTTCACTATTTACTTTCTCGGCATCAGGGAAAGCCAAATTAGAGATGCTACTAACAAATGTGCTCATTATATTTTGTATAAATTCTGTTGAAGAAAGCTGCAAGGTAGGTCTTAAAATTTCCGATAATTAAACATGCAGCCCTTATTGGGTTTGTAATAATTCTTAATGGCTTATAGAAAAGAGATTTACAGAGTTTATTCTGATAATCTGAAAATTATCGGAATTTCAAGTGAAAGATTAAAGCGTCCGTTTGGATTGAGTAAACCAATACATTTGCAACCCTGTTGCATAAACAACCTTGAAGAAATGCTATAAAATATCGTGGAGTGCCTTACTGCTGTTGCTGATTTACACTTTCAGCAATGGTCTGTCTGTGCTGTATCACCAACATCATTCATCAATTAGGAATTATGAACTAGCGAATCCCTGCGAAAGAGCTGTACATTTTCTTAGTAAAGCAGATAATTGCCAACACAAAGCCCACCTAACAAAAGCAACTGAAAAATGCAGCCTATGTGATCAGCAGTGCGCTACACCGCATGTATTACCGCAAGGGTTATCCAATATCTATCCTAATACATTTATATGCTACTATGCAACAAGGTTTAGGAACTACACGCCATTTAAGATTACCCATTTATCCAATAAAGGACCACCCAAAACACTTCTTTTAGTTTAAGAAGGAAGAAATGGCAATTGTTGCTCGTTAATGTTGGATGCATAAAGTTTTTTCGAAGTTATTAGCTTAACCTCACCCCAACCCCACTCTAAGGGGCGAGCGGCAAAACGAAAAACTTATATGCAACAGTTGAGGTTTTACTATTTATAGTTAACTTTTATTAACGGTAGTGTTAGCAGTTAATTAATATGATTCAACGAGAAATAGTTTTCTAGTATTAATTGTAGTAAACACTTATTGCATTGTGCTATATCTGTTGTAATGCGCAAAAGTTTAGCGACACTAAACATGCAATACAAATCTTAAACTGAAGTTTTCTTAGCCCAAAAAAGTCAAAAATTTATCACCTCATTTAAGTTAAATGGAGGTAAAGAGGGTAGCTAGAAACTGCCAATCCCAATTTATTTGGATTCCTTAAGTGCAGCAGTAGCTTAAGTCAGCCGTTTTTCTCACCAAAAAAATTAAAAATGAAATTAAAACTGATTCAACTAATTATATTTTTAGGCTTATACAGCCAAATGGTTTCAGCACAATACTTGGTAAGTGGTACCATAACCGACGCCAAAACAAAGAAAGCAATACCCGGGGCTTCTGTTTATGTAAATGAATTAAAAATGGGGGCGAATACCAACAAGGATGGTCGCTTCGAACTTCCGCGATTAAAGGCAGGGAGTTTATTATTGGAAATAAGCAGTGGTGGGTTTAAAAAACAATTACAAAGGGTTATAATCCATCAGGACACCGCACTCCACTTTTCCTTAATGGCCTCCGTATCAGAACTAGAAGAAGTGGTGGTTACGGCAGTGTCCCGATCCACTGCTTTAAACCTGAGTCCCATTATCATTAAGCCTGTGGATGCTACCACATTGTTACAAAACAGTGCTACCAATTTGATTGATGGACTGAAAAATGTGCCCGGCGTAAGTCAGATAACTACTGGTGCAGGTATATCTAAACCAACGATTAGAGGATTGGGGTACAATAGGGTAATATCGTTGTACAATGGTATTCGCCAAGAAGGGCAACAATGGGGGGATGAACACGGAATCGAAATAGACGAATATTCCATAGATCGGGTTGAAATTGTGAAAGGACCGGGAAGTTTAATGTATGGTTCTGATGGAATTGCTGGTGTTATTAATTTTCTTACCCCAAAAGCGCCCGCTTTGGGGCAAATTAAAACCCAATTCACTTCCAATTTTCAGACCAATAACCAACTTATGGGCTACTCACTGAGCAATGCAGGAAATAAAGGGGGTATTCAATGGTTGGGAAGAATGAGTTATAAGTTAGCCGGTAATTATAAGAACAGTAATGACGGAAAAGTGTACAACTCCGGCTTGAGAGAACATGACGGCAATCTGTTTATAGGGGTAAATAGAAAATGGGGGTATGCGCATGTTACCGTAAGTTCATTTAACACTACTTTGAATATGCCCGAAGGCGACAGGGACAGTTTAGGCAACTTTGTTTATGCAACACCAGATGGTTCTGGTGGAACAAGAGAGGTAACCGCAAATAATGCTGATTTACAGGGGTATTTCATTGGTTTCCCACATCAGAAGGTGAGCCATTTTAGGGTGTTAAGCAACCAATATTTTTTGCTTAAAAACGGCACTTTACACCTAGACCTTGGTTTTCAAAACAACCAACGAAAGGAATTTGGGGATGTGTTACACCCCAATGATATGGCCTTGTTTTTTGACTTAAATACGTACAATTACCAGCTTCGCTACAATTTAAAAGAACACAAAGGTTGGGAAACGTCGGTGGGTAGTAGCGGTATGTATCAGACGAATAAAAACAGGGGTCTTGAGTTCTTGATTCCTGAATATCAATTGCTAGACATGGGTGGTTTTGCCTGTACACAAAAAAGCTTTGGCCAACTAACGCTTGCAGGCGGTATACGAATAGATAATCGCCGCATTACTTCCAAAAAATTAATCTTAAATAACCAAGACGAACCTGTTGAGTTGGAAAATGATAGCACTTCTGTCAAGTTTGCTGGATTTACCAAAAATTACAGCAGTTATGCTGGAAGTGTGGGTTTGTCCTACCAATTGAACAAACAATCTACCCTCAAATTCAATTTATCGCGAGGGTTTAGGGCACCGAATATTGGCGAAATAGCATCGAATGGTAAGCATGAAGGCACGCTTAGATACGAGTATGGAACGGTGAATTTACAACCAGAAACCAGCCACCAAATAGACCTTGCGTATTTTTTACATTCGGATCACCTCAGCATTGAGGTATCTCCCTTTGTTAATTTCATCCGCAATTATATCTATTCAGAGAAAATGAAAAATGCTACTGGTGGTGACTCCATACCTGACCCCAACGATCCTACACCTGCTTTTCAATTTACTCAAGGGAATGCCACTTTGCTGGGTGGGGAAATTTATGTGGATTTACACCCCCACCCTTTGGATTGGTTGCATCTGGAAAATACTTTTTCGTATGTGCAAGCTACCCAGCAACATCAACCCGACAGTACTCGATACCTGCCTTTTATTCCCGCACCAAAGTATAGAGGGGAACTAAAAGCACAGTTCAACAAAGTGGGCAAACGCCTTTCTAATTGGTATGCGAAAGTGGCCATTGACCATTACTTTGAACAGAACCGTTATTTTAAAGCGTATGAAACTGAAACGGCCACTCCTGCCTATACTTTATTAAGTGCTGGAGTAGGTACCAGTATCCAAGCCTTTGGTGTGGACAAATTGCTGAGCCTATACATTAGCGCAGATAATTTGACCGACTTGGCCTTTCAAAGTAATTTGAGCCGCCTTAAATACGCCCCACAGAACCCAGCCACTGGCCGTACAGGCATATTTAATATGGGCAGGAATTTGAGCGTGAAAATGGTGTTGAATTTTTAGGGGGGGATAAATTTGAGGAAGTAAATATTTAGTGGGAGATGTGGAGCAATCTATCATTCAGTAAAATAAACTTGGGCAACACAAAAGTTATGTGCCTTCTTCGTTCTAACCAAACTAGGGTTACAAATTCTATTTTGGCTAGAACGAAGCCTTACAGTAAAAATCATACCTCCATGATATTAGTATTTCATCCAACAAAAAATATTTGATTTACTTTACCCCCCTTAAAAAGGGTTATACAAAATGATGGATAATAGTTTTTACAAGAAAGCAACTAAATTTTCGGAGATAGACAATGCTGTAAAGCTTGAAATCCCGATTGGGCCTGACCACGAATTTTATACGGATTTTTCAGAAGTAAGAGGCGATTTTGAGGAGAAATCGCTGTATAAAGCATTGCATGTAAACCCAACAACCAAGGAATTCGAACCCAATTTTAATCAAGCCAATAAGACCCTTTTGTTTTTGGCGGGTATGCGGGGTTCGGGCAAAACTTCCGAATTGGCAAAGATTGCTTTTAAGATGTGTAAACCTGATGGTTATTTTCCCGTAGTGTGCAATTTGGACGATGGGTTGGATTTGAATAACATGGAGTATATGGATATCTTGATTTTTCAATTGGAATGTCTCTTCCAAAAACTGGGAGACTGCCATTTGGAATTAGAGGAAACCATTGTATTGAGCATGCATAAATGGTTCACACAAAGGATTGAAGAGGTGAATAAGGCCATCAAGGCAGATAGTGGTTTTGAACTGTCCATTGATGCAAGCACACCTAGTTTTTGGAGTTTTTTTAAATTGGCTGGCAAATTAAAAGCAAGCCTTACAGGTGGAATAGAGAATGCCACCAAGGTAAGAACGGTATTCAAAAACAATTTTACCGACTTTGCCCTTCAGTTCAATACGTTCATCGAACAGGTGAACCTCATTTTAAGAAAAGAGAAAATTGCCAGGGAAATCCTTTTTATCGTGGATGGCTTGGAGAAGACGGGCAGTTTGGAGATACGCAAAAAAATCATCTTTGAAGAAACCAACCGCATCAGACAAATCAAGGTAAACACCATTTTTACCTTACCAATTGAATTGATGGCGCAGCAACAAAGCCTCCGAACATTTAGTGAGGTCATTTCTTTTCCTTGCGTAAAAATCAGGGAAAAAGATGGCAGCATTGTGGAGAAAGCCGTGGAACGCTTTGTTGAGTTTACTTATAAACGCATCGATGAGCGGCTGTTTGATAGTACCGATACGCTTCGCAGGGCCATATTGCTGGGCGGTGGTTCGCCACGGGAATATTTGAGGCTCTTGCATTATGCCTATTTGTACGGAGACGATGATAAAGGCATCATTGACGCCGCCACGCTCGACAAAGCTATTAAGAAGCTTGCTGCACAGACTGCCCAATACATCACCAAGCCACAGTTGGATACGTTGAAAATATTAAAAGAAGCCAACGACAACCACACGCCCATCCCTTTTGGTGTGGATTGGCAAGAATTGTTGGAAAAAATTATTGTGCTGGAATACAACGACGGTAGCTATAAACGAGTGAACCCCATTGTGGAGGAATCCGAACTATATAAATATTATGTCGTTGGCGGAAAATAATTATACCGAAGAGACTAGGCCACTGTTCCGTATGTTGGAAACAGAGGCCTTTCGCTTTGTGTTGGTGCGTTACAACCATTATGCTTTGCTTACTCAATTGCAGCAGGATTTACAGCAACGCTATCCCGATCGCACCTGTACTACAATAGACGGGGGCAACACTACCTACCGCAACCTAGTAGATAGCTATTACAACACAAAAAGGGGTTTCTTTTTCATTCATAATTTCCGAGCATTGCTCAACAACCCGGACATATACCCTGGATTGAACCAACGCAGGGACAAACTGGCACAATACCCCATTGCCATGATTGCCTTTATGGAACCGCCCGCCACCGAACATTTTGCAGCGGAGGTAATGGAAAAAATACCCGACCTGTTTTCCTTCCGTTCCTTAATTATGGATTTGAAAACAGAAATTGCTCCTGTTATTCTTCCTATCAACATAGAAGAAAAACCAGTAACGATGAGTACGCTTGGAGGCAATACCCAAGAAAGCAAACAAGCAGAACTAGACAGGCTTTTGGCTACTATAGCCCAAACCGATGAAAAGGAAATTGCCTATTTAGGGACTTTGTATGAACAAGTGGCTGTGTTGCAGAAAGATTTGGGTCTTTACAAAGCTGCAATCGAAACTTACACAAAACTACTTTCATTCACATCTGATAAAGATGAAAAAGCAAGGCTGCTAATTGATAGGGGCGATGTTCAAACAACTATTGGTTTGTTACATGAATCTTTGAAAGATTATGAGGATTCAAAAACTATTGCAGAAGAATGCAATAACCAAAACCGCCTTGGATTAGCACTTAGCCGAATAGGCGAGACCTATACCAGTTTGGGAGACCTGCACAAGGCCTTGGGTTATTATGAGCAATATGAAAAACTCGAAAAGGAATTATTTGAAAGCTATCCTGATAATGAATGGTATAAGAATAGTTTGGCTATTGCCAATCAATATTTTGGAATTACCTATACTAATTTGGGTGACTTACCAAAGGCATTGGGTTATTATGAGCAGTATAAAAATTTAGAAAAGGAATTGTTTAACACCTATCCTGATAATTTAGAGTTCAAGTATCAATTGGCTATTGCCTATCAACATCTTGGAAATACCTATACCAGCTTAGGAGACCTGCCCAAGGCATTGTGGTATTATGAGCATTTAGAAGAACTCGAAAAGGAATTGTTTGAAAGCTATCCAGATAATGTATCCTTCAAGAATGGTTTGGCTATCGCCAATCAACATCTTGGAAATACCTATACCAGTTTGGGAGACCTACCAAAGGCATTGGGTTATTATAAGCAATATGAAAATTTAGAAAAGGAATTGTTTGAAAGCTATCCAGATAATGTAGAGTTCAAGAATCAATTGGCAATTGCCAATCAATTTCTAGGTAATACCTACTCCAGTATGGGAAACCTACCCAAGGCATTGGGTTATCATGAGCAATATAAAAAACTCGAAAAGGAATTGTTTGACAGCTATCCTGATAATGTAGAGTTCAATAAAGGATTGGCAATTGCCAATCAAAATCTTGGAAATACCTATACCAGTTTGGGAGACTTACCCAAGGCATTGGGTTACTATGAGCAATATGAAAAACTTGTAAAGAAATTGTTTAACAGCCATCCAGATAATGTAGATTTTAAGAATGGGTTGGCAATTGCCAATCAACATCTTGGAAATACCTATACCATTTTGGGAGACCTTCCCAAGGCATTGGGTTATTATGAGCAATATGAAAAACTCGAAAAGGAATTATTTGACAGCTATCCCGATAATGTTGAGTTCAAGAATCTATTGGCTATTGCTTACCTAAATCTTGGAGTTCATTTTGAAAAGGAATCTACAGAAAAAGCCATTAGTTATTATCAGCAATCTAAAATTTTGTATGATCAATTGGTTGAGGCGGCTCCTGGGTATGTTGATTTTAAAAAGAACCTTGATTGGGTAAATGAGCGGTTGGCTAGTTTGGGTGGGTAAGGTTTTAATTTATTGAAAGAAAAAAATTGAATAAAACATGTCAATTTCTATTCACTTGCATAAGATGTAACTCGATTAAACTATTCAAACTGACTCATCATGATTCAAATGCTGGCTTATGATTTAGAATTAATTACACTATTAGCAAAAGCCATCCGTGACAGGCAAGTGATTCTACACAATATATCAAACTTTTATTTTGATGTTTTAGAACAATTTTATCCAATTGGGTTCAATAGAATAAGTTGGAACAGGATTGATCATGTTTATGAAAATTTAGCTGGCTTAGAAACCGAAAAAAAGCGAGTACTTATCAATAGCTTTTTTGAAAATATTCTGAAGAATTATCCTCAACTTCTGAATGCTAGGGTATTTGTTTTTGGAGATGGTGAAATGGGGTTAACTTATGAAATGAATTTTACTTTATTCAAAGATCTAGCTATTGAATTTTTTGAATTTCCACAACACACTTATGCCTATTTCAAAGAATTGAATAAGTGTATCAATTATACATTTGAAGATGAATTATATTTTGGCTAATGATTAAGCTCTAATACTCCGTAAATTTTGGTTGGGCTTGATTTTACAATTGCCAAAGTTGTTGCATTCATTACATTATACTCTTCCCAATAGTAAATGGTAATAGAAGAATTGAGGAAGATTTGGCAGTTTATGCTAAGAGGAAAAGACTTGGGGTAATAATTGGCTTTAGTGGATTTGGAAGATTGCATAAAGGGTTTTCGCTCCCCAAATATAAACCTCACCCCAACCCATCTCCTAGGGTGAGGGAACTGGAATTTTTTACTGGTATAGATTACAAGACATTTTCAACCTATGATTATTTGATTCATGGAACACCACATTTTGTAATCAACGTTTTTCAAACACCAACTGTATGAAGAATGGGGTTGCTATCATTAGCATCTTCGTATTTCTAATTTACCTCCTTTTATTATAAATACTCTCGACTAAAAACTCTTGACCTGTACGATTCATTTCAATTAATCCCTTCGGGATTTGATGTTTATAGAAAAATGGTGGAACGTGATTGATACGACCCCATCGGGGTCGTATGTAATGCTTGCGTTTTTTGGTATAAACATTTGAACCCCTTGGGTTCTCGATTCAATTCGTAGTAGTGTTATTTTATGATCTTTAAAGAAAGATGAAAAATTTCTTCTGATATTCTTTTCTGCTTGGTCAATAGGTGAATAAGGACGAAAAGGCAACTTAATAGAATGATTCTTAACTTATTAACATTGAAATGGAATTCATAAATCCAAATGATCTGTTCAGGCGACACGCCTTTTGGATAATGGCGTCCAGCTAAAGGTCATAGGATAGGCAATGTAATTGGTTTAATATTTGTATATCATGTTTGATTTTTGGTTCTTAACGCCCAGAAAAGCCTCATAGACATCAATCAGACCTCCATAGACATCAATCAGACCTCGATAGACATCAATCAGACCTTCATAGACATCAATCAGACCTCCATAAACATCAATCAGACCTCGATAGACATCAATCAGACCTCGATAGACATCAATCAGACCTCCATAGACATCAATCAGACCTCCATAGACATCAATCAGACCTCCATAGACATCAATCAGACCTCGATAGACATCAACCGAAGAAATTCAAGTCTATCGAAGCAACTTCAAAGTTTATTCCGGTCACTTACACCTGTACAAAGGTCGTTTACACTTGTATCAAGGTCGCATACACGTGTATCAAGGTCGGCTGCTATTTAGGTACTAATCTTAACCACTCACCGCTCTCCTATTTTGCCTCCAATAAAAAAGGGGAGATAGTGTGAAACTACTCCCCTTTTGTGGATTTGAAATAATTGGTCCTGCTATTCTTTTACCAGTTTGCTGATTGTTTGTTGGCCATTGCTGTTGGTTAAGAACAACGAATAAGTGCCAGCGGCTAATTGGTGTACATCTATTTGCAAGATGCCAGCTTCTGCGGCAATGCCAGATTTGCTCCAAACGGCTTTGCCATCCATTGATTTTATCTGAACACTGTACTTATCAGCAGATGCATGGTTTAGGGCAATTTGTAGCTGCGCTTTTACGGGCATAGGGTATAAGCTTACGGTGTATTCAGCAACTGCTGGGTTGTTGGTGATGGTAGCCGTTTTACTGTAGGCAATAGTACCATCTTGATCAACTGCTTTGATGCGGTAATAGATGGTTTTGGCAACAGTGCGAGCAATATCGTTGCTGCTGTAGCTAGCGGCATTGGTGGCTTTTACGGTGGCGATGCTCACATAATGAACACCATCGGTACTTTTTTCCACTTCATACGATTGAAGGTTCTTTTCATTAGCAACAGTCCAACTGATGTGGTTTTGAGTCGCTTCTTTGGTTGCTTTGATGGCTACAAATTGTACGGGTAAAGTGGTGGTTTGTTTGAACACTAGTTCAAACCTGTTTATTCCTTTGCTTAGTGAATCGTTGGTTACTGAGAAAGCATAAGCAGGATTGGCCACAACGTCTTGTGTAGTACCTAAGAATTTATCCCTAAGGGTGATAACAGTGCTACCATCAAAACCATCGATGCTGTTCATGTTTAACACAAAATCACCAGTTGCGTTGCTCATTACCGCCAATTGCACCGTGTCGATAGAGAAGTTTGCGGGTCTTGTGGCAATGGCTAATTTGTAAGCAGGCTTAATGGTTTGTAGGTATTGGTTACCACCACCGAAAGACACCGCATCTACATCGGCTAGATAGTTTTTACTACCCGTGTTGGCAAAACGCACTACCACTTCGTCAATCGCCTCTAAATTGGTGTTCTTGAGGCCAACTCTAATTATTTGGCTGTTCAATAAACCAAAGTATTGGTTGTTAGGAATGGTACCAACGGTTTTGTGACTTTCTTTAAATAGAACGGTGCTACCAGTATTGTTAGCCTCTACAAAGAATGCTTGACCACTTGCAATGTAATCGCCATTGGTGTTGTTGTAACCGGTGGCAGCATTGGCAATGATACCTGCTGCGTAAGTGGTGTAATTACCATTACCGTTAGGGCTATAGCTCCATAACTTATTGCTGATAGTAGTATTATCCGTTTTGAATGCAGTGAAGCTAATGGCACTTGGGTAAGGATTACCTACCAAGGTATATAAGTGTGTAGCCGGAGCATTCAGGTTTACGGTAAGATCTCCCGTTGTAACTGTACCCGATGCGCTCAAGGTAACATCAGTAGGAGCCGCAGGTGAATTAGACAATAATTGATCGTTACAAGTGCCTAGATTTCTATCGCCTCTAATGTTTGTACGGTAACCTTTACCAGGAGTTAAGCTAGTGCTAATGGTATTGCTGATGGTAGTCCATCTCGTACCGTTTACAGGAGATACATTATAGTAGTAGAAGCTTGGGGTGTTGGTTATTGTTTTGTCAAATCCATTACTGTTGTACTTGTCAGTTCCCGCAACACCGTTACCAGTAGTTGTTCCGCAAGTAGTACCGCCTGTTCCAGCACCAGTAATGTACATCTGCTGTTGCCAACCGTTACGAATCAATTGGGTAACTGGTGATGTGATGAAACTGTATTTTCTGGTTGCTTTTGCAGGAATAAAACGTTCTACGGTTACATCACCACTAATATAAGAACCTGAACCTTGGGCAATTCTTCCAGTACCTGTTGAAGTGGAACGAATCACTAAATAGCCACCTGTGGTAAGGACTCCAGCAGTTGGGGTTAAGGTACCCGTAATATTTAGTGTTCCACCAAGTGTAACGCCTGCGGCGTTGTTGATGGTTAGGTTTTGAACGTTGCCAGTGAAAGTACCAGCAGGAATGGATTGAGCAGATGAACCGCTATAAACCACGGTAGCAGTACTTGCATTGATGTTGCCACTTGTTGCACTGGTACTGCCATTTACTGTAAGCGTGCCAGTTGTTGAAAGTGTACCAGCAGAAAGGGTTAAAGAACCAGAGTTTGTGAGGTTTCCAGTAATACTTACTCCATTGGAATTATTCACTACCAAAGCATTAATGGTGCTTGAAGTGTAGTTAGCCGTGGTTAATGTTTGCGCAGCCGTACCATTATAAGTAACCGTACCAGCAGTTGCATTGATATTTCCAGATGTAACACTCACATCGGCTTTTAAGGTTAAGTTACCACCAAGCGTAAGTGTTCCAGCAGTCAACGTAAGCGTGTTGTCCACTGTTGCATCTGCATTTAGGGTTACACCACCTGAATTATTGATGGTCAATGCATTTATGTTAGCAGCGAATGTAGATGCTGGAATTGTTCTAGCGCTAGAGCCAGTAAATGCTAAAGTGGCATTTGCATTACTTGCATCGATAGAACCACTTGTGCGGGTAATGGTACAAGGTAGCGAGTAGGTAGTGGCAGTGGCAGGTGCTAAACTAAATACACCATTATTTAATGCTAACGTACCAGTGCTAGCAACAGAAACGGCTGCTGTGGCAGTAACGCCTGCTGCATTGTTAATAGTGAGGTTAGCAGGGAAAGTGGTGGCGCCGATGTTTTGGTTAGAAGAACCATTGAAAGCAACATTGGTACTGGTAGAAGTGAAAGTGCCAGAATTAGTCCAATTGCCAGTTAAACTTACTGTGGTAGCACTAACAGTTGTTAGAGTGCCGTTACTGCCAATGTTAATGTCCCCATTTACTTGAGTAGCCAGGCCAGTGGTGGAGGCTAGAGCGAAAGAAGCAGCCGTGGCATTAATAACACTACCATTAAAGGATAAGCTACCGCCTACTTGTAAACCGCCTAACGATAAGTTGGTGGCTGAATTTCTAATTGAACCAGTATTGGTATTTAAGATATAGAGCGTTCCTGCAACGTTGGCTAGGTTTTGCGTAGATATGTTTGAAGTTTGTGCCACACTATTGATAATCACATTACCAAAAGTAGGTGTGGTTGCACTATCAGTAATATTGATACTGGTAATGTTAGTAGGTGAGGATAAATACACGTATGAGTTGGCAGCATAAGTAGCTCCCGTATTCACCATTTTAGGTGCAGAACCACCACAATCGTACACTGCATAAGGACGAACATTCACCGTACCGGTTGCAGTTGAAATTGCATTGAAGAAATATTGAAAATATCCGTAAATATTCAAGGTACCTGCGTTTGTCATAGAAGAAAGCGAGCCACTAATAGCGGTTGCATTTGCTGCATTTCCTAAAATCGCCATGCTTGATATGTCGGCAGTACCTACGTTTAATGTACCAGAATTGCCAATTTTTCCTGCATTTAATACAGCACCGTTGTTTACGGTAATTGAGTAGGTACTATTTGTGGATACGGTTCCTAAAGCCTTCATGTAGGAGCCAATGGTTAATGAAGTACTACTATTCAAAGTACCAGTTTGCACTTTACCCACTTGCACATTGTATGGAATGCCTGCATCTCCGATGGCAGATGAGCTTGTTCCTGTTTGCCATTCTGCACCAGATCCAACTGTATTTGAAGTACCTGTGTTGTAATATAAGTTGGAATTGGAAGCATATACAATGCCATTTCCAGAAATAGAACCACCAGCATTGAGTTGAACAATTGCATTATTGGTAATTGTACCATTGTTTACTAAAGCACCTCCTACCATTAATGTAGCACTGGTGCTTCCGTTATCTATCAATATTGTTCCAGTATTGGTGCTGCTACCGTTTAAGGTTAAATATCCATACTGATTTAATCCAGATGCGACTGTAGAACCTACAGTGAATGTGCCACTATTGGTGAATGTACCACCGCAAGTAAACTGTCCACTTTTGTTTACAGTGCCTAAGTTAATAGTACCACTATTAGTAACGGAAGACGTAACAGTGATTACGGAAGAAACAGTTGTGCCAAGGGTTAAGCTTCCAGTTGAAACTACTGTTAAGTTAGCTGGTGAAGATGGGGTTGTATTTAAGGTTACTGCATGTCTAATGATTACTGTAGAAGCAGAACCAGGAACAGCATTGGTAAACCAAGTTGATGCTGTACTCCAATCACCCGCTTGAGTTGATAAAATACCAGTGAGATAAGTACCTGTTGTGTTGTCTGACCCTCCTGAGTTAGATACTGCAATTGTATTTCCAGATACGCCAGTAGGCACGGTTACCGTTAATTGCGTAGAAGTGAAAGCACTCACCGTTGCAGATGCACCTCCTATTGCTACAGAGGTAGTTGCACCGAAATTGGTACCAGTAATCGTAAGCACTGAACCAGAATAATAACTAGTACTAGTAGGGAAGTCTGATGTAAATGAAGTAATAGTAGGAGCAGGTAAAGAGGAAGATGCTACTACAAAATAAGCGTAATTACCAGTTGTGGGTATTGAAGTGGAAGAGGAGACTAAGATGCTATTCGTACCGAGATTCAAAGCACCTCCAATTGAGCTGTAAGTACCCGTTGGAACGGAACCTACGGAAGTACCAATTACTTCATAAGAACCAATCATGGCAGTAGTAACCGAAATTTTTGCAGTGATGGCAGAACTAGCAACCACTTGCCAATATTCATTGGCACTAATGTCTGAAAGGGTGGTATTATCAGCAGCCCCGCCACCAGTACTGCCATTAAATGCAGCAACCGTAACATTGGCCGTTCCGCTAAGATTGCTCAAAGTGAGCGGGTAGTAATAATCTGTTCCGCTTACATTTTGACCCACAGGAAATACATAACCTGAGAAGGCATTAGACACTGTGCGAATCAAATTACCATTAACATAATTAGTACTACTTGGTGTACCACTTAATGCAGCAGTGGCACTACTATTATTGGTTAAGGTAAGCGTATTAGAACCAGTGGTTACTACTCCAGTTGTAAAGGTGAGTACTCCGCTTGCAGTCACATTACCTGATAAAGTAACCCCAGTTGCATTATTGATGGTTAAGTTGTTGAAAGTGGCAGCAGCAATGGTTTGTGCGCTTGCGCCATTAAAATTGATGGTAGAACTAGTACCAGTAAAAGTACCCGTATTAGAAAAGTTACCACCCACATTTACTGTGAATGCACCAGGTGCAAACGTACCACTGGTAATAGTAAGGTCATTCGCCACATCTGTGGTCGCGTTTACTTTCCAAGTACCAGTTGTGTTGAAAATCAATTTGTAGAAACCACCGTTTGTAGCAGATGTAAGATTTCCACCGAGGGTCAAAAATGCAGATGTTCCAGCCAAATTAATTGTACCATTATTATGGATGAAGGTGCCATTGTTAGTAAAAGACCCAATGAAAGTTACATTGTTGCTAGCAGTTGACGTTAAAGAACAGCTTGCATTTATGGTAGTAGTATTGAATGAATATAAACCAGTACCACTTAATACACTCGTTCCTACAAAAGTAGAAGAAGCCACCATTGACAATGTTCCGCTGTTGCTGATGTTGCCCGCATAGCTAATGGAAGATCCAGAACCAATTGTAACAGTTACCCCACTGTTTATAGTAACATTTTTAAAAGTGCAGGTTGAATTACCAAAAGTGGAAGATCCAGTAAACTGAATAGTGCCATTATTGTGATTAAAAGTAGCAGAAGAAACTGAAGTAAATGAACCACCTACTTTCAAATTGCCGCTAGGAGCTGTTAAATTACCCGCAGATAAATTGAAAGCGCTATTAACATCTACATCACTAGGAAGCACCCAAACGCCACCAACTCCGTTAAATGTTAGGTTGTTAAAAGCATTCGTACCAGTGAAAGTTCCAGTAATGGTTCTAGTAGTAGTAGCACTAAACGTGATGATAGAAGATGATACCCCAGTCATAATTCCTGTTGCTGCCAATGTGAAATTGCCTTGAAGAGATATTGCTGCACTTGCTCCAGATATATTCAAAGTAGCCCCGCTATTGATATTAAAATCTCCAGCAAAAACCTTTGTTCCTGTAGAACTAGAAATAATCAAAGAACCTGAAGTTCCTGCTCCAACATTGGTGGTACCAGTTACATTAATATGGGTATTAGAAATCGTTAAGCTAGTACCATCCCCAATAGACAAATTACCAAGTACATTAAATGTAGAAGTACCAGAAGAAATAGTAGCAGTACCTGAAGTGCTTAGGTTATAAAAGTTAGTAGTAGTTGAACCTGTTGTTGAAGTTATGAATCTACTGGTTCCTGTGAAATTCACCGTGCCACTGTTATGGTTGTATGTTCCTGAATTCGTAAAATTGCTAGCCAAATTCATCGTTCCTGATGTATTTGTGAATGTAGCAGCATTGGAAAAAGCGCCAGTTACATTAATTGTTCCATTACCAGCGGTTACTGTTCCATTGGTTACGGTAAATGTTCCACCTAAATCAACGTTGTTTGGCAAAGTCCAAGCTCCACCTACTCCGTTAAATACGATATTATAAAAACCTCCAGTTAGATTGTAAGAGCCAGCAGTACCTGTAAAAGTTCCTGTAATGGTTTTGCCAGTACTGGTCGAATTGAAAGTAAAAGTTCCAATACCTGCTGTAAAGCTTCCTACTTGTGTAAAGTTTCCTGCAATACTGATAGCATGGGCACTTGTACTACCTGCCAAGAAAATACCGTTGTTGGTCAAATCACCACCAAAAATGATAACCGGATTATTTGTAATTGAAAATGTTGCGTTGTTAGCAAGCGTCACATTTCCAGTAAATGTTTTTGTGCCGGTAGAAGAGTTAATTATCAAGCTAGAAGCTGCTCCGCCTGTTGTTCCTACTGTAGTAGTTCCTGATACTGTGAAGGTAAAAGCACCAATACTGAAAGTTGTACCATCTGCAATAGTTAAATTATTAGCAACTGTACTATTTGCAGCAATTGTTACTGCAGTTGTATTTGCGGTAGTTAGATTATAAAATTGAGTTGTTGAAGTACCTGAAATAGATTGAGTTGTTCCAAGAAAGGTTACTGTACCACTATTATGTGTAAAAGTACCACTGTTGGCAAAGTTTACAGTTAGATTCAAATTTGTGCTTGGAGCAGTTACAGCTCCGTTTGTAATCGTAAATGTACCAGTTACATCAGTAGTTGATGGCAATGTCCATGCACCACCAACACCATTAAATGTGAGACCAAAAAATGCATTAGCTCCGGTAAAAGTACCCGTAATGGATTTTCCAGTTGTTGTAGAAGTCATGCTTACAGTTGCTCCATTCGCAGTAAATGTGCCATTATTAGTAAAGTTACCACCTACTGAATAGGTACCACTTGCTCCAAGAATCAGCGTTCCATTATTGGTTAAATCACCACCAACTGTTGGGCTGTGAGCTCTTGCAGGATTATTCCAAGTTCCACCTGCATATATGGTAAAATTGCCACTAAATACCCTAGTTCCAGTACTAGAACTATACGATAATGTACCAGAAGTTCCTAATCCATTACTGTTTCCGATAAATGTATTACCACTAACAGTAAAGTTGTTAGCATTGACAGTAAAAGAAGTCCCTTCGCTAATAGTAAAATCCCCGCCTATAGCTAAAGGTATCCCTGTTGAAGTTACTGATGCAGTTCCACTAAGGGTTAAATTACCAGAAATAGTTGCGGTTGGAGAAGAAAAAGTTTTAGCACTTGTACCAGATAAAGTTAGATTAACATAATTACATCCAAAAATTGTTTGTGTACCTGAACGATTGTAATTAACAGTGTTACCAGTTGCAGTTGCAGTCATTGCTGTTATACCGGGCAAACCACTCATTCCCAAATTCACTGTACTATTATTTCCTTGAGTAAATGTTCCAGTACCAGCCAAAGCAGTAGTTATAGTTAGATTGCCATTATTAGTAAGAGTTATTGCAGTCACTGTTACACTTGGCAGACTTAAAGTGCCTGACAGGGCTTGTGCATTGGTGCTGAAAGTATGCACTCCAGAACCTGCTGTAAAAGTACCGCTATTGCTGATGCCTCCTTGGAAAGTGATGGGAAAGTTTCCAGAACTATTGTTCCAGGTACCTCCATTTGCAACGGTAACCAATCCTGTAAATGAATTAGTACCAGAAGAAGTGGCAACTGTAAATGTTCCTGATGTTCCACCTCCAACTGTAGTTGTTCCAGTTACAGATACAGTATAGGCACTGGTAGTATTTAAAGTTGCTCCATTGTCTATAAATAAATTACCCAAAACAACTAAATTGGCTGATAAAGTTTTAGTAGGGCCAGTGGATAAAGTAAGATTTGAATAGTCAGTAGCTAAAACCGTTTGGTTATTATTTCGATTATAATTTACCGTATTGGGAGTATTAGTAGAGGCTACAAACGTAAAGTTTGAAGTAGGCAATGTAGTACTACCATAATAGAATGTACTATTTACTTGTTGAACCCAAGAACATCCTGCACCGCCAGCAGATAAACCAGCTCCAGAACTAAATGAAGTGTAGTTATTTATTGTTACACCTGTTGATAAATTGGTAGTATTAAAATAAATGGTAGTAGCCAGTGTACCAGCACCTCTCATATCTTGGTTTGCAGTAAAATTGAAAGTGCCTGAAGAGATACTGCTTGAATTAAAAGTACCATTATTTGTAATCCCACCTGCAAAATTTACGGTAGTTGTTTGATTAGCTGTGGAAAAAGTACCTCCCGCATATACTGTCACCAATCCAGTGAAAGTTTTGCTACTAGTTCCAGATGTAAAAATCAATGACCCAGTTGTTCCAGATCCAAGTGCGTTTCCAATGGAAGTGGTTCCTCCAACTGAAAAAGTAAATCCAGCTAAAGAAAGTGTGGTTCCTTCGCCAACAACTAAGTTATTTGTAACTGTCAAAGCGAACCCAGTAGTAGCACTTGAACTACCAGAAGTTGATAAATTATAGAATGAAGTTGTTGCAGTTCCTCCTATTGTTTGGGTAGTTCCGTTGAAAGTAACCGTTCCGCTCCTAGCAGTGAAAGTGCCTCCATTATTAGCATAATTACCGCCAATGTTCAGATCAAAGTTTGAAGCCGATACATCAAAAGTACCGGAGGTTAATGTCAAATTTTTTGGAATAGTCAAAGCTGCGTTCAAAGTAATACCGCCAGAACCATTCAAGGTAATGCTATTTATATTTCCATTAAAGCAAGTAGCTGAAGGTAAGCTTACTGCACTACTCGTATTGGTAAATACTACCGTTGCACTTGAGTTAGTGGCATCAATGATACCCGTACTTACAGTTGGCAATCCAGCAATGGTTAACGTATTTGCGCCAACAGTCAAAGTTCCATTTGTTAAGGTAAGTGTGTTGGCAATGCTTGCTGAAGCACTCATACTTATGCCCGTACTTTTATTTAAGGTAACACTATTAAAAGATAATGTTCCTGCTGTTATTGTGCTTGAAGATGCATTGTTAAAGGTTACATCTACAGCTTTAGTAGTACCTGAACCAGTCATATTGAAAGTACCCGTTCCACTAATATTTCCACCAATGTTCAATGTGTGAAGAACAGCATTGGTTTGAGTACCAGCAGTAAATGATGCGCCTGCATTTACGGTAACATCATTATTAATGGTTACTGTCAAAGCAGCGGAATTATTTGGAAAACTTACTATTCCAGAGGTGCCGCTACCTATAGTGAGTGCATCCATTGTGAGTGTATTCGGACTATTATAGGTTGCAGTGGCAGTGGCTGTTGAAACCGCAGATCCTATATATTTCCAGGTAACTGAATTACCAGTTGAGTTAAGATCTACAATAGATGTTCCAGTTCCTGTTGGGCCACCCGAACCAGCAGATCGGGCAGTTCCAGCTGTACTAATAGAAACATATATTTTACCTCCATCATTAGTTACAATTGCATTTGTTGCATAGACTGTATTAGGAGCCCAAGCTGCTGCTGTAGGCGGGGCGGCAATAGTAATAGTTGGCGTACTTGTATAACCAGAACCTGGGTTGGTAATATAAATAGTAGTAAGTACCCCTGCAGAAACTAAAGCAACACCAGTTGCAGTGGTACCATTTGTAGGTGAAGAAAATGTAACAGTTGGTGCGGATGCATACCCTACCCCAGCAGATGTAATGGCAGTACCCGTAGCTCCACATGCATTTAAGGTATATGTAAAGGCATTATTAACTGTCAATGTACCTATGCTTCCAGTTGATCCTAGCAACTCACTTCCGGCAGTAAGAGTACCACCAATAGTTACATTAGCTTTACCGGCAAACACAGGTGGTGCTGTAATTATTGCAGTGGAGGCTGAACGGGTAATTGTACCGCCATCAGCAATTGTTATATTATTTGCATTGCTGCTTGCTGTACTATTAATAATGGTTCCATTAGTAAGCGTAAGATTTGTAACTGTCAATCCCTGTGACCAGGTTAACGGGGCAGTTTTATTAATAATTAGATTATTGATACTGTATGGTGTGCTTGTTTTAAAAAGTATTTTTCCAGTTAAATCCAAAGATCCACTTGCAGAGAACGTGAATGAACTTGTCGGATTCGTAAATGCATCTATTAAAGTTCCAGTAGTAGTCGTATTTGTTGCAAATGTGCTTGTTCCTCCAGTTGCCAAATTTAAATTAACACCTGCAGCAAGGGTAGTTGTACCAGCACTTGATGCATTACTAAGTGCTAACCTAGAAGTATTTATTGAAGACCCTAAGGTGACTAACCCTCTTAATAATGAATAATGATACATTGAATATGTGCCATTTGCATATTTTGGGTCAAAAAATAAAGTACCGATATTGTCGGTATTATTTTTTGTAATAAATGTAAATGGGGTACCTGTTGCATTTGCTGTAAAATAGTTGTTCGCATCCATACCAGTGATTGAAACAACCACTGTACCAGTTCCACCAATTTTTATTCCTTTACCAGAAGTAGTACCAGCTCCACTTAACCTACTTTGGAATGTTGAATTCCCATTTTGAAATGCCAAACTGGTATTGATGGCTAAAAATTCAGGCATGATTACATAAGCAGCATTGATTGTCATGCTTGTACAAGTAGTGGTAAAAGCACCTGTATAGGTAACTGTTAATCCAACACTAGTAACGCCATTGTAAGTAATTGAATTAATGGTACCAGCTGATGGTATGTTGTTAGCCAATGTAACACTGATAGCAGCAATTGCACCAGCATAGTTAAAATTGAAAAAAACATCGTCGGAAACTGCAGCAGTACCTCCTGGAACTGAAGCCACAGCAGTTACAGACACTTGAGGGTCAGTACTGCTCCAACTACCAGTACTGTTCCAAGTACCAGAAGCACCCCCATTCCAGTAATAGGTTGCGGCATTGAGGCAAGATGTAGTTCCAAAAACAAAAAAGGCGAGGAAAACAATCAATCGTTTCATAATAGCGAAATTTAAAAGCTTAAAAGGGGTATGTAAAGAAGTTAGCAATCGTTACAATGGATAGTAATCCATTGTATAATAAGTTGAAACTTTAAAAAGCGAAAATTATTTTGGTAAAACAAAAAAGTTGTAATTGTAATCAGCAAAAAAGAGGTTATTTAGGGATTAACGTCATTTACTAACTATAAAACAACAGCAAGTGAAATATTTTAATAAATAATCACTAACCAACTTCCATCTTAAGTGGTTAATTAGGTAATTACTTAATGATATGAAACTATTAAAACACCATTCGGCATTATAGCTTCGAAAGAATTTGTAGGTTTCGGTTGATGAGTTTTGGTTTTGGTTTCAACTTCGAAACTTCTAATTATTTATGATTTTGGTGGTTAAAAATGAAGGGCAAGCAAAAGGTGAAATGATTTATTTTCTTCTATACCGCTAGTATTTACAAATTAAAAAAAATCAGGCTTAAATTGTGGTATTATAATTTGAGCACACAATCTTAGCCTACAAATAAAAAGCCTAAAATTAAGTTTTCGTTAAGTTTTTTAGTATTGGTGGATAAGTTTTTTTTCGGGTTCGTTGCCGCTTTGAAAATAAGCAAACTACTACACAGCATTATTTATATCAGAGGTGTATTTTGCCTTAGGAATAAAAATGAATCCTCTTTTTTTGCTTCAGTTTTTTTGACAATTGAGTTAACCTTCAACGTGTGCATGAATGAAATTTTGTTTGCTTAAATAGTGCTTTTTTGTTTTTTACCCTTGAAATGTATTGATTAGGTCCTTTAGCTTATTGAGGGGCTTGCTATTTTAAATAATCCAAAAATTGAATTAACTCTTTGCGGGTGCATAATAGGTTTTCGCAGTTATAAGTTAAACCTCACCCCATCCCCTCTCCGAAAGGCAAGGGGCAAAACGAAAAACTTTTATGCCCCCCTCTTTGCTAATCTAAAGGTTGTTTATCAGGTGAATATCCTTACTTATTCCCTCACTCTAGAAAATAGAAGTTCCGAATTAAAACCACAAAGTTTAATTTTCAACCATCCTATTTGCATTTTTGGATTATCGCACAATCTATCATTAAACCAGAACCCAATATCTAGAGCCATAAGCATCTTACGGCAAATTCATCCAAAAAAATGCTCATTTTTTAATGACTAGATGACTTAGACACGAAAAATGATTTAAACATCATCCCATATCAATTCGGTTGGGCAAGATTTTAAACGATAAATTCAGTTGATAATTTAGTTGAGTTAGTCAATGAAATATGTTACCGTTTAAAATACAAATAGGAACCACTAGCAATGATTATGTAAATTAGAATAATGTAGAAAATATTTTTAACTGCACGGTCTATCTTAGCACCGTTATTTTTTGGGATGAATCTTATTTGATGCATGGAATTGAAACTAATTGGAAAGTATTTAATGGTTAAGTTTACTATTGTACGCATTATATAAACGGAGAAAATTCCAAAAAATTGTGTTGGCTGAAAAAAAAGTAGAGAAATTAAGAAATGTTTGCGATTGTAGATATAGAAACGACCGGTGGTCATGCGGGGGCTAATAACATTACGGAAATTGCCATAGTGCTGCACAATGGTTATGAAGTAGAAGGTAAGTACAGTACTTTGGTAAACCCATGTATGCCCATACAGAAGTACGTTCAAGGGCTTACTGGAATTACGGATGCCATGGTGGCCAATGCCCCAAGGTTTGAACATTTAGCCGACAATATTTACAACCTACTTAAAGACCGAATTTTTGTTGCCCACAATGTAAACTTCGATTACAGCTTTGTGAAACACCAGTTGTCGCTTGCTGGATATGAACTCAATACCCATAAACTCTGCACCATCCGGTTGGCAAAAAAAATATTTCCCAATCTGCCAAAATATGGTTTGGGTACGGTGTGCCGTGAGCTAAACATTTCTATGAACGATCGCCACCGTGCATCTGGGGATGCATTGGCTACTGCTGAACTATTTAGTTTGCTCATTCAGCATGACACGAGTGGGGAATTGGACAATATGGTAAAAAAAAACGCTAATCGATACCTTCCCCCCCATGTAAGTATAGATATACTCGAACAAATGCCTGCAAAGCCAGGGGTTTATTATTTTCACAACAAGGCAGGGAAAGTGGTGTATGTAGGTAAAGCCAAGAACATAAAGAAAAGGGTAATCAGCCATTTCTCTAACAACAAACCCAGCAAACAAAAACAAGATTTTATGCGCGAGGTACACCAAATATCTTTCACACCATGCAGTAGTGAATTTGTTGCCAGTGTATTGGAAAGTGTAGAAATAAAAAGGCTATGGCCCGCTTTTAACAAAAGCCAAAAACATGTAGAACACCAGTTTGGCATTTTTACGTATGAGGATGTAAAAGGCTACCTACGCCTTGGTATTGACAAAAAGAAAAAAATACTACAACCCATTCTGTCCTTTGGGCAATATGCCGAAGCCCATAGCACCCTTTGGAAATGGGTGAACGAGCGAAGCCTCCACCCTGCCCTTTGCGCCCTTGATCGTAGCAAGACCAGTTTTCCCGATTTGCCATCCGTGGCCACACATAACGAGCAGATAAAAGAATTAATTACCAATATTCGATCTACTAAACCTTCATTTCTAATTCAGGAGCCTGACCATTATTATATATTGGTATTGGAAGGTCGATTTTACGGAATGGGTCACTTAACCACCACTCAGATAACCGATAATGCCAATTTATTACAAGAGTTGTTAACCCCTTATGCAGAAAATGAAGTGGTAAAATCGCTCATAAGCAATTATGTAGAAAAGAATCCACACAAATTAATTATGCTGAATTGATTTTCATAAATAAGTCTCAACTGGTATAGTATGGGGCTAAAAACTGAAAAACAAAGCAAATTCACCGATTTATACCCCCTTTTTTAAGGGGAATCTTATGTGGAAAAAAATATTTTGCATCATTTGATTATTTTTAGAACGAACCCCCTTATTTTTGAAACGTCAACGGTAGATGTAGTAGTTCATTGATAAAGTGGTTTAAAGTTGTTTAATTCAATTACTGCTTGTGTGGTATCGAAATAACTTTTCAAAAATCATTACATAATACAAACTCTATCGGAACATAGGAACTGGGTAAATAAGATTATTTTTTGCGGAACTATTAATTTTAAAACAGAAGTTATTATGAAATTGAACGGGAAGAAACAGGGAGGTAAACCAACAAGGCGAAAGTGTTTATCCGAAAAAAGGGAAGGAGAATTTAGGTTAGATGTATTTGCAATCGTTAATCGAAGTTGTTGTTAAACAGGAAAGAACATTGTTGTACAAACACAGTTTTATCATTTATTAATTTAAAAATATCATCACAGGGCGTCAAGGTCAAATACTTACTAGTATGTTCCGCTAACACGAACAGGTTAAAAGCTGTTCAGATGCGCTAACATATCCATGAACAGGTTACTAGAGGAAGACAAGAATACTATTAACGTATCAAGAGAGCAGGAACGGAAGTAGTAACCATCAGTAGCAACGGTACAGTGAGGCCGCCCAATCAACACCCTCTATATATTTTTTTAAACAAAAATTTCCCACCACTCTTAAAAAACATTGAATGGTTAAATCAAAAAACGAAATACCAAACTAACAGCCCACTCACCCACAGCTTGCCACCTGCAAGAATCAACCTTGGTATAGCCAAAGGGAATTGCTATTCCCCTACCCTACCCCTAGTTGTTGAGTAGTTACTTTATTGTCTATTTTTATTATGTGTACTATTATAGTAATAGTAGCCGTTGCTAGATGTATGTCTGGAGGTGATTGTTAGCATTGATTTTTCAAGTCAATGTTATCATTACGTTATCAATTGATTGTGTGGCGATCATGGGCAAATCAATTTAAGCTATCCCTTAAATTCTTGTGATGCTTATGGATAGTTAGGAACAATTGAAAAGGGTTTTAATAAGGACTTTTAAACAATAGATAGGAAGAAAATAAAAATAAAACGATGATGATGAAGAAAATAATGGTGTGTATGTTGTCTATTTGTTTGCTTACCACAGCCTGTAAGAAGGATGATGCTGCACCTACACCAAATTATACGAATTTATTAGTGGGCAAATGGTCCTATATCAATCAAATTGGCTTAACAACGGCACCCAATGGAAGCACGTCCAAGGATACCCTTAAATACAACAATGGCTCTTACTTTGATTTTAAAGCAACTAATAAGTTTTCAGTTTACGTAAACGATAAGGGACGTATTACCCGAGATTCTGGCATCTACAGTCTGGCAGGGAATCAATTGTACATGAACCTTTATACTGGTTTAAAGGATACTGGAACGATTCTAACTATTGACACCGCTAACCTTACCTTATATAGTAAGAGTACCCCTGCTCCGGGATATACGATGGAAGTTTGGAATAATTTTAAAAAGTAAATTTGAAAGGAAGTAGATAAAAAATCAATACAAATCAAGTAAATGTATTTATGAATATAAAGTGGATTAAAAAATTTGAAACTGACATATCGGTGCTGCAAGGAATAGGTTTAATCTTAATTCTTTTGGGTATTATTACTTTATGTATTTCGGCCTTTTTCCATGGGGGGGATAATTCTAATGTGCCTTCCATCATTGCTGCTTCGTTTTTCATAACTATGTTAGGTGTTTCATTTGCTTTTCCTACTTTATTAGAAGGGAATGAGGGATTAAGTACCATGCGCATAGTAGTATTTATGGTAACGAATGTAATATGTATGCTTTTGCTAAAAATTGGCTGGGCTAAAGGTATTTCTTCATTAGAAGGTATAGGTCTTGATCAAAACTGGATGGGAGTAATAGCCTTTGTATTTGGAGCTAAGGCTACTCAAAGTTTTTTTGAAAGTAGAGTGGCTGTACCAAAAGAAACACCAAAGCAAGGAATGGCGGCATTAGAATATACAAATGCCGATGTAGCTAAATTAGCGGTTGCTCAAAACGAAGAAATCTTAAAAACTAAGTTTCCGAATATTATATCTGTAAGTGATGCTGTTCAAGACTTAAACAGTACCGATTCACACGTAATTGCAATTTATTTGAAAGACAATGAAACAACTGGAATCCCTGATAAATTAGAAGTTAAGATGCCCAACAATGGCATTAAATTAATTAGCACAGAAATAATACGAAGCCTCGGAAAAAGTAAAATTCAAATTCACCAAGGCAACGATATTAGAACACTTAATTCTAGTTCTTTTGGCTCAGTTGGTTGTTTTATAGGGTCTGAAAATGACAATAATTTTATTGCCATTGCAACAGCTGGGCATGTTTGTACCCAAGGTCGATGTATTAATAAAGGAGGTGCATTATCAGGGTCTGATAGAGATAATACATCAATAGGCAATTTATCTAAGGGTGAATGGCATTTTCAATTACTTACCAGTAATATTGATATAGCATTTGCCCAGATTCATGACTTTGATTTAAATTCGGATAATCAAATTATCAGGTTTAATAATCTACATTATTTAGTTTCGGATAGCGACAGCAAAAAGACAGCTGTTAAACTAGAAGTAAAAAGTGGAATTAAAACTGGATATATATTAGATAGTAGAATTGGTATTGAATTAGAATATAATGATGGAAATAGTAAGATTATCAAAAATATCATACTTATTGGGGACACGACAGATAGAGATAAATCTACGTCTCTAACAGTAGGTGGCGACTCAGGAGGATGCGTATATGTAACTGAAAATAATAGAAAGAAACTTTTAGGATTGGTTCTAGGAGGCGATAAAAAATTTACTTATGTACTCTCCATAAAAGAAACCCTAGACAGTTGGGGGTACAAAATAATATAAAAATAAAACTATAATGAAAAAAATTATTTATTACATTGCTACTATATTTATTTTCAGCAATATTTTAAAAGCTCAAACCACAATAGAGTTTAATAATTTTGGCAATAGCAAGAGTCCTGGTATAGATATGTCTAAAGGGATGCCACTAACTTTACTGTTTGATGAAAGCTATAAAAGCCATAAAGTGCAACTATTTTCTGATAGTGAATGTAAAAATCAGATTTCTAAAAAACTACAGGTAGGAACCGACATATCAGATAAAATAGAAAATAAGTATAGTTTAATTTTCAAAAAAGATGGTAGTGTAGCCGGACAGGAATTTAATATCAAAACAACTTTTTACTTAAAAGTTGATGAAGTCATAAAAAGTGGTCCTTTCAAAATAGATATAGATTCTAATATCCCGATCCCAGATACGGATTTAAAAAAACAATACAAAGCCAGTAGTACTCCTGGGTACCTGCTTTATGATGCTATTGAGTTAAAACAATTATCCACTAAAGCTGATGATTGTGATGCAAGAAAAAGAGCCCAAAAAATTCTTGACTTTTATCAAATAAAGGACGCTAATGCTGTAAATCTTTTTTTAAATACAGATAATATAAAAAAATTACTAAGTCCATGTGACGGTATTCCTAAAGTTACTGCTCAAAGTGGAAGAGATAAATCCAACCCGATATTACCAAATTCTCTTGCCAGTTTAGATGTTACCAACCTTGCAGACGGTTTCGCAAAATTTATTGTAGATCGTACAAAGAAAGAATTGCAAGCTGCCTTTTTCGACCAATTTATTGAAGAGCTAAAAAATGATAAGTATGAAGACTTATGGACACTATTTCCTAATACATTAAGGGTAATTAAACAATTGCCCGAAAAAGTGTATAGCTACGAACCTTATTTGCAGAGCTTGAGAGATGCTTTTGGTAAAGACCTAGACGGCATTATCCCCAATATTGAAACTGTGGTTAAAAACGGACACTTCGCAAGTTTCTTTGAAAGCCACAAAGAACTAAAATCTGTTTCTCTTATTGGTTTATATTACGCAAATTCTCTTAAAAAGGGAACGCATATAGGAAAAGTGCTGGAAGACTTTAACCCAACAAATTCAGACTATTCGTTTGGAAATGCAGAAGCAGATTCCATACGTATCAATGCTATGCAATTTATTAGGGAAGTTTCCGCGTCTCTTCGTACAATAAATTCTTCAGCAAATGAAAAAGAATATTATGTGCCCTATGATAGTATAGAACGTTTGCTAATAAACGACCCAATAACACTTAATATTTATTTTGGATTATTATATCAAAAAGTAAATAAATTAAACATTAGCCCTACAAATAGCTTAACTTATGGTGGATTAATGGCTCAAATAAAAAGTAATGGAGACGAACTAAAATCATTTATTGATAACATTGCTACGAATGTCGATTTAATACAAACTAGTATAAAAGACTTTGAAGCGAAAGCCAAAAAAGACAGAACCATAGACGATTATATTGCCATATTTAATAGTAGCACTAGGTTAATTGAAAGTTTTAAAAATGATAAAATTTTAGATAAACTTTACACCATAATTCCAGCAGAGCAATCTAAAATTGAAACTTTTTGGACCTATTTTCAAACGACAAAAGAAGTAACTGAGTCAAGCTTATCCTTATATAGCAATGTAAAGCAAAAACAATATTGTCTAGCTTTAAACGATGCTAAAAATTTATATAATATTCGTTATAATCCAGACAAGTTGGCTGATGGTGAAAATAAAAAAGATGTGAAATTCGTACTGAGCTTTTTATTAAATAAAGGTGCGATGATTTGTGGTGTTGCTCAAGCCAAAACCTCTCAAGAGGTTTACGAAGCTATTGAGAAGGTTGCAATGCCAGTGGGAAGTTCAAGAGTTAAACGAATGGCAAAATACAATATAGCAGTAAACGCTTATAGTGGATTGTTTTTAGGGAATGAATATACTACACTAGATTTTAATAATAATAAACCTAGAATTAATTCTTATGGGGTTACTGCTCCTATTGGTTTAAGCTTTAGTAGAGGAAACATAGGTTGTCGAGATAACCATAAAAACAAATCAGTATCATTATTTATTTCAATAGTGGATTTAGGGGCTATTACTACGTTCAGGTTTCAAAATGACACTGCACAAACTCTTAAAAAAATTGAATTAAAAGATATTATTTCTCCTGGGATATTCTTTTCTTATGGCCTAGGAAAATGTCCAATCTCTTTAAATTTTGGTTATCAAGTTACCCCATTATTAAAAGAGGTAAGTGAGAATAATAACACATTTAAGCCAAGCTATGGAAGGTTAAGTTTATCAATATTAGTAGATATTCCTCTATTTAACCTTTTCACCAAAACCGAATAATAAAAATTATTCAATCCTAAACTATTTTCTAAATCCTAAAATATTTTGTAGCAATAAAAAAGTAAAATATGTAAGGCGTCAAAACCAAGTTGATTTATTCACCAAACCCATCTGTCCAGATAAATCGCTAGAATTAGCTACCGATAAATTAAGTGCCTGATTAGTCAATACCAAAAATTTGTACTACCTTAAAAATTATCATTATAACAACATTCTTTTTTTAATAACCATTTAAATTTTAGAACCATGAGTTTAACGAACAATCGTTTGAGTGTGGCTCCGACAGCAGCCCAAATTACCGCAGTGAAAGGTGCCTTTGCCACTATTTTCACTAACCTTCCTTTTTTAATTGGACTTACACCCGATGAAAGAGAAAAATTGCCAAAAATTGATGTTACAAACAAGGTCTTTACAGAAGATGCTATAAAGGCTATCAATAACAATGGTAATTTTTTTGCCTTCTTATTTTTCTGGTGCGGAGACACAGAAAGATTTAGATCTGTTTGATGTTTTAGATGAGTTTGTATTGTTAGCTGCTCAGCTATTTGAAAGATTGAGGGATACGCAAATATTGGCTGGTAGTGAAGCTTATGTTTCTGCATTAACTGCCTATAGATTAATTGCTGCTGCTGCTGCAGCGGGTCTTCCTGGTGCTGACTCTGTTTATCAGTCACTTAAAAAACGTTTTACGGATAATGGTAGCAACCCACCTGTATAGCAATTGCATCCCCCTTTTTCTTATTGCCACTAACAGTAATAAAAAATGGTGAAGTAGTTGGTGAAAACCCTTCACCATCCGAGGCAAAAGCTGGGCTGGTCACTATTAGAACTATACTAAGTGATGTGCAACCTTGGTCGGCGGAGGTTAAACCTGCGTCAGCCGAGGTTTAAGGTGGGGCTCCCCACCTACTAACCCCAGTGGGGGGAGGTGAAACCTCGGTCGGCGGAGGTAAAACCTGCGCCAGCCGAGGTTTGAGGTGGGGTCCCCCACCTACTAACCTCCGTGGGGGGAGGTGCAACCTCGGTCGGCGGAGGTCAAACCTGCGCCAGCCGAGGTTTGAGGTGGCTCCCCCCACCTACTTACCTCCGTGGGGGGAGGTGCAACCTCGGTCGGCGGAGGTTAAACCTGCGCCAGCCGAGGTTTGAGGTGGCTCCCCCCACCTACTAACCCCCGTCGGGGGAGGTTTGAGGTGGGGGCCCCCACCCCTATCCCCCCCCCTTTTTTTACTTTTTTGAACTAATTTCTTTTTTGAGTTTATGGGTACTACCAATAATATTCCCACAAAATACAAGTGGCTGGAAAAAGAGAATGGCCCAGTGCACCTTACGGAAGCCATTCAATTTTTGGGTAAAGACAAAGTACCTGCAAGTGCCAACCGCATATTGCAAACTTGGAATACAGAAATAGGCACAAACGCATTTAAAGATTACGATGCAGATGCCGTTTCGTGGAATGGATTATTTCTAGCCGTTCTTGCCACCCGAAGTGGTTGGCAACTGCCGAAAGATTTTTTATGGGCACTCAGTTGGAACAGTTTTGGCACCGCATCGCCACAACCCATGCTAGGTGATGTGCTCACTTTTATCCGCCCTTCGGGCGGAGCAGTGGGCATTTATGTGGGTGAGGACAAATCTAGCTACCACATTATTGGTGCGCGAGATGCCGATGCCGTAACCCTCCACCGCCTCGACAAACGCAAATGCTACCGCTTTCGTAGGCCGCCTTACACTACCCTGCCTTTAAATGTGCGTGTGGTGAAGTTGACTGTTGGGGGTGGGTTGGTGTAGGAAAATTATAAAACTGGGAATGCCGAAAACTGATTTAGACTAGGCGTTAGTAAAGGTGTGCATGTGCTTGCAAATATTCTTATATTAAATAATGATATTAAATTATGATTGCAATTTTAAAAGATATAATATTCGCATTTAAGGAATTATGGATAAATTCTAATACTAAATTGAAAAAAATAATCTTATTTATAAGCTCACTAATTATAATTGGTTCTGGGTGTTTAGTTTATACAAAACATATTTGCTTTTCAAAAGAGAGTGGGTTAGAAATACCTTGTAAAAAATGTTGTGTTAGAATTGATACCACAGGTGAAGTAATTCAAAATAATTCAAAATATGAATTATATAGCATTTTA
Organism: Chitinophagaceae bacterium; assembly: GCA_027486835.1. GTDB lineage: Bacteria > Bacteroidota > Bacteroidia > Chitinophagales > Chitinophagaceae > Parasediminibacterium. The sequence goes on from JAIXOJ010000029.1 coordinate 42,837, forward strand.
GATACTTATATTGATAGTCTTAATGATTTATCTAAATCTGAAAACCATGAAATTGACATAGATAAACGATTATTTAAAGCCCGTTTAAGCAGAATCCAAATACATAATGAATATGATTCAATTAAAACTTTGAATGAAAAACAAAGAATAGAGTTAATAAATAAAATTTCAATATTGAAAAATTAAATCTACTAAAAGATTAAGAATGATAAATAGAAAATTAAAGCAAATGCTTGTATTATGTTGTATGTGTATATCGTTTACAAGTTATTCTCAGAATCAATCGAAAAGATACAACCCAAATGTAGATTTTGAGTATTTGTTCAAATCTTATGATAAGGTATATGACAAAATGGTATACTATAAAAAACAATTTCTTTCAAAGAAAAAAAGATATAATTATGTAATTTCTGAATTGGATTCAATAAAAGTTTCAACTAGAAAAATTCAACAAATTAATGATGAACTAGTAATTGATAATAAATCGAAAGAAGGAGAAATTGAGAATTTAAAAACATTACTAGGAGATTCAAAAAAAATATGTTTATATGATTTAAAACAGTTAACAAAACGAAATAATGAATTAATGAGTGAATTAAATGAGTGTAATGAAGTTCTTCATTCCAACAACGCCTTAGAAAATGCATTGAAGAAATTGGAAGAAAAAAATCGATTAATAGGAATCCAAAACGAAGTCTTATGCTCAGGAAAAATCAACAATAATGCGGTTGATATTTACCATTATATTACCCTACTTCCGAATGTAAATGGTTTGCCTTTCGCTAGAATAAAAATTGATATACACAAATTTCCTAGTTTAATTGATTCTCTAGCTTTTACTTGTCTCGAAAAAACAATTAGACAGAATCTAGATAGAAGAATACACATGATAGTTAATGTGTATAATTATGAGGAATCTAATGCCCAATTAGGAATAAATGATAGAACAAATACACCATTTTCTCAAGTTAATGATCCAAAGGATTTTGGTGAATTTGTAAAGAACAGACTTCAAAAAAAGTTTGGGATTAATGAAGAAAAAATAAAACTAGTTTATACTCATAAAAATTCTACTGATTTTGACGTCGAACTTGTATTATTTGAAAAATTAAATAATCCATAAAGCGATATTGAAGATTTAGTTTTTTTAGTGAAACCCATTGATTATTTAAGCAAGCTACTATTATATAATACGTTTTAATTTATTCATGCTAAATTTAAAGCTATGATATCAAAACTTTCTTTAAAAAATTATAAAGCATTTGAAAACGCTACCGTTGTAATAAAGCCGATTACTATATTAATTGGTGCAAATAGTGTTGGTAAAAGTTCTATTAACCAACTTTTATTAATGCTTCAACAAACAGGAAAAGCGGGTTTAAAATCTTATAAATCTGCTTTGAAGTTATATGGAGGATATGTAAATCTAGGAGAGCCTCAAAATCTTTTTAGAAAAAAAGATTTTACTAAACCCGTGAGTATAACATTTGAAATTAGAAATAGTAAAATCAAACATTTTTTAAAAAATGATTATTTTGAAGCTTTCTTAAAAATCTTTACTGAATTACCAATATATATTCCAATTATAGGATTCTCAGAAATTAGAGGAAAAATGATAAAAAATAAGGAAGAATTTAAAGAATTGCTCGAAAAAGTGATTGAAACAATATCAAAAAGAACAATAAAAGAAGATTATAAAAATGCAATTAATTGGTATCTTAGCAATCGAAATAATTTGTTTATTCCATTAGTTTCAAAAAAAAATATAAATGACTTTGTTGATGTATATCAAAGTTTAACAGAATTATCAAAAAAAATAACTAATGATATTTTCGAGGTTTCATATGATATAAAACTTAGTGCCAACAATAATCTTGAAATTTCAAAATTTATTATTCGAAATAACGAATTATTAATTTTGGAAATGAATAATGAAACAGATAATGGATTTTATATTAAGTCGGATTTAATTAAAACTGATACCATTGTAGAAGAAGAAGTTAAAAAGTTATTCATACCTGGAAATACAATATTTAATTCATTTATGCCAATTCAGAATGACATTAATGATGTATCATTAAAAGCGAGTGTAATTATTCAAATAATTAATTTGTTTCAAACAGAAATTAAAACTGAATTTTCAGAAGATGCTATAAATTATGTTAGCCCATTGAGAGCTCATCCAAAAAGATACTATATGTTAGATAAAGCAAAACTTAATCTTACTTTAGATACTTTAGATGGTGATGCAATTGCAGAAGTTTTAAAAGATAATAAACAAATAACAAAAAGTGTTAACTCATGGTTAAAAAACTTTGGAGTAGAGGTTGATGTGCAGGGTTTTAAAGAAGTTATTCACCATCTAATAGTCAAGCAAAATAATGTTGATTTAGATATTACTGATGTCGGTTTTGGGATTTCACAAATTCTCCCAGTTATTATTCAAGGGTTTTTATCTTCAAAATATTCAACTACGATTATTGAACAACCTGAAATTCATCTTCACCCAAAAATGCAAGCTGATTTAGCTGATTTATTTATTGATATAGTAAAAAAAACAAAAGGGAAAAAACTTATAATCGAAACTCATAGTGAATACCTACTTAAAAGATTGAGACGAAGAATTTCTGAAGGAGAAATATCCCCAGATGATGTTTCTATTTGCTTGTTTAATCCTCAAACTAAAGATTATGGAGCTACTATTGATAATCTTGGTATTGCTCAAAAAGGTTTTTTTGAATGGCCACTTGATTTCTATGGAGGTGAAATATTAAAGGACACAACTGAATTTCTAAAAAACCAAAATAATTAAAATATGAGTGTGTACACAATATCACCTGATTTATTGCGAAATATTGAAAAAGGAGAGGAGAGTTATTTAAGAGACATACTTTTTATTTTCACGTACGGCAAAAATCCTTTTAAAGTATCAAATGATAAATTTGGTGAAGTAATTAATTCATATTTATCCGTTGAAAGAAATCAGGAAATAATTAAAACTTGGTTAGATTTAATGTCTTACAAACCTAGTCCTTTTGAATATATTAATGTAGACTTACGAAATATAGATTGTGAAGAAACTAAATTTTTAAAACTATGTAAAGAAACAAAATCTCAAAATAAACTTATCGTTTATACAACACAAAATATCAATAAGTACACTTGTGAAAATAAAATTGTATTTTTTGAAAGTAAAGCGATTTATATTTTAGATAGAGATGAAGCTACAATTGAATTGGAACATTTAAGTACTTCTAATAGTGGTGACACATTTATAAATTCACAAGTAGCAATAGGTTCGTCACAAATTTCAAAATCTCAAAATAAATAATAATGGAAAAGATTGTTAAAAATTCAATCGTAGCGGATCGCGGCAGTATTGTTTCAAATTCAAAGAATGAAACGAAAATTTCGATTAATAAGATAAGAAGCGAATCGGCTATTATTAGTTTTATAGTTGGCACACTATCGTCTATAATAGCATCTTATGTTTTTGAACATTGGCTCAAATAAAAAAAATCCCCTGCTCGAAGTAACCTCAATACTACTTCGATACAATCACAAATCCTAGCTTTGGCGTAGTCTCTGACTATGTCAAAGCTCAATATTTGCATATCTCCTAATTTGCAAATATTGAGCTTTTCGCTAACTCATGTTAAGTATAAAACCTACTAGAATTTATCCAATTTAAACTTATATACATGTATAAATAACAATATTTTTTTCCTGATGGAAAAAGTAATTATTTTTATTAATATCACATACTGTTGTTATTTCTCTTCACATTACGTCGATTCCCCTTTTCAACCTCTACACCAAACTAAATAATTACCACAATGCCCAAAAATCTCACCATTGCTACCTTTAATTGCGAGAATCTATTTAAGCGTTTTAAGTTTAGTAGTAAAGTCAGTCAAGCCAAAAAAGATGCTGCCATAGCAAATGGTTTTATTATGGATGATGGCTTGTTTGTAACCTTAATAGATGAAGAAAAAGAACTGACGGCGCAGGCTATTAAAGCCACTGATGCCGATATCATTTGCTTGCAAGAAGTAGAAAATTTAGATACCCTTAAAAGTTTTCAAAGCCAGTTTTTAGCAGGAAAATATCCTTACAAGTATTTAATAGATGGCAACGACCCCAGGTTGATAGATGTAGCCGTATTAAGTAAAGTAGAAGCTACGCACTTAATTACCCATCAGTTTGACAAAAAAGGAAATTCATTAGTGTTTAGCAGAGACTGTTTAGAGATTGAGTTTAACATCGAGGGTACACCACTCACACTATTTGTAAATCATTTTAAAAGTATGCTAGATAAGTCCGACCCAAAGGCTGGCCTTGAAAACACGATGGCAAAGCGGAAAATTCAAAGCGAAAGACTGGTGGAGATTATCACCAACAAATTTGGCAACGACCCGAGTAAAGAGCATTTTATAGTTCTTGGCGATTTAAATGATTTTATGCCATCTGCAGGACTTGAACCATTGCTATGTCAGCCTTGGCTAGAAAATGTAGTGGCAAGATTAGACCCCGCAGAGCAATGGACACATTATTGGGATGGGGCGCCTAAATCCGAAGACCCATACAAACAAATAGATTATTTGCTACTAAGTAAAAAACTGGCAACCCAAAACCCCAATGCATTGCCTAACATTATTCGCCAGGGGCTATGCCTTAATGCAAAGAAATATAGAGGCGAAAGATTTGAAGGTGTGGGCAAAAAAAATCCTGCTGCGAGTGACCATTGCCCCGTAGCCATAACCATAACAATTTAAAATAGCTAACAACCGTACAATTTATTGACCTAATTAAAAATTCGTTGGTGGGGGTAAAACTTTTAAAAAGTGTAGTAAAGCTTAGTGACAACTATTAAAACGATTTTTACATATACCATAATTTTAAAACTTAAATAAAATACGCGCATGAAAAAAACTGCTTTTAAAGCTGAATTGACGATTAGTGACACACAACAACGTGGTTCTAAGAACAAAAAGGATGTGTATAAAATTCAGTCTTGGTTAAATTTATATGCCAATAAACATCCTGCATCTGGCACTGCAACCGGTATTGATGGCGATTTTGGTCCATCAACCGAAACAGCGGTCAAGAAATTTCAGGCAGCTAATAATTTACCCCAAACAGGTGTTGTATCCGTTGAGCTTTTTAAAAAAATGAGCAACCCTATAGATATTGCCTTTAACACACCAGTTACAGGTAATGGTTTAAGGCAATTAGTAGTGAATGTGGCTGTACAACACTTAGCCAATAGCCCTTTTGAATTAACTATTAACAAACAAACCAATAGTGGCCCATGGGTAAGGGCATATATGGATGGCAAAGAAGGTAGTGATATGCTGTGGTGTATGGGCTTTGTGCAAACCATACTAGACCAAGCTGCCAGCCAACTAGGTAAAAATTTTACAAGTATTATAAAGCCAAGTTATAGCTGCGATGCTGTCGCCACCGATGGAAAAGCTAGAGGCTATTTTATAGCCAACGCAAAAGTTAGAGCAAATCCATCATTGGTAAAGCCAGGCGATATTTTTTTAGTAGCCAGCAGCAATAATAGTTCCGACTGGATTCACACCGGCGTAGTTATAGGTATAAATGGTGATATTTTTGAAACCATAGAAGGGAATACCAATACTGATGGTAGTAACAACGGTAATGGTGTATACCGCCGTAGCCGCAACTATAAAAAAGCTATCCTTGATGTTTACAGTATAGAGAAACTAGTATAAGCATTTTAATCTTTCTTCAAGACTATGCAACGAGACTAAACATAATAGATATGCTATTACTCTATTTTGGAAATAACCCGATTACATAATAGTGTTTGCATACCTCCTGATTTGTTTACGATGAGATTTGCGCAAACTTCATTTTAGGATATCAAGGCAAAAATTAAGATTAGCACTATATTATCGTTTTTAAACTCATTTCATCAATTTATAATTAAGAATTCACCACCATGCCCACACCTTATTTAGACACCATCATACCCAATGGGGTAAACTTACAACCCTCCTATTACAACAATGGGTCGGTCAACTTTGGATGGAACTTAATGCAACAGTTTCCCAGTATCCAAACAGTTCGGATTGAGATTGAACCAGACAAAGTAGCCCAAGCAGCAAGGTGGATAGCCGAAGCAAGCAACAATGGCTATGTGGTAATTGCTACCTACCATAAACATACGGTTCTCGGTACGGATAATGCTGGAGAACTCATTGCCGCAGCCAATTGGTGGAAAGCTAATTATCAAACCTTGGGTACTGGTTTCGTCGTCAACCTAATGAACGAATGGGGTAGTCACAATATCTCTGCGCAGGATTATGCTGATGCCTATAACCAAGCACTCAACATTGTTCGTGATGTGTATGATGGCCCAGTTATCATCGATATTCCAGGTTGGGGTCAAGAAACAGATACGGCTGCACTAGCTGCTGGCGGTTTTTCGCCATTAATCACTGACCCTTTAATCATCTTATCGGTACACATCTACCAAAGCAGTTGGAATAGTGGCACTGGAAAATTTCTTACTCCGTCTGATATTGACACTTTAGTCAACACAGGTTTACCATGTATAGTAGGTGAGTTTGGGCCTAGTGGTAGTGGGGATTGCGATTGGTCAGCCTGTGTAGATTATGCCATCAATCAAGGGCTTTCCGTTCTTGGTTGGTGTTGGAATGGAGATGGTGAGGGGAACAACATGGTTTCGCCATCATGGAAGAATCAACCCACAGCAACATCGTTCACCGTTCATAATCCTTACTTCCAAACAATTTATGAAAAATTAGGATTAGGTGGAGTGAGTATCCCTAATGTATAATTGGGCAAATTGCTTTTCTAATTTTTAAAATGCTTAACCAAACCTTGTTAAGTATTTATTGCATCTATATATTAATCAAAAAAAATAATATAATGGCATTCGATTTTAAATTAAGAAGTCAAGTAACAGAAAAAGGCAAAACTGCCTTTTATGCAAAACTTGCAAATTCAACAGAAGGGGAGTTTTTTGTAGGTTATAGAACAAAATACAAAGACCGGTTTGGCTTATACAATGCCAACCAATCGAGCAAACTTGTTTACAAGGGTGTTGATTATGAAGCAGAATTTGGGTTTTGGGCTTATTTTATTGAACCCACTGCTATTGCAGAAAGCAACGGCTCTTTTATTTGTTTGAATACCTACGACAGGGCCTATTTCACTTTCGGATTCATGCAATTTGCCGCACATGTGGCGAATGGTGATTTCATTCATTTCCTCAAAAACCTATTAGCATTGCCAAATGCAAAGGACTATTTTCCAAGGCTTGAAATATTTAACAACAGGATATTTTATGTGGCCGACAGTGGAAAACAAACCCAGTTAGAATCCAATGAATCGTCAAAGGGTTTAATGGAATATTTTAATCCCTCTACTAACGAGGTTGAAAACCAAGAACTAATCTGCGCTGCAAGAATGATTCATTGGGCTACAAATGACCTCAATAATCGAAAAATACAAGTAAGCGAATCAATAAATTTATATAATAACAATCTAAAGAAATACCATAAAAGATTCAATCTTGAGGGCTATCCTGCAAAAGTCTGTTTTATGATCTGCGATATTTTGCATCAAGGCAGGGGTGATTATGATAGAATAGGCTACGCTTTAGATACGAATGGAAATTTTGAGGAGGCTTACGATAATTTGTGTTCGGTGGGTGAAAAAAATTATGCGGAACGAATTAGGACTGTTAAAAAAAGGATTAATGAATTAGAAAGTAATAATACTTTTAAAAAAGTGTATCAATCAGAAACGAATACTTTTATTGAACAAGCATAGGTAATGGATGGTGGATTACTCTTTTGTTAATGAAGATGTTTGTTTTCAATTTTTGTCTATGGCTTTGGCTACTCTGCTATAACTCAAAGAGCATGAATCCACATTTCTTAGTCTAAAATTACTTACAAAAAATAGTAGAAAAGCGCTTTAAATTAATCTCAAACGATGGATAAAAATAAAGTTTTTTTAATTTTAATTACAATTATCGTAGTTGGCCTTTTGTGTTTCTTTTTTGTACCAGATTTAATTTCTGAAACTACTACCCTTTATTGTGGGGTTAATAAATCAAGTCCCACGAGGGTGTTTAAAAACCCAAGCAAGGCTTACCCAGCTTTTGCCCAAAATTATCAGTTTAATTACAAGGTGGGGCTAGAATCACTTGGTGCATTAACAGATAGTAGCAATGGTGGCAACATTAGTTCCGATGCAAAAAAGGAGGTAATCCATCTCCGAGAAAAATTGAACCAAGACAATATTCAATTTGAAAACTTGTTAAAAAGTGCCTTTTATGCCTATAACGCAAATCCATGTGATGTTCAGACCAGTAAAAATTATTGGGAAATAGTTGCAAAAATGGCTAATCGAATTTCTGTATTGCAAGAATTAACCACCCTACCACAAAAAAAAGAGGAAGAGCTGACAAAAAAGGAAGCGGTGCCAAAATTAGATTCATTAAAAATGGCGGACTCAGCTAAATTAGTCGATACAGTTAAGGTAAGTCATAGACCTAATTTTAGATTAAAGCCCAACCGAAAGCCAGTTTTTACGATGGATAAAGAAATCATTATTAAAAAAGACACAGTTCTCATGAAAATAAAAAAACTTGACAATCTTTTTTTCAATAATTAATAAAATTAAAAACAAAAATTTATGGGTACATTTTATTTGGGTCTTTCTATGGCTGGTACCGTGTCAACAGGCACTTACACTGGCGGAACTTTGGTAGAATTGGATGCTAGATTAGCAGCATGGCAAAAAGTTAGGCAAGCGGGCGTAAGTCTCCGAGCAATTAAAGCAGTTGGCAATATCAGTATTGGGGACATCGTACATATTGCACCCGAGGAAATGCCAGAACATTTGGTAAAAATTAAAACAATGACTGGTGCATCTGGCGGTGGAGTGAGTGCGGGCTTGTATGCAATCGGTTTATCAGTGGGTAACCAACAACAATTGTTGAAGGAAATTTGGGAATCATTTGACGTAAAAGATTTCTTGGATACTAATGATTTAAGTGAAGGCAGTCCTGTTTATTCGCTATTAAATGTAAAGCCGATTGAAAACTTAACAAAAACAGTACGTAATCAAAAGTGGACAGATACCAACCATTTAAAAGATATTGAATACATAGATGAAAATGTTGAAATTTTTATGACTTTGGCTTCTTTGGAAGGTATTCCATACGATGTATCCCCTGCAAGAGGTGGAAAAATAAGTTACGGAAAATTAAAAACCCATCTAGATTATATAAAGTTTAATTTATCGAAAAACGGTACAATCGCCCCGCAAAAAGAAAACCGACCATATGCCCACAACTTAGTTTTTAGAAACAATCACTTTGTAAATGAAGATTTAAGCTGGCGCCAACTAATTGACAGTTGCCCTGCTACAGCAGCTTTTCCTTTTGGTTTTAAACCGAGGTCATTAAGAAGATTTAGAAATGAATATGTTGGAAAGCTCTTCTATCACAATTATACCAACTATGCTAATAAATTGGATTATTCTAGTCTCATTCCTACTTGGCCTGATTTGGGGGGTGTTAATAATTCATTTGAGATGGAATATGTTGATGGTGGAACTTTTAACAATGATCCTAATGATTTGGCTAGAGCTTCATTAATTGACACCATTGGTAATTCAGGTGATTTGTCATTGCCAAGTGATGGTGTTCGTACAAACGCATCTGTTATTTTAATTGATCCATTGCCAAGCATCTCTGATACTAGAACCTTACCAGGCGATGGAATTAAGGGAGTTCCAAGTATTCCACAATTAATTTTTCCATTAGTAGGAGCATTGATTGATCAAGGACGCTTTAGACCAGATTGGATCGAACGTGCAACTGACAATGCCTATTATTCTCGATTTATCATTTCCCCTATTAGAAGGGATAAGAATAACGTTAACCAAGAGGTTGCACTTGCAGGCAGTTTACTAGGTGCTTTCTCCGGATTTTTGGATAGCAGTTTTAGAGAGCATGATTACAATCTTGGTAGGTATAATACTTACCAATTTTTGAATGACCATTTTATTATTCCGGTTGATAATCAAACTGTTAACTATTGTAACGGAAAGTCAAAAGAGGTATTAGAAAAATATGAAGCCATTGGGTGGTACAAACCCTCAACAAAAGCGGGTGAAAAAGCTCATTGCCAAATTATTCCTAGAACGGAAGAGCCCAACCTTATAAATTCATTACAACAACCAGCTTGGCCTACAATTTCTAAAGACATTTGGGAGAAATTAGAAGGATTAGCTATTGAAAGAGCCAAAGAGTTGTTAGATACCTTCACTAATTTCAACAGATTAATTGATAAACCAACCGACTTTCTCATTTGGAAGTATTTTGGAAAAGATAAAGTTGAAGATGCCCTTGAATCAATAGCAAAAGATTTAGTGGCTAATGGGTTGTTACGGAAATAAATTCCAGAATTGCTTATTTAGAAAATCATTGAATAGAGGATATGAATTCTAACAGCATTTTTAAAAGCAGAATAATGATGCCAAATAAACAATTTTTTTAGACTTTTAGACTTCCTTAAATTTTATATTGTTAAACATTTAAATTAATTTATTCATGTTACCAGTAATTAGAATTAACAGTAATGGCGATGCAGTAACTGCATGGCAATATTTCTTGATTGGACAAGGCTTGTATCAAGGAGAAGCCGATGGTGATTTCGGTGAAAAAACACTAGAAGCGAGTAAAGCTTTCCAATTAAAACATGGTATTCAACCAGATGGTATCATCGGAAATAAGAGTTATGGTGTTGCAATGCAGTTAGGCTTCACTGGCACTATTGACATTGATGAAAATAAGGCCAGTATCAATTGGCCAAAAAAGCCAAATTTTTCGCCATTAACTAGTAATGAAGAAAGAGCAAATATTTTTGGTAGGTATTCATACATCCACAAACCGGTGCCAGGTAATAAAGAAAATATTAAAATAACTGACGATTGGGAAGAAAAAAACATAATAACAGTCAAAATTCCTCAGTTAATACCGATTAAGGGAAGTGATAAGGTACGTTTCCATAAATTAGCAGCACCACAATTAACTACTTTATGGAGCGAATGGGAAAGTGCTGGGCTGATTCATCTGGTATTAACATGGGAAGGTTCATTTGTACCCCGTTTTATTAGGGGCAGCAAAATAATCTTGAGTAACCATGCTTTTGGTTCTGCTTTCGATATCAACTATAATTGGAATCAACTAGGTGCAATTCCAGCGATAGTGGGTCAAAAAGGTAGTGTTCGGGAGTTGGTGTCAATAGCTAATAAAAACGGTTTTTATTGGGGCGGCCATTTCAGCAGACTAGATGGAATGCACTTTGAAATTGCAAAAATATTATAGGCACTAATGAACTTGCATTTATTGGTTACTATCAAAATGTAAATTACCAATAATTTTTTTCACTTGTAATTTCATTTGTTTAGTTTTCAATTTAAACCAGTTTTATTTTTTAAAGCTGGTTTATTTTTGTTTAGTCTATACCATAAAGAATATATGATTATTAAATTGCTATAATCATTTATATTTTATCAATCAAATTACAATACACCTCTATTTGTTATTTACAATTATTTTTATGAACAACACAGAATGGTTAAATGCTTTGATGTGTGGCCTGATTGGATTTAGTGTGGGAATGGCCGAACTTGCTAATAGGTATCGGACTTTCAATAGAATTTTCGGCGATTTCTACAGTTGGTTGTATATGTTAATTAACTTTCTGGCTTCAGTTTTAACCTATGTTCTTGCAGCGGAAAATCAAATAAAGTTTGACTCTTTTATTGATAAACCTCTAGGTAAAGTTCTTTTTTGTGGATTAAGTGCGATGGCATTTTTACGCAGCTCATTCTTCAATCTTAAAGATGCAAAGGGCAATACATTTCAAGTTGGGCCTGCAGCAATTCTATCCATCTTTACCAAAGTGGCCGAAACACAATTTGATCAAACTTCATCGGGAAAGGATATTAAAGAAATAGAACCAATTATGAAAGGATTAAATTTTATAAGTGCTTCTAAGGATTTGCCGCTATTGATACTTTCCAGCATGAAAGTATTGAACGCAGAAGAACAAAAATTATTGTCCGATGAAATTACCAAACTGGTCAATGATAGTACGATAACAAAAGAAGTTAAAAATATTACGTTGGGGTTGATATTGCATAAATATACTGGCATTGATTTATTGCGGATTGCAGCCAACCAACTCAGGGTAATTTACAGTAGTAATAACGAACTGGTTTTACCTAAACTCGTTTTGTAAAGTACATTAATGAATAAATTCGCTTAAAGAAAATTGAAAAAACTACTTTTACCCAAATGATTAGCGATATGAATGTTGATAATTCGAAATACGGTGTTTTTATGGAAAATTACAACCGTGGGATGAACCAATTTTTAGAGGAGGTTTCAGCAAGATATTTTTCAAGAATTAATTTTGATACAGAGGTAATTATAAATAAAATCAACGATGATTATGTAAAAGGTAAACTTTCACAAATAGAGCAGATAAAAGTAAACACTAGCGATAATTTCAATAAATTAAAGATTACTGGAAAAATTTTATTGGACATTGCGCCAATTATTTGGAACAATGTTGACCCAGAAATTAAACGTAGTACCGCTAGCATTATTAATGGCTTTTATGATGTAGCAAGAGAGACAGAAGATGAAGAATTGCTTAAAACTGCTGGTGAAATTTCAAACACACTCGTTAAAGAATAATTCCTGCTTTTGATATGATTATCTCACTTACATCAAAGTCAAAGAATTTTTTTTCAAGTGAATAAGCAAAAGAATGCCCACCCGTCTTGCTAAATTCTTCCTTTAGCGGAAAAGATGCCATTAATTTCTCCCCCCTCAAAAGACCAAATGCTACATTCGCAGAAAATCATTTTTATTTGAAAGCAACGGTCTTATTGATTACGCCCCCGTTTACCCAACTCAACACCCCCTACCCTGCTACTGCTTACTTAAAGGGCTTTTTAAACACTAAAAAAATCACTTCCTTTCAGGCTGATTTGGGTATTGAAATCACCCTAAAATTATTTTCAAAAAAGGGTTTACAACAGCTTTTTGAAACAGCCTCTAAACAGTTGGAACTATCAACACTTTCCGATTCTGTCCTGCGAATGATGGCGTTGAAAGAGGACTATATTCATACCATTGATGCCGTAATTGCTTTTTTACAAGGCAGAAATCCAAGCATAGCACAGCGTATTTGCGCTAGAGGCTTTTTACCAGAGGGTACACGCTTTCAACAATTAGATGATTTGGCTTGGGCTTTTGGTAGCATGGGCTTTGTGGACAAAGCCAAGCACTTGGCCACGATGTATTTGGAAGATTTGGCTGATTTTATTTCCACGTGTATAGATCCGCATTTTGGATTCAGTAGATATGCGGAAAAACTTGGCCGCTCGGCTAATAGTTTCGATGAATTGGCCCACGCATTGGAACTTCCTCATACTTATGTGGATGCCTTATTGGTTGCTCGTTTGGATGAGTTGATTGCTTTGGTTAATCCATTAGTTGTGGCTTTATCCGTACCATTTCCGGGTAACTTGTACACGTCCCTTCGCTGTGGTCAGTGGATAAAAAAGCACCATCCGCACATAAAAGTGGCAATGGGTGGTGGGTTTGCCAATACCGAATTGCGTTCTGTTTCTGACCCCCGTGTTTTTCAATTTTACAACTTCATCACACTAGATGATGGTGAAGCACCTTTTGAGCATTTGATTGCACATGTGCTAGGCCATACGCCATTAAGTCAACTAAAGCGAACGTTCACTTTGGTAGATAATCAAGTTGTTTATATAGACAACAAGGAAATCCCAGATTATAAACAAGGTCAGGTGGGTACGCCTGATTACAGCGACCTTTTGCTACATGATTATATTGATGCCATAGAAATTGCCAACCCAATGCATAGTTTGTGGAGTAATGGCCGGTGGGCAAAACTCACCATGGCACACGGTTGCTATTGGGGTAAATGTACTTTTTGCGATCTTTCGCTGGATTATATCCAACGCTACGAACCGCTCACCGCTCAAATATTATGCGATCGAATGGAAACCGTTATTAGCCAAACTGGTTTGAATGGTTTTCATTTTGTAGATGAAGCTGCCCCTCCTGCTTTAATGCGCGCATTGTCCTTAGAAATAATCCGCAGAAAACTGGTAGTTAACTGGTGGACGAACATCCGATTTGAAAAGAGTTTCACCTTGGATCTTTGTTTGTTACTAAAATCAGCGGGTTGTATTGCCGTCTCAGGGGGACTGGAAGTGGCATCTGATAGATTGCTGCAGTTGATTGATAAGGGTATTAGTGTGTCGCAAGTGGCGAGGGTAAACAGAAATTTCACGGAGGCAGGCATCATGGTACATGCTTATTTGATGTATGGATTTCCCACCCAAACTGCTCAAGAAACCATTGATTCGCTAGAAATGGTTCGGCAAATGTTTAAATCGGGGGTTTTGCAGTCGGCTTTTTGGCATCAATTTGCACTTACTGCGCATAGCCCTGTAGGAATGAATCCCGAAAAATATGGTATTAAAAAAACGACAGAAAGTATTGGCAGCTTTGCCAATAATGATATTGAATTTATCCATGAATCGGGCGTTGACCATGATGCATTTGGGTTCGGATTAAAGAAAGCACTACTTAATTTTATGCACCAGATTGGGTTAGAAGAGCCTATCCAAAAATGGTTTGACTTTAAAGTGCCCAAAACCAAGATAACACCAGATTTTATCGTAAATGCTTTACTGGATCCAGAACAAGTGCAAAGCAAACCCAATTCTAAGATTGTGTTCATTGGACAGCAACCAACCATTACCCCATTTACCAAATCTAAAAAAGGTCAGCAATGGGAAATGGCTACCCTTACTTTTCACACAAAGCAGGCACCAGTGGAAATAAAGCTGGATTTGGATGCTGCTAAATGGTTAGTGAAACTGTTATCCACCGTTTCTGTTAATCATGAAAAAATTTACACCTTACAGGATGTAAAAACCGATTATGAATCGGCAGGATTGGCTGATGATTTTGAACTTTTTTGGGACAATAAACCAATCAACCAATTAAATAAAGTGGGGCTATTGCGATTATAAATGAGCAACTTTTAGAACCAATAAGGATACCATTATACTCATAAGAAAATGGTTTGCAAAAAAAGTCGCTATAATCTTCGTGGTTCCCTCTCTTTTGGAGAGGGTTAGGGTGAGGTTTAAATCGCAAATTATTTTCTATTTAGTATAAATAATTTCTGCCCCAGATAATTTAATAATGGTATTGACTAGAACAGACCAACTGTATTTTTTCTTTTCTTCCTTAATGTTGGGTAGATAATGTTGCTCGCCTTTTTGGTAGAGTTCCCTAATTTTTTCAGCAATGGCCGCAGGGTTTGGTTCTGCCACCACGCCCACAATGTCATCAGGCACTAAAGCCGGGAGGCCACCAACATTAGTTACTAACATGGGTTTCTCAAAATGATACGCCAATGGGGTTACGCCACTTTGGGTGGCATTTCGATAAGGTTGAATCACAAAATCGGCGGCGCTGAGGTAAAATCGTACTTCGCTGTCTGAAATAAAATCGGTTCTTAAAATAAGTTGGTCGGCAATGTCTAAGGACTGAATAAGGTCATCGTATGGCTTTCGGTCTTCATAAAATTCACCAGCAATGAGCAATTTACAACCTTCAAACTCATGCGCTAAGGTTGCTTTTTTTAAGATTTGGATGGCTTCCAGTAGCACATCTAGTCCTTTGTATTTCCGGATGAACCCAAAAAATAGAATGACGTTTTGCTGTTGAGGGATGCCAATTTTTTCTCTTGCCATTGCCTTTGGGAGGGCTTCGCCAAAGTTATCGTACAAAGGATGAATAATGGGTTGGGCTGGTTTTTGTGTAAATTGTTTTAAATCGGCAAACACTTTTTCACTCATGGTTACAAAAGCATCTATTGGCTTAAAGCAATATTTTGTAAAAAGCTGATCACCAGGGCGTTTTTCATGGGGAATTACATTGTCAGCAATACAAACAAGTCGGGTGTACCCGTTTGTTTTGGCGAATCGGAGAATGGTACCTAAACAAGGCCCCATGAAGGGCAACCAATAACGAATCACGATTAATACTGGCTTCAACTGTCGTAACTCCCACCCTACGGAAAGCCAATTGAATGGGTTTACCGAATTGATGCGAACTTTTATCTGGAGGTCTGTTGGTTTGGGTTCGGAGGAATATTGAGTTGTACCAGGAAACAAGAAATTGGGATACTGTAGGGAGAAGGTGTAGATAGTAGTATCAAAACCTTGCGACTGAAATTGACGGGCTAAACGCTCGTCAAAAGATGCTAAACCGCCTCTAAGTGGGTGGGCAGGCCCTATGATTACAACTTTTTGTTTCAACAGTAACTGTAGTTTAAGATATATGTATAAGAAATAAAAACCCGCCAGATTGTAGTAACTGACGGGTTATTTAAAAGATGCTATTCAATCAAAAGTTTTAGTTGGCACTGCCGCCATTAACTACCTGATGTAGAAAATTGGGAATGATATGATTATACGTCCACACTATTTTATCTGGGTCTTGGAGGTGTTCTACCATACTTTCCCATTTAGCTTCGCCGTGTTCATCAATCACTGCCTTTTTCTTTTCTTCTGTTTGCAGGTACATGCTCATGCCAATGGGGTCTGCTTCTGGGTGGAATTGAGTGCCAAGGAAATGTTCATTAAAGCGAATAGCCATCACAGCACGGTCATAAGGAACATGGGGGCGTTCTTTTTCTATGGATAAGACCTTCCCCCCTATTTTATCCAATTGTTCGTAGTTGGGTTGAATCACTTGGTAGTCCCGGCTATCAACAGCAAAAAACGGATTTCTTAACCCTTCAAATAGTGGTTCGTCCACCACTTCTTCTATCATGTGTACGGGGAAAACGCCGAATGAAGTACTTTTTCGCTTACATACCAATCCAGCATTGTAGTACCTACAAGCCAATTGGAAACTGTGGCAAATAAACAACACTTGTTTCTTTGATAGGTTATCATGGCTATTGTTCCACTCTTCTATCTGACTAAGCCAATTGAAATATTTGTTTTCCCATTCCGTGTCCACTGAATCTAACGGCGACCCTGGCCCCCCACTTGAAATGTAGGCATCAAACTGTGTATCGGGAATTTGTAGCTCTTTACGCACATCAAATTCATAAAACTCTATGGCAACTGCCTGTTCGGTTGCAAATTTTTTAATCAACTCTCTAATACAACGCATCCCTTGATTCGGAAAGCCATCATATAAATCTAAAATAGCGATTCGGAAAATTCGTTCATTCATAACGTACATATTGTTACGAAAATAAGGGAAACAAGAATTTATAAGGATAGTTTGGGCTAAATTTTTACAATTTTCGGGTGAATAGCTCACTTACTAACTTTAATTGTTGTAACCTCCACCCTTTTCATAAATGGTGAAAGAAGGTGGTTATCGTACACGATTATTGAATGAATGACAAACAATTTTCCACAATCATTTGAATAAATGACCTTGCTTTCTTTCTTACCAATGATGCAGGACTATATTTGTCCGAGTTGGTCGAGAAATTATTTAAACTATCTCCTTATTTTTTGGCCAGTTAACTACAATTGTTGTAAACCATTCTTTTCTTGTTTCCTTATAATAAAAATTAAAAATTGTACAGTATGAAAAAGTTAAGTGTTTTATTAGGGGTAATATTTAGTTTCATTCTTAGTAATGGACATGCCCAATCGACAACATCTGCCAACGTAAAAGTGTATGGCAATTGCGAAAAATGCAAGAAAAGCATTCAGAAAGCAGCAAAAGATGCGGGCGCAACAGAAGCCAAATGGAATGTGGACACTAAAATGCTATCCCTCACTTTCGACACAACCGTAACCTCCTCCAAAAAAATTCAAGCCAAAATAGCTGCTGTGGGTTATGATACCGAAGAAACTACTGCTACCTCTGCTGCTTACAAAAAACTAGACGAGTGTTGCCAATACGATAGAAAAAAGAAAAAAGGATAGTCCCATTTTCGATTATTGCCACAAATGCACGAATAAGCTATTGAATGGTGTCTTTCAATTTTTATTACACACCTCATAACCATTCGTGCATTCGTGGTAAACTCAATTGAGCTCATATTCATTTTGTAATTTCAAGTTATGAAAAAGATTGCGTTACTCCTTTTTACCGCCATTTATGCAGTGGCTGTATTGGGCGTAACTGTGCATTTTTTTTATTGCTGCCATCGGCTTGCTGCTGTTTCTATTACCCAAAGTGAACCTGAAGTACCATATACTAAAATGGAAAAGAAAGGCTGTTGCAGCAACCACAGCCTCACCATTAAAATAACAAGCGATCAACACCTAAACGATGGAGATTTTCATCTGCCCACCGTACCTATTTTTCAGGCATTGCCACAAGTATCTTATAGCTTTATTCCCCAAAGGGAAAGTATAATTCCCATAATTACTACTACTTGTAGGTTTGATTACCAACATCCCCCACCTCTAGGCAGACGAAGACAAGCACTTTTTTGCCTTTTTAGAATTTGATACTGATTACAACGTACCAACTTTTTTCGGGTTGTTGAGCCCCAACCTATGCGGGTGTATAAAAGTTTTTCGTTTTGCCCCTCGCCTTCGGAGAGGGGTTGGGGTGAGGTTTAACTGATAAGTGCGAAAACCTTTTATGCACCCAATATTGCCCATTAATTTTTCAACAATTAGGGCGATACGAAAAAGTAGGTACACAATTAAGTAGCTTGATTATCAAAGCAGTTACTCTTTTTGTTTTCTTTATTTTAGTGTATAGCTTTTGCATTGGTTGTAAACCATTTATAAGAGGCAACCTGTTATTTCTTGATGCCAGCATTTCCTTAAAAGGATAAAAGAAGCTAATGGAATACGCACTAGTTATACTTCCCGAAAGTTTAAAACTTTCTGGATGTTGATGCACGATTTTGTCTCCTGTTGAGTGAATACACTTAAGAGAATTGAAAAGTAAATTAACTGCTTATACTCATAAGAAAATGGTTTGCAAAAAAGACGCTATAATCTTCGTGGTTCCCTCTCTTTTGGAGAGGGTTAGGGTGAGGTCTAATTCGCAAACTATTTTCTATTCAGTATAATCAATCTATTACCTACTACCTACTTTATAAATTCTTTTATCCTCATAAGAAAATGGTTTGCAAAAAAGACGCTATAGTCTTCGTGGTTCCCTCTCTGTTGGAGAGGGTTAGGGTGAGGTCTAATTCGCAAGCTATTATCTATTCAGTATAAAAAAGTTGGTTTCTGGATACCCTGGCTACAATTCCCCTCTCGAGGGGTGCCCGCAGGGCGGGGTGGTAATTCTGCACAAGTTATACAACTAGGAAACTTTGGCCGCCTCATAATCACGCTAAGTATTAATACTGAAAATTACGCCGATTCTCAAGGCCGTAAATGTTCAGCATGGTGTCAAATTCTAAATAAATTATCATGAAAATTATATGCTTGCTATCCATTCTTATTATCGGATGGTTAACAACTCCCCTCTTTGCCCAATCATTTAAAACAGATACCGTTCATGTTTGGGGCGATTGCATTCAGTGCAGAAACAGAATTGAAAAAGCCTTGAAAATCAAGGGAGTTTCAAAGGCTGATTGGAATAAAACTACCCAATTGCTTACCGTCACTTTTGACTCGACTAAGTACACCCTATTAGCACTAGAAAACCGAATTGCCTCCGTGGGTCACGATACCCGTCATGCTACGGCACTCGTGGCTACCTATGATAAATTGCCCGGTTGCTGTCAATACACACGTACGAAAAAAGAAGGTGGCATTACCAACGCCAACACTTCTATAAGTACGTTATTTAACGTTACGGGGGTGGTGCTGGAAGAAACCGCAAAGGGTGGATTTTTACCCATTGCCAATGCTACCATTACCAATTTGCATTCTGGAAAAGTAATCCTCTCCGACAGTTTGGGTGTGTTTACCATGCCGGTGAAAAACCTGGAAGAACAAATTGCCGTGGGTTATGTGGGCTATATCCCTGATACCTTGTCCATTAGTACTACACCGGCACTAAGAATTGTACTAAGGAATAGCAAAACCAACACTTTGCAGGAAGTGACCGTGCAATCCAGAAAATTGTTTTCCGCCTCTATTGCCACTCAAAGCGTAAGCAATACCCTCACTTTGGGATCGAAGGAAATACAAAAAGCGGCTTGCTGCAACCTTTCTGAAAGTTTTGAAACCACGCCTTCTGTAGATGTAGCCTACAGCGATGCGGTAACGGGAATTAAGCAGATTCAGTTGCTTGGATTGTCTGGCAATTATACCCTTATCACCACAGAAAATATTCCCGATATGAAAGGGCTATCTGGCAGTTATGGAATGGCGTTTGTGCCAGGGCCTTGGTTAGAATCTATACAGATTTCTAAGGGTACAGGTTCGGTGGCCAACGGATACGAAAGCATTACTGGTCAAATAAATATTGAAGAGAAAAAGCCCGATAATGGCGAAAAACTATTGGTAAATGCTTACGCCAATATGTTTGGTCGATTGGAGGCGAATGTAAACACTACCCATCACCTGAATCCACGTTTAGGTACCACCCTTTTGGCGCATCTGGACAATACTGCTACCAAAAGAGATGAAAACAAAGATGGTTTTATGGACATGCCAAAAGGCCACCAATGGAACTTCATTAATAGATGGAAATATACCGGTACTAACGGTTTGTTTGCCCAATGGGGCGTGAAGGCATTGAATGATGCTAGGCAGGCGGGTGCCATTGATTTTAACCCTGCAACTGACAAGCTCACCAACCACCACTACGGCGTGGGCTTTAATACGGAACAGTACGGGTTATTTGGAAAAATTGGCTATTTATTCCCACAGAAAAAATACAAAAGCATTGGTTTAATACTTTCTGCAAAAAGCTATGCTAACCAATCTTATTATGGCTTAAACAGCTATGACGGGCGACAAACCTCTTTGTACGCACAGATGATTTTTCAATCTATTTTGGGCAATACCAACCACAAATACCGCATCGGCTGGAGTGTTGCTAACGATGATTATGTGGAAAATTTTAGCGGGCAAAACTTTCAACGCAAGGAAACCGTGGCTGGTGCTTTTGCAGAATATACTTATAGCCCCACCGCCGCTTTTTCTGCCATTGCGGGTGTTAGAACGGATTACCATAACCAATTTGGGTGGATACTCACCCCTCGATTGAACCTAAAATACAACCTCACCCCCACCACTACCCTGCGAGCATCTACTGGATCTGGGTTTAGGGTGGCGAATATTTTTGCGGAGCATACTGGGCTATTTGTAAGCAGTCGTCAGTACCAAATTGTACCACCTAAAAACAGTTATGGCTATGGATTGCAACCAGAAAAGGCTTGGAATTATGGTGCCAACCTATTGCAACAGTTTAGTTTGTTTAAACGAAAAGGCACACTAAGCTTAGATATGTATCGTACCGATTTTATCCAACAAACCATTGCCGATGTGGATGCGCATCCTCAGCAAATTTTGTTTTACGACCTGCAAGGACAATCCTTTGCTAACAGCATACAAATAGAGGGCAATTACCAACTCTTGCCTCGCTTGGATGTACGGTTGGCCTACCGTTGGTTGGATGTGCAAACCACCTATCATGGACAGCTATTACAGCAGCCAATGACCGCAAAACACCGGGCATTTGTGAATCTTGCTTATGAAACAAAAACGCATTGGAAAATGGATGTAACCACCCAATGGATTGGTGCAAAACGATTGCCCAACACAAAACAGAACCCTGTAGCTTTTCAATTAGACGATTATTCACCCGCCTATATGCAGCTTTCGGCTCAGGTAAGCAAACAATGGGGTACACATTGGGAATGGTATTTGGGCGGTGAAAATCTTACGAATGTCAAACAATCGCAACTGTTTATCGATGCCAACCATCCTTTTGGTAATTATTTTGATGGCAGTATGGTATGGGGGCCGGTTAATGGGGGGATGGTATATATTGGTATGCGGTTTAAGGTGATGTAGGGGGGAGTTCCCGTCCTCTGCCCCCGTCCCCTAAAGGGGTGTTGTGGATCAAATGATTCATAAAGATGAAAATTTATTGGGGATATGATCCATTTGAAAATGTAGGGGCAGACCAATGTGTCCACCCAATCCCCATTAATCTTTCGCACTGATGGTAAGTAGTAATCATGTCACCAAACCCACCAAACCCACCCAATCCACAAAAAAACATTTATACTCATGAGAAAATGGTTTGCAAAAAAAAGTCGTAATAATCTTCGTGTTTCCCTCTCTTTTGGAGAGGGTTAGGGTGAGGTCTAATTCGCAAACTATTTTCTATTCAGTATAGCAGACCGTAGGGGGCGGACCTATGTGTCCGCCCCCCAATCCCCATTAATCATTCGCACAATTAAAATGAAATAAAATAAAACCTAAAAAACACTTCCGACCCACGATAAAAAAATCACCACCATCAAAAAAATCACAGTTCAGACCCCCTTCCCACTAAACCATAAAACACCCACCCTCCCCAAACACCCCTTTAGGGGACGGGGGCTATAATTTCTGCCAAAATGGCGCAATTTCCCTTTTTCGTAAAAAAAACATGCCAATCTAACGACTGCAATGACCCTTCTAAAGGGTGCAATGACCCTTCTAAACACTGCAATGACCCTTCTAAATACTGCAATAACCCTTCTAAACACTGCAATGACCTTTCTAAACACTGCAATAACCCTTCTAAACACTGCAATAACCCTTCTAAACACTGCAATGACCCTTCTAAAGGCTGCAATGACCCTTCTAAACACTGCAATGACCCATCTAAATACTGCAACGACCTATCTAAAAACCGCAAAGCACTAACTAATTAATTCAATAGGCTTTCTAACGTCCGAGATGTGCTATCTAGCCGATGCAACTCACTATCAATTAGCGTTGCAATCCCACCTAGTCCATGAATTAGAGAAAATAAAATCGGCATCATTATCGGTTATCCACATTTTTTAAGCAAGTGTGGATAAAAAAGTATGTAAAAAGATACCGCTTCTATTCCAAGATATTGACGCAACAATTATTTTTGTGTCTTCAATTCATATAGTATGGCTGCGAAGAAATTAAAGACAACCACCAAAAATGAAAATGTTATAGTTGTTGGGCGAATTATATTCGACCGATTCACCGTTGATCAACCAACAATTAAAGATAAATACCCAACATTCGATGCTCCCTATCTTGCAAAAGGAGAAGCCCTACATACTAAAGTATATGGCCTCCTTAATCCCTTCTTAATCATCGCCAAGCAAACCCAGCTCACCCAAGAAGCAGACGACAAACAAGATTATCTAATTAGAGAACTCTACACCTTCGAAGGCCACCTTAACAGAGCAGAGGGTTTAACAGTTGACAAAAAGAATGCACAGCTTTCAGCTATCCGCTCAGCTAGGCACCGTGGAAATGTAGAAGGGGTAATAGACGGAATAAACAAGTTCGGTCAATTTTGTGCAGATGGAGAAAATAGTACTAAGCTAGAGGCAAAGGGGATGAAAAAAGATTTTCCCAAAACAATAGCAGATATAGGTAAATGGTTGCTCAATTACAAAAGTGAGTACGCAAAGCTAGATCAGCAATGTGCCGACTTGATAAACGACAACCACGAAGACATCAATAATTATTGGCAGATGCTTACAGACATCTGCGATGCGGGCAAACGTACCTTCAAAGGAATAGATGATGACAAGGTGGCCAAGTACACCATGGAAAAAATAAAGGCAGAAGTAACCCGCGACCTCAAGTTAAACGCCATCACAGGAAACATCACTTTCAATGGCAAACCAGTTTTAGGCGCAATCATAGAACTACTTCCCCTCACCGCAGGTCGCCGCCGCACCAGCAAGTCTAAAAAAACAGGCATCTACGGTATGGACTCCATCACCCCAGCAAAATACATCGCCAACGTAATCACCAAGAAATTCCCCAAATTCACCACCGAAATAGAAATTGAACCCCGCCAAACACTCACCCTTAATGTGGAGTTGAACCAAGGGAAATAGGAATCATTACATTTAGCTGTCTAGTTCAGCGAAAAGAATAGAGTTTACGTACCTAGCTTAGGGAAATGGGATTTGTAGAAAATCCCATTTTTTTTTTGTGGATTATCTATTCTACTTTGTTTGGTGTAGCCTGTAATAAATAGGATTTGGAAATCCCATTTATCTTTTTTGGTTAGAAGCGCTAGGCTAACATTTTGCCCTTCGGATTTTTTTATTTGAGATAACAGAATCTAAATTTGCACTTAATCTTTTAAATATAAATATATAATAAGTTATGGACAGAATTACAGAAAGTTTGATTAAAGAACTTCTTACAAACCTTGAACTAACAACTGAAGGAGAATCAAAAGATTTTGAGAAACTTGTAAATTATACAATTGTTTCAACTGAATACAACAAAACTTTTGACATTGATACTGTTACAATTGGTGAAGGTGGCGACACTGGTATTGACGGAATAGCGATGATAGTAAATGGACAACTTATCGAGTCAACTGATGAAATTGATGATTTGTTAGATAAAAATAATTTTTTAGAAATAGAATATATTTTCATTCAATCGAAAACATCCTCAAGTTTCGACAGTGGGGACATGAATACTTTCTTTTTTGGCGTCCAAGATTTCTTTTCCGTCAAACCAAGATTAGTAAGAAATGAAGATGTAAAACGAATAGCCGAGATTTCAAATTTTCTTTTTCAGAAAGCCCCGAAATTTCGTGAGAATCCTTCCTTAAAACTGTTTTATGTAACCACGGGCAAATGGGTGGATGATGTTAATTTGAAGGCAGTTGTAGATAATAGCCTAAGTTCATTAGAACAAACAAATCTTTTTGAAAATATAAAATTCTCTCCTTTTGGCGCAAGAGAGTTAGCTACAGCTTACCGAAAGACGAAGGAGTCTGTTTCAACAACAATTACTTTTAATAATCGTGTTACAATACCAAAAATATCTGGAGTTTCACAAGCATACATTGGACTCATTCCTTTTAGTGAGTTCCTGAAAATTGTAGCTGATGAATCAGATGTATTGCGAAATGTTTTTGAAGACAATGTTCGAGATTTTCAAGGAGACAACAATGATGTAAATGGTGGTATAGCCTCAACATTGACAAGTGCAGACTCAGAAATATTCAGTGTTTTAAATAATGGAGTTACTATTGTTGCAAGTTCAATATCACCAACTGGTGATCAATTTACAATTACCGACTATCAGATTGTAAACGGATGTCAAACTAGCAATGTACTTTATAATAACAGAAAAGGAGACTTTATTGGAAAAGTAAGTGTCCCTATTAAGTTAATTGCCACTACAGATGATGAGGTAAAAACAAGAATTACTCTTGCAACAAATAATCAAACGCCAATCAAGAAAGAGCAATTGGCTTCCTTAACCCAATTTCAGAGAAGCCTAGAACAGTATTATAATTCTTTCAATGGAGAACACAAAATATATTATGAGAGAAGAGCTAAGCAATATAATTCAGACAATAGTGTAATAAAATCTAGAATTATTACAGTCCCATTTCAAATCAAGTCTTTTGCAGCAATGTTTTTAGATGAGCCTCATAACGTAACAAGCTTTTTTGGAACGATTGTAAGGAAGCTAAATGAAGGTAAAGCAACTATTTTCGGAGCTGATCATATATTTTCACCTTATTATACTAGTGCATATTGTTATTTTAAATTAGAATCTTTTTTTAGAAAAGGAGTAATAGATTCATCATTTAAAAAAGTAAGATTTCATATTTTAATGCTATTCAGATTAATCAATACTAAAGGTATTGAAATGCCACCTTTCAATAGCAAAAAAATGGAAAAATACTGCGATATTTTACTAAAAGTCATCTATGATGATGATAAAGCTTTGAAGACTTTCCAAAATTGTATTGACATTATTGAGAACTCTGGTTTCGACAAGTCAGATAAGCAGAATTTAAAATTAGTTCCAAAAACCAAAATCCTGATTGATAGTGCTAACAAATGAAACTGCCCTTGATGAGGTTTTTGCAGAATTGCGTTCCAATGGTTTCGTCTTTAAATTTGTTCTAAATTTATAATTCAATTGGCAATTGGCTTTTGATGTTTTTAAAATGACTATGTAAGAAAAAATACTCGCTAGAAGTCTGATTCGGAAACAGTTGAAAGCATGGCAAGGTAATCGACAATTTCAACTGGCTTCAACTGGCGCGAGTGTTCAGCATAGCTGGTCACTCGTGTCTAATAAATAAGCCAGTTTGTAACTGGCATTCGCTAAGATATAAACATTCCGCTGGGCGAGATGTTAGCGCAGCGCATCTCGCCTAAACAGATAAAAGGGATTTCCAAATCCCAGTAGCAGTTAACGATGATAAAGTATAGACCCGCTAACACGATTTTCCATCTAATCATATCACTCGTACAAACAAGTAAACCAACTTGCATAAAACGTGATAGCTAGCTGTCTTTGGTTGTTAGTTACGCATTGTCGAATATACCTCGGTGGTTGAGCCTGTCGAATATACTTCGGTGGTTGAGCCCGTCGAAACCACCGAAGTATATTCGACATACCTCTGAAAGCCTACAGGTTAACTCATCCAGCCTAAACAGAAAATTTGGATTATAGATAAAACAGTTGCACTATTGCAATTGCACGCTTCAATTTTATGGTAACTGTACCTGATTCAGTACACTTCGGCAAGCCACTTTGGGATAGGGCTATTCAAATAAAACAAAATGATAAAAATAATTCAAGGGGATATTACCAAAATAGACGTTGACGCCGTAGTAAATGCTGCCAATACCTCTCTATTGGGTGGTGGTGGAGTGGATGGTGCCATACACAGGGTAGGCGGTAAAGAAATTTTAGACGATTGTAGGAAAATAAGAGCAAGACAAGGCGGTTGTGGTGTAGGCGAGGCGGTAATTACCACCGCAGGTAAGCTACCTGCCAAGTATGTTATTCATACCGTTGGCCCAGTTTGGCAAGGGGGTAATCACCAAGAAGATACCCTATTAACAAATGCCTATACCAATAGCTTGAATCTAGCGGTTGCAAATAATGTTCATTCAATAGCATTTCCAAATATTAGTACTGGTATTTATTCTTTTCCAAAAGAACGAGCAGCCAAAATTGCCTTAAAAACTGTTGCCGCCTATCTACAACAACAAACTATCATTAAGGAAGTCCTATTCGTGTGCTTTGATCAAGAAAATTTTGACCTATACAATGGCCTAATCGATAACCCTAGTTGCTCGTAATTTAGATAATTGCCCACCTACCTAGTGAGCAGTTATCGTTTGTAAAAGTCGTTATGGGGGGCTTCGTTTTATTCGCTTATGGTATTTAAACCTGTAAATAGCAGTTACAGAGAAAATGCAATCGCATAGAATTTAGTAATAGGTTGACTGATCATTTAATATATATTGCGACTCTTTTACAACCAGTTCTTTAACCTCCTTCATTTAAAAAAAAGTACGTGAAGTTTAAACATTTACTCCACATCGTTTTATTGCTTGTATGTGCCAGTGCTAGTGCGCAAAAATGTTACATCAAGCCATCCATTAGATACAACGGTACGCTTGCTTTGCAGCCCTCACCCGTTTTTTTTCAACTTACTATTCCTGTGGGTAGGGGCAACTACTTTTACATTTATCCAACTGGAAACATCTCTTTGGCAAAAGGGGGGCAATATGGACTTTCAGTGGGCAAAGAGGTGTATAAGGGGTTAGGACTTGAATTAAGTGTTGCTTATTTCAGCAATTCCTATACTCATAGTAATGATATTGCTAGTCGTAATTCTACTGGTAATGTTCAACAATTGATTACGGATTGGCATTTTAAATCTGTAAATTTATATCCTACCATTTTTCTAAATAAAGACTATGGAAAGTCAAACTATATTGGAAAGTTTAGTACCGTAGTTGGCTATTCATGTTTACTTAATTCAGAAACCTACTCAAACTATTCAGAAACATACACACTTAAACCTAGAATTAGCTTGGGATATGCATTTGGATTTGAGTACAATTACCAAATAAGCAAGCAGTTTAGTTTAGTTGGGGAGTGTGGAATTGAAACTTATACCTATACACCCAGAAAAGGAAATTTGAAAAGTATTATTTCCCGCGGAGAATCTGTTTCTCTTGATAATATTGATACCCAAAAAAAAGAGATTGATTATGTTAGTGAAATAAAAGATTACGAAAATACCCAGGATAAGCCATTACAAAGATTTAAAGAGTCAATCGTAATCAATCAATATTTTATGAGTTTAGGTTGTAAAATAAATTTGAAATAGTATGAAAAAAATATTCCTAAATTTTATAGTTATTGTTGTGTTAAGCAGCTGTATAGTTACCACCAAGGCACAACTTTACCTTAAGGCTTTTACAGGTTACTCATTCTGTTCGTACCCAATTACTTATGCGATTTTTCAGGAAACAATTAATAATTCTGTTTCTGCAAAATCATTTAAATACAAACCTGGCAATGGTTTGCAAATAGGTTTAGTTGGAGGATATGACATCAACTCAACTATAGGAGTTGAAATAAGTGCAAACTTTATTGTACCTCATACCCAAAAAGGACAGTACCAGTTTTCAAAAGATTTTGTAGGTAGAGTAACTGCCTTTGATTTGCAAAGCATAAATAAAGTGTATAATTTTTCATCAATGCTTGTCTATACGATTCCATGCAAAAAGAAAGCAAATATTTATATCAAAGCGGGACCCAATTTCCTGCTACACGACACCAAATTGAATAATACAATCACCGAATATGACAAGGATAATAAAATCATAGAAACTATAGAGGCTGAAAAAACCATTAAGGGTAAGATAAATATAGGCTTTCAGGGAGCAATAGGCGTCTGTTTTAAACAAACGAAAAGGGTTTCTTTTTTTAGTGAATTCAATATCATTAACTCCAATTATCTATATAAAAACTACACCTATACGGAGGGGAATTATAATAAATCAGAAGACATATCGGAAAGGATTATTTACAACAGTTTAGCCTTTAATGTGGGGGTAAAATACAATTTGACAGGTAGCAAATAAATTCGCTTACCAGTTGGTAAGAGGCGGTGGTTCGTACAGTCGCTTAGGTCTCCGTGTAATTTTTACTATTCTTTTTAGACCAGTATGCTTATGATAGTGTGTCATAGTATAATCAGCTAGATTTAAGTTGTATTGTTTGCATCTATTCAATGAGTTGGCAGCCTTTTTTTGGAGTTGCCTTTCTGTTTCAACCATTAAAAGTCCATAACGAGCAGAATTAATAAATGAAGCAAGAAGATTATTAATGACTAATCAAACGGCCAAGACAAT
This sequence comes from Chitinophagaceae bacterium, assembly GCA_027486835.1. GTDB lineage: Bacteria > Bacteroidota > Bacteroidia > Chitinophagales > Chitinophagaceae > Parasediminibacterium. The sequence continues at coordinate 72,287 of JAIXOJ010000029.1, forward strand.
AAAGACAGTAGCGCTAATTCGTCAATAGGAAAAGAAAATGAAAAAAACAGATACCTATGTAGCGCGTATTTTTGTTTTTTTAGATAATCATTTAGAACCACCTAAAACCTGAATATGAACATTGGAAAGTGGCATTTATGGGGGGGGGGAGCGATTGGAAAAAGGAAGTTTGAATAGAATTAAAAAATAAAACGTGTCAGAAATAAAATTAAAATCCTTTACCATTAAAGGATACAAAACAATAAAATCGATTGAAAATTTTGAGGCAAGGCCAATCAATATTTTAATTGGCCCGAACGGAGCTGGAAAAAGCAACTTCATTTCCTTCTTTAAGTTTCTAACTTGGATCCTTAACTCAGATGGTAAGCTACAGGAGTATGTAGCATACCTAGGTGGTGCCAATGATATTTTGCATGATGGAGCAGATGTAACAAAAAGCATTGATGCTGAAATTTCAATTAGTAATCGTTATGGAATAAATGATTATAAGTTCAGTTTAATGTTTGCAAAACCAGACAAACTTGTATTTAGGGAAGAAAATTATAGGTTTAGTAGTTTCCAAAAAGGTGAGCCAGCAACATGGAGTTCATGTGGAGTTGGACATGATGAAGCTAAACTACCCACGATAAATAATTCAACTACTACAGAAATACTAAATCTACTAAGAAAATTAATCGTGTACCAATTTCATAATACCAGCGACACTGCACCAATGCGGTTGAAATGGTCGCAAGCAGATGGTAGATGGTTAAAGCAAAACGGTGAAAACTTAGCTAGTTTCTTATTCAGATTACAGGAGGAAGAAAAGCCATATTACTTGAGAATTATAAAGTACATCAGGTTAGTACTACCCTTCTTTGATGATTTTGTTTTATATCCAGAGTTTGGAAAAATTCTTTTACGATGGAAAGAAAAGGACACAACCAAAGAATTTAATGCTGGGCAGGCTTCGGATGGTATGCTACGAACGATTGCTTTAATCAGTTTATTAGGTCAAAACCCAAAAGACTTACCCGCAGTGTTGTTTTTAGATGAACCAGAATTAGGCTTGCACCCTAGTGCCATTGATGCAGTTTCAGGATTAATCAAAGCAGCGTCTTCCTACTGTCAGGTATTTGTTGCTACACAGTCCATTAGTTTGGTAAATAATTTTGATTTAGACGATTTGGTTGTTATAGACCGCAAAGGAAGAAATTCATCGTATCACCGTCCCGACACTGCGCACTTACAAGCTTACTTAGAAGAATTTTCGACAGGACAGATTTGGGAAAAAAATATAATTGGAGGACGCCCATGAAAAATTTACACATAATAGTATAGGGGAGTTCTGAGGAAACTTTTGTAAACGATGTTTTGGTGAAGCATTTTGCAGCATTGAAGATTTTTATTTCCACCAGAAAAATAAAAACAGGATGGGATAGCGTAAATAACAAACCTGCAAAAGGAGGTTTGTTGAACTACGTTAAATTCAGAAATGATGTTTTGAGGTGGATAGCATCAGATAGAGGGAGAGCGAATACATTTTATACAAGTTTTATAGATTTGTATGCCTTTCCAAAAGACTCGGAAAGTCCTTATTCAGCGCGAATCCAAGGCATCATAAATCCGTATCAAAAAATTACCGCTTTAGAAGCTGCAATCGGCCAAGATATTAACCATCCTACTTTTATTCCTTATGTTCAGTTGCACGAATTTGAAGCATTGCTTTTAGTTGAACCAGACAGGTTGCTAACCATGTATCCTGATGAGCAATCTGGGATTACAAGGTTAAAAAGAGATATAGGTCAAACAAACCCTGAGGAAATTAATGAATCACCAAAAACGGCACCTTCAAAACGCATCATTCAATATTTACCCAATTATGAAGGGCAGAAAGCACAGGTTGGGCCATTGATAGCTGAAGATATTGGCTTGAATTTATTAAGGCAAAAATGTCGACATTTTAATGAATGGATTAGCAAATTAGAAAACATTTAATCCATGGGAATATTCAGTTCATCGCCAATAGATGAAACAGCTGTAGTATTAAAATAATGGACTTCAATTATGAGCTGATATCATGAAGATTTCCCAACAAAGGCAGAGCATTTATCGATTTAACCCACTGTAAATAAAATCATTTATAAATATGGATCAAAGAGAGAAAACAGATAATCAATGTTTTGAGATGCTTAGAAAGATATTTTCGGATCGCAATGAATTATTATTTAAAATAGCTCCGAACGGTTGGATTAATTCTGAATTTATTAAAATATTCCACCCAACGGGAGAACAACAATACTATGAACATAAGCAGTTGAGTGAGCAAATCAACAGATTAAAATCAAACAGCGGGAACCTAGATATTCCAGATTTAAACTCCTTCCAACAAGACTCTTTAGAAAACATAAATGTGCAAGAAGAATTTGATTATACCCTTGGGCTTTGTGTTTATGATATTTTTTCAAACAATCATACTGTGTATGACCAAGATGGGATTGTTTTCAACTTAGGTTCGATGAGAGGTAGCGGATTGTTTATGTCCAATTTTTTTAACCTTGAACTTGATACGTTACAAAAAAGCTATGATTACATGGATTTTTACATGGGCTCGATATGGGTAAATAAACGTGCAGATTTAAGTCCATTCTACGAATATATTTTTTCTAAGCTAAAATTAAATTATTGCGATTGGCAGTATGAATTTCCGAGACTTTATACGATAGCACCTCAAAAAATAGAAGAAAACAAAGGCGACCATCAAACTTATCATCCAAACGATGCTGTTTTGGAGCAAATTGCTGAAGAACAAAAAGAAAAAGAGAATGATGCGTTTCTGGAAATGCTAGATAAACAATTTGAAGATGATTTTGAGGATGCGAAGTATAAACCATTACCACCGCTTGTTCAAGCATATAAAAGAATTTACGGGAGTTTACCAGAAGGACACCCGCAAAAGCGTTTTGAATAAATAAGCGCTTCCGAGCAAGTACCCAACAAGGTTATACAAACCATAAAAGTTAAATAAAAAAAGGGTTGCCAACTCATTCACTAGTTGGCAACCCTTTTTTGGTATAAAGCAAAGCGTTCAAGAGGGTAACTGTTCTTGAGCAATCAGCTTTCCCAACTACCCCTTACTGTTTAACCGCTGCTTTTTTCTTATTCAATGCAGGAGTAGTTTTAATAGGCTTGCTGAATTGTTCAGCAGCAAGCAAGGCATTGTAAACATTTACGATTCCACCAGTTTTACTTACATCTGATAGTTTCACGGTATCTTCTGTTCCGGGCTTGGTGCAAATAGATTTGGCATCTAAAAAAGTGACCGATTTCTCAATAATTTGTTTGGTTTGAATGGCCGATAAATTGGGATAATAAGACCGGATTAATGCGGCAAGTCCTGCCACTACTGGTGAAGCCATACTGGTGCCATCTAAAAAGCCATAAACATTTCCACCTGGCAATGTGCTATAGATTTGTACACCAGGTGCAAATACATCTACATTCTGTTTACCGTAATTACTGAAACCAGCTATATAATTACTGGTAATTACAAAATCACTGCTTGCACCCACGGTAATAACATTAGTAGCCCTAGCGCCATTTACAAAGTCGGTACTTGGGTAATTTTCTACACTATCAATATTCTTACCATCATTCCCTGCGGCATGTACAATGAGTACGTCTTTAGAAGCAGCATATTCAATGGCTTCGTCCACCCATTGCTTTTGCGGAGAAAAACTTTTTCCAAAGCTCATGTTAATCACTTTAGCCCCATTATCTACTGCATAGCGAATGGAAAGTGCAATGTCTTTATCGTATTCATCGCCATTAGGCACGGCCCTTAGTACCATGATGCTGGCATTGTCCGCAATGCCTTTAATGCCCACATTGTTCGTTCTATCCGCAGCAATAATTCCGCTTACATGGGTGCCGTGCATACTGCCTTTGCCCATAATGTTGGTGTTACCGTAATACTTGTCATTAAAATCATCGTATTTGTCTTTGATAATGGTATTGTGTACATCTTCGGGCACTATATCTTTTGCTTCCACCTCATCCTTTAATCTGGCCACTTCCTCTTGCAAAGCATCCAAGATGTAGGTATTTTTTACATCACTACCAAAGGGCAAAGCCTTCATGAGATTTAAAAATCCAAGTTTGGCGCTTTTCCCTATATCACTCTTAAATTCAAAATGCTCAAGTTCTTCGGATTTATACTCCTGAATATGTTGCTCCACACGGATAACTGAATCCCATTCTTTTATTTTCTTGCCAATGTTTTTCAATCCCTCATATTGCATGATGTTGTCTTGGGTAGGTTCAATTTCCAAAGCCGCTTTTTGCCACATTTTGTATTGTCGCTTTTCTAGTTGGGTGAATTGTGTAGTATCAATTTGTTTGTTTAAGAATTGCTTTTTAAACCAATGATAGACCCTTGGTTTTTCCGCGGAAGCCTTTTCTACTTCTTCTCCATTAGCATTCCCTAGAAAATTCCAACCGTGGATATCGTCCACATAGCCATTGCCGTCATCGTCTTTTCCGTTATTGGGAATTTCCTTAGGGTTTATCCAAAGTACGTTTTTTAAATCTTCATGAAGGGTATCAATGCCAGAATCTATTACGGCAACTACCACTTTTGTACTGGTTTTACTTTTTAGAAGGGTATATCCTTTTTCCAAGCTAATACCTGCAAATCCTTCTTTTCCCTTATCCCTTAAGTGCCATCCTTTTATGCTGTCTTCACTGTTTAGGCTACTTTGAACTGATTGTGCAGAGATGGTAGAAATTGTAGCTAAAAGAATAAACGAAACGAAGAATTTTAATGTGCTAATCATCTTACAAAAATGCAGAAAAGAAAAACGGTATAGCAGGTACTTAACCATTTTTATAGAAACTTTTTGAAAGGCTGGTTATTTGGAATAAAACTTTGAAGGGATATTGCTCTTAAAAGGGGAATTATGTGGTTGAGTTTCTTGGGGGTGGATAAAAGATTTTAGCTCCCATAATTTTAACCTCACCCCAACCCCGCTCCGAAAGGCGAGGGTTAAAACGAAAAACTTTTATGACCCGCTTGTTTCCTGAAGGGAATAAAATAAAAGAAGCATCCCTTGATGAGGGGATGCTTCTTTAAAGTTGAAAATTTTTTGAAAAACTTACGGCAAATAACAGTAATTCTAATCTTCTACTGGTTCATGCCTTCCAATTCTTGCTCCGTAAATAATTCCACAAGCAATTAGCAAGCTCATTCCCCCTTCGAAAGGGACTTCTTCTGAACTGGGAACTTCTAGCTTGAAATTAGGCTTTTGGGATATTCCGTAGCATTTTACTACAATTAAGAATAATACAACACCCAATAATTTTTTCATTAACTTACTCCTTTTGTATAAGAATTAAACAGCTTTATCGACACAATATTCGACTAATTTTTCCAATTGTGAATGAAAAATTAATTTTTCGTCCAAATGAATTATTAACACGGTGGAATAACTTCACTTTTATTACAGCCATTACATCCGTATAAGTGATTAAAAATTTATTTCAGGTACAGCTCCAATTCCACTCTTCGATTTAAGGCCCTACCAATAGGGGTAGCATTAGTAGCGATGGGTTTAGTTTTACCATAACCTGTAGCATCTAATCTACCGGCGGCAATTCCTTTATTAATTAAGTAGTTTTTTACTGCATCCACCCTGTTTTGGGAAAGCTGTAAATTATATTGATCCCCTCCCACATTGTCAGTGTGTCCAGCCATTCTTAAATCATAGTCTGGGTACTGGTTAATAATATCTACGACTTCGTCTAACATTGGGTATGATTCAGGCTTTAAAATGGCTTTTCCAGTTTCAAAATAGATACCTCGAGTAGCAAACTTCAATCGCTTCTTAATTTCTGGTTTCACCTCGGGACAACCCCTGTTTGATTTTGGCCCAAACTTGGTGGGGCATTTGTCTATTCTGTCTGGCACTCCGTCGCCGTCTGTATCGGTATTGTCCTCTTCTTTTTGTATAGGGCAACCATCGGCATTCACCGTGGTACCACGAGGGGTGTTCGGACATTTATCCCTAGAATCAGGAACGCCGTCACCATCTGAATCACCATCGGTATTAGTCTCCTTATTTTGAGGGGTGTTACTATCTGGACAACCCCTGTTTTTGGCTAGACCATAAATTGAAGGACAAGCATCATCAATATCAGGAATGTAGTCGTTGTCTCTGTCAGGACAACCATTGAACATTTTAGGTCCAGCTTGGTCGGGACATCTGTCTTCATAGTCAGGTATTCCGTCATTGTCGCGATCATTTGGGCAACCGACAGCGTTCACTTTCATCCCCCTAGGGGTATTGGGGCATTTATCCCTTTTATCAGGAACGCCATCTTTATCGGAGTCTAAGGATTTCTGTAGAGCAAAAACAAAACCAGCACTGTGCTGCACGTGTAAGTCGTTTGTCCAAATATCGGTACCCTCTTTTCCAATGCCATCCCATAAATCATACAAGGGCATGTAAGCCCTACTACCAATTTCGAAACTAAGTTTTTCGTTAATTCTAAAAGTAATACCACCTCCAAGAACTAGATGAAACTTTGCATCCTCTGAAATTTGTTTACCCGATTTATCTTTAATGAATTCACGAGATTTAAAATAATTGCCCCCCACCCCAAAATCAATAAACGGTTTTATGGGCGATGTGGAGCGAATATTAAAATCATTATCAAACTTGTATTTGAATCGAAAATCTAAAGAAAGAAATTGTGCATCAACCCCAGCAAGTTTGTTATCTGTTTGATATTGTACCCAATCGTAAGCAAAAGTTTCCTCCGCATTAAAGAAGGGACTTAAATACTGTTCCAATTTCATGGCAATGCCAGGTTTGAAGTATTTGGTTTTAAAAAGTTGGAATTTATTGTTGTTTATATCTCCCACATAATCATTAACAGTACCATAAAATCCAATGGCATTTTTTTGTCCAGCAACATTGAATCTGGTTGTGAACAATAGAATTAAGGAGCATATTACTAGGCGAGATGTAGTCAATCTCATATTTTTCGTATAGTATTTATTGAAGCGCAAAAAAAAGCTAATTATTTGATGTGGACACCAGATAAAATTAGGGGGACTATAAACAAGCCTAATTAACTAGAAAACCACAAGAATTATCCCCTATTCCTATGAAGTTTCTGCCTATAAATTAAAAATTTACAACTAAAGAAAGGAATCAGCATTCGTTTTTACATCAACTTTTAATTTTAAGCTGATAGTTAATTTCTTTTTGCGAAATTCGCCACCCTTTTGAATTGCTTAACTTCTTATATCGGGTTCATAAATGTTTTTTCTAGCTGTTAGTGAAACCTAACCCCAACCTTTCACCAAAGGCGAGAGGCAAACCGAAAAAATATTATGTACCCTTTAAATCCCCGTAAGAGATTTAAAAGAAAAGATTGTTTGGCGGATTAAAAAAGAGTAAAAAAATTAGGGGGTAACGATTTATGTTACCCTTTGTTAGTTATAAATAAAACTATTGAAAATGGCTAATGTATTGATAACTGGAGGTACTGGTATGATTGGGCAACGATTGACCACCATATTAATTAACAATGGATACACTGTTACCTTGTTAACAAGGAAAGTACCCGTGCAGCAACCTATGAAAGATGTTACTTACGCTCTTTGGGATTTTGTAAGTGGTTACATAGACAAGGATGCTATCGCAAATGCTGATTATGTAATTCACTTAGCAGGTGCTGGTGTTGCAGATGAAAGGTGGACAGAACAACGTAAAAAAATCATTAGTGACAGTAGAACCAAAAGCGGGCAATTATTAGTAGATACGCTTAGCACCACCAATAATCAAGTAAAAGCGGTGATTAGTGCCTCAGCCATCGGTTGGTATGGTCCTGATACTGAACAGAGCTGTTCAAATGGATTTATTGAAAAATCAGTTGCAAATTCAGATTTTTTGGGCAAGACCTGTGTAGATTGGGAGAAAAGCGTTCAACCCTTTAAAGGTTTAGGAAAAAGATTGGCCATAATTAGAATAGGAATTGTATTGAGCAACACGGGTGGTGCGTTAGTTGAATTTAGAAAACCATTGGTTGGTGGTGTGGCTGCCATTCTTGGTAGCGGTGAGCAAATGATTAGTTGGATACACTTGGATGACCTTTGCAACTTATTTTTATACGTTCTTGAAAACAAAAAACTGGAAGGTGTATTTAATGCAGTGGCTGATAATCCAGTTACCAATAAAGAACTGACACTAACCCTTGCCAAACTCATGAGGGGAAGATGGTTTTTACCCATACATGTGCCTGAATTTTTGCTTAAATTGATTTTGGGCGAGATGAGTATTGAGGTGTTGAAAAGCACAACAGTTAGTAATCAAAAAATTAAAGAAACAGGTTTTGAGTTTACTTATCCTACCATACAACCTGCACTTGATAATCTCCTACAACAAAGGAGCTAACTACTATTTACCCTACTAATAACGCGATCAAGTGATATCACCACAATCCATCGAACAGATAAAAAATAGTATTGACATCATAGATGTTATTAGCGATTTTGTAAAACTCAAGAAAAGGGGCAGTAATTATATTGGTAACTGTCCCTTCCATAACGAAAAAACACCTTCTTTTTCTGTTTCACAAGTAAAAGAATTGTACAAATGTTTTGGATGTGGAAAAAGCGGCAATACCATCACATTTTTGATGGAGCATGAGAAGTTCAGTTACACTGATGCGCTAAGATGGCTTGCCAACCGATACAGTATTGAAATAGAAGAGACTGTTGTATCTGATTTCCAAAAACAACATTTACTTGCTGCAGACAGCCTTTATATAATCAACAGTTTTGCCAATAAATTTTTTAGTTTTCAGTTATTTGACTCGGAAGAAGGTAAAGCCATAGCACTAACTTATTTACATCAAAGAGGGTTTAATAACGAAATAATCCAAAAATTTCAAATAGGGTACAGTCCCAACCAAAGAGATATTCTAGCCAAAACGCTAATTGATAATCAATTCAATAGAGACATACTACCCCGTACAGGGCTTGTAGCTGTACGAAACGAGACTGAACTGGTTGATAACTATCGTGGTAGAATCATTTTTCCAATTCACAATAATTCAGGAAAAATAATAGGTTTTGGAGCTAGGGTTATAGGAAAAGCAGAAAAAGCACCAAAGTATATTAACACACCCGAAAATGAACTTTATGTAAAAAGTAAAATTCTTTATGGATCCTATTTTGCCAGAATGGCCATTGACAAGCAAGATGAATGCTTGTTGGTAGAGGGTTATACTGATGTGGTAAGTTTACACCAAGCAGGTGTGGAAAATGTGGTTGCTAGTGGTGGTACTTCCTTAACAGTTGATCAACTGAGATTAATAAAGAAATACAGCAATAACCTAACCATCATATACGATGGAGACAAAGCAGGTGTTAATGCAGCCCTTAGGGGCTTAGACATGGCACTAGAAGAGGGTATTAACGTTAAGCTAGTGCTGATTCCGGATAACGAAGACCCAGATAGCTATGTAAATAAAGTGGGAGCCGATGCCTTTAGGCAATTTATTACAACCAATAAGAAGGATTTCATCTTATTTCAATTAGAAGTAAAACTAAAAGAAGTAGGAAATGACATAGACAAAAAGAATTCACTGGTTAACCTAATGGCTGAAACCATTAGTAAAATAAACCGTGCAGAGGATTTTACCAAACAGCAAGAATATATTAAACAATGTTCGTCCATTCTCAAAATAGATGAAGGTGGACTTATATCCCTTGTAAACAAATTCAAGCGGGATAAAATTGCTAGTGAAGAAAAAAAGACCTTAAAGAATAACCCCCAAGAAAAAGGGCTTGAGGACGAGGGAGTAGATGACCCACTTCAAAATACCAACACACCCACTACCCTACTTAGCAATGATGAAAAGCAAGAACGAAATATCATTCGGATATTACTCGAATTTGGGTTAAATCAATTTGATGAGCAACAAACCGTGGCCAACTATATTTTTAATGAAATCTTGAATTTTCCATTTGATAATCCAATTCTTGAAAAATTATTTCAAATGTATAAACAAGATTACGAAAACGGGCTGGCACCAGATACCAACCATTTTACTTATTTGGAGGATAAAGTATTAAGGGATATCGTAGTTAACATTACCATGTTTCCATACGAATTAAGTACGAACTGGGATAAAATGTACATTGGTAAGACCATAACTGATCAGGACAATAGCAAACAAGATGTTTTGGCAAGTATCACTTATTATAAGTTACGAAAACTTAAAAAAATGCTGGAGCAAAATCAAGAAGATTTATCGAAAGCTAGTTTGGAAGAACAAATGGTATTAATCAAAATTCACAGTGACTTAAAGGTGATGGAAAGAGAATTAACTAAGCTTCTAGGTACTGTAATAATACGGTAAATATTGGTCAAAAAAAAAGGTCTCCCCATAGAAATGGGACGACCTCTAACGATTGCTTTGCCATATGAAAACCTTTGAAGTAAAAACACTTGAAGCGTTGCTACTTAATTTCTTTATTTACTTG
>JAIXOJ010000201.1 GCA_027486835.1 Chitinophagaceae bacterium
CATTCTGCTACGCTTGTTTTTTCGGATGTTCGTCCGGGCAAGTATGCCATTTCATTGATACACGATGAGAACAACAACAATGAACTGGATGTGAATTTTCTGGGGATTCCTAAAGAAGGGATTGGCGCATCAAATAATATTTTACCCAGAATGAGCGCACCAAAATTTGATGCTTCCAGTTTTTTGGTTCATAGTAATGATGCTTTGGTTTTTGAGATAAAGATTAAATATTAGAGGTTAGTGGTTAGTGGTTAGTTATTAGTGGTTAGTTGTTAATTGTTAGTGGTTAGTAATAGGTAGCAAAGTCTACAAAAACTAGCCATAAAATGCATCATTTGTTGTGTTAAGGTTTCTTAGCCACAAATGCTCGAAAGTTTTATCGGGTGAAGGTGTTTGTGGGGAGCGACTGATGGTGTGCGTTTGTTATGGAGAAGATGGCTGGGAGACTTTGCGTACAACGTTTCTACAAATGCAGGATGGATGCATTGAATGATGACTAACCCATCATTTTGATTTTTGTGAATGGGTGGCAAAAGTGAACAACAACTTTATGGGCATTTGTTGAAGGGACATTACCCCCAAAAGAGATTGGAACTACATTATTTGGAGTGAATTTCATTTTTTATTCGGCTTGCGCAATTTTTTTTATGCTGTTTAGTTAAAACTCCTATTTTTAAACTAGGAATTCATCAAACTCGTTTAAAAAATTGTTTTGCATGAGAGGGGTAAATAAAGTAATACTGATGGGGAATGTGGGTAAAGACCCAGATATTAGCAATCTAGAAGGGAATGTATTGGTGGCCAAGTTTCCATTGGCAACTTCTGATACCTATAAAGACAAAACTGGAAAAGTAATTGCTCAAACGGAATGGCATTCGATTATTGCTTGGCGTGGTTTGGCAGAATTGGCAAAAAAATATTTACACAAAGGAAGCTATATATATATAGAAGGTAAGCTGCACCATTATGCATGGCAGGACGTGGAAGGAAACAAGCGTTTTTCTACAGAAATCATTGCAGAGAACTTGATATTATTAGACAAAAAGAATGGTGTAAACCCAATGGAAACAAATACGTTAGCAGAAACACCCCACTCCCACCCTATTTCACCGAACCTCTCGAACAATGTTGACAACGATGATTTCCCATTTTAATTAGCTACAACGATAAAAAATATTTTAGCGACCCATTTTTTCGCTTATCATTGGCGGTAAGCATCACCTAACTATTAAATTTTGGACTATCCTTTATTGTTGAATGCGTTGAAACCCAATTGGGAAAACTTTGTGCAGCATCCATACCACTTGAACCTAATCGCGGGAATGCAAGCGCAAGGCATTACTTCTTTGGTATTTCTCTTATTGGTACTATTGATTTTTGCATTTGTGATTGGTGGCTCTGAAGTGGCTTTTTTTTCGCTTACGCACAAAGACTTCAATGTGCTGAAAACGAAACAACAGGCTAATTACAAAAGAATTATTGAATTGATGGAACATCCCAAGGTATTACTGGGCTGTTTGTTGATTGCAAAATGTTTGGTGTCCATTTCAATCATTATCATTTCCAACATGCTTTTGTCAGATTTAATTAACCTAGACAAGTACAATGCATATTGGATGGAGTTTTCGGTGAAATGGGTAATTATTGCTTCGGTGATTATTCTTTTTGGTGAAGTAATGCCAAAAGTACTCGCTGCGCAAAACAATATCAGGTTTGCAAAAGATATGGGGGGGCTGGTGGAGCTTATTTATTTATTGTTTAGCCGAGCAAGTATATGGTTTGTACACTATAGCGAAACCATAGAGAAAAATTTTTCGAAAAGTAGTCATTCCAGTTTAGAAGAATTGGGTAATGCCATTGATTTAAGCACGGAGAACAATACGTCGGACAATGAGAAGAATATTCTAAAAGGTATCATCAAATTCGGAAACATTACGGTGAAACAAGTAATGAAAACAAGAATTGACGTTAACGGAATAGAAAAAAACACGCCTTACTCAGAATTAATTAGCATACTCGGGGAATGGCATTATAGCAGGCTACCGGTGTATGATGAAGATTTGGACAAAGTGATTGGAATTATACACACAAAAGATTTGATTCCTTTTTTAGATCAAGCTGATGATTTTAATTGGCTAAGTTTACTAAGACCTGCCTTTTTTGTGCATGAGCAGAAGTTAATAGAAGATTTGTTGCGAGAGTTCCAAAGCAAACGCATTCATTTTGCTGTGGTGGTAGATGAATTTGGAGGAACGAGTGGTATTGTAACCCTAGAGGATGTGCTAGAGGAAGTAACAGGAGAAATAAGGGATGAATTTGATGATGAAGAATCCTTTTTCCAAAAAGAAGATGAACATAACTACGTTTTTGAAGGAAAAGTGATGCTGAACGACGTGTGCAAGGCCATGAACCTAAATCCAGATGTGTTTGCTTTGCTAAAAGGAGAAAGTGATTCATTGGCAGGATTGGTTTTGGAAATTGCAGGAAATATCCCCACCATAGGAGAAACCATTACCAGCGGTAACTTTTCCTTTACCGTTTTAGAGGCCGAACAAAAACGGCTATTGAAAATAAAAGTGACCATAATACAGCAAGAAGCATAAATAACCGTTACACTTGCACCACAGACGCTGTTGTTTACATGAATTGTTTATCTATCAAAAAATTAAGCTTGCTATTTTCCACTAAGAACAGCCCATTGGCTTACATTATTTTGTCAACCTTGTTACTTGTTGCCTGCAACAGTACGTTTGTACCTAAGCCAAAAGGATACTTTCAAATAGATTTACCAAAAAAGGAGTACCACGTGTTTGATCAACCTGGCTATCCATATTCTTTTGAATTTCCAAAATATGCCCAAGTGGTAAAGGATAGTACCTTCTTTGGAAACACCACGGAAAACCCTTGGTGGATTAATGTAAATTTTCCGCAGTTTAATGGCAGGATTTATATTAGCTACAAAGAAATTGGCGCAAACAAATTTGATAAGTTGGTTACTGATGCATTTGTACTTACCAATAAACATACGAGCAAAGCAAGTTCCATTGATGATTCACTCTTCACTACACCGAATCATGTACATGGAATGTTTTTTAGAGTTGGGGGCAATGTGGCCACAGCCAATCAATTTTTTATGACCGACTCCACCAAACATTTTCTTAGGGGAGCTTTGTACTTTGATGCAACGCCAAATGCTGATTCGCTTGGAATTGTAACAGATTTCTTATTATTGGACATGAAACATTTAATAAACACTTTCAAGTGGAAGCGTTAATAACACAAATTAATCCCAACACAAATATTCCTCAACAATAGAGTCAAAAGATGATAGCGATTGATAACAAACTAATTAGTGACGAAGTATTAGAAGAACATTTTGTTTGCGACCTTACGAAATGTAAAGGAGGCTGTTGCGAAGATGGCGACGCTGGCGCACCATTAGAAAACTGGGAAAAAGCAGAAATAGATAAATACTTACCTGTTGTAATTCCGTTTATGACCAAGGCAGGTGTTGCAGAAATAGCTAAACAAGGAAACTACACATTTGATGAAGAGTTCGGTTGGGTAACACCAACAATCAACAACGGTATTTGTGCCTACGCCTACCGAGATAGCCAAAAAGTAATTAAATGTAGTTTTGAAGAAGCGTACAACAAGGGTTTAATCAGTTGGAAAAAACCACTTAGTTGTCATTTATTCCCAATCAGAATAACTCAAAGCGAACAAGACCCTGATTTAGAATATGTAAATTACGAACCACGGACAGACTTATGTAGTGGAGGTTGTTCCCTAGGCACAAAATTGAAAGTACCTGTGTACGAATTTTTGAAAGAGGCACTAATTAGAAAATACGGCGAAGACTTCTATGAGAGTTTAGTAGCTAGTGCGCAGTATCTTAAATGAAAAAAGTAAGCCCATTACGATTAAAACTTTACTATTCCTGTTTTAAACGCATGAATTACTAATCCAATTCTGGTTTTTACCCCAATCTTATTGAACAAGGTATCACGATAGTAATCTACTGTTCGGTGGCTTACCTGCATATGCTCTGCAATTTCTTTGTGTGATTTTTCCGTACAAATCTGGATTAAAAATTCAACTTCCTTTGGAGTTAGCATAATAGATTCCATGGGCATTTCTCCAACAGATTCCTCGTCAGGCGATTGAATGGCTTTTGCAATCTTTGAGTTAACATAATCGTTGAAATAAAAACCCTTTTTCATAATTTCATTCAGCGCATATACTAATTCTTCGGTTTTAGCGTTTTTTACCAAAAATCCCTTCGCACCGTTACTAATCATTCTGATTATGGAAGTTTCATTGTCCATCATGCTTAAAGCCATTACTTTCACTTTTGGGTGGTGTTTTTTTATCCAAGCTGCTGTAGCATATCCGTCCATTTCTGGCATGGTAATGTCTAGCAGAACAATGTCAGGAACAATATTAAATTCAATTTGGTCAATAAAATCTTTCCCATTATCCGCTTCAAACAGCACCATAAAATTATCCAACCGATTAATAATAGATGCCAAGGCATTCCGCAACACAATGTGATCATCCACTAATACTATACTGTACATAAAATTATTTTTTTGGAATTTTGATTAATGTGGTAGTTCCTTTCCCAATTTCACTTTTAATAGTAGCCTCACCACCAATAAGTTTTATCCGAGTGTAAATATTTGCCAGCCCTAAACCTGTCCCTTTTGCTTTATCAACTTGAAACCCTTGACCATTATCTCCAATTAGAATAAAATCTTCGTCAGCAGATTCCGTAATATTTACATACACATGGTTAGCTTTAGCATGTTTTAGGATATTGTTTATGCTTTCTTGTATCATTCTAAATACAATAATGAGTTTATCATCTGCTATTGAAACAATGTTTGTGTCGATAATTAATTCTGTAGTGTATTTTTTACTTTTTTCCAACAAAGCCAACTCAATTTGTATGGCTTCAATAATCCCAATGTTAATTAATCGTTTATGATCTAACCGTCCACTTAAATCGCGCAAATCGTCAATTGCCTTTTCTAAACCTCGGCTAATGATAGATTTATTTTCTATAGTATCTGGCAAGCTCCCTACTAAGATGCCTAATACCTTTAAATGTTGGGTAACATTATCGTGGATTTCACTACTTATATGCTTGAAAGTATCTTCTTTAATTTCAATAGTTGATTGCAGTTTTTCAATTTCTACTTGCTTGAGAATAGCAGTTTTCTCAATTTCAAATTCTTTTTGCTTTTTGTAATATTTTATGATGAAGAAAAATACAAACAACACAACAACAAGCATCACCAGACTGCCTGCCAACACCAAAATAACTACGTCTTCTACTGATTGCATTTTATGCTTTTACTATAAATTATACAAGAAATAGTGATGATAATATTATGCGCACCCCATAAATAAGTGAAAACCATAGGAATCTTTTGATTGCTAATAACAACATGGCTACTTATAAAATGGTAAAACAAAAAGATAAAAAAAGTCATTGTAAAGTAAAAAAACAAACCATTAATTGACCAAAATTCTCTTGATTCCAAAATATTAACTGTAGGCGGTTCATTTATTTTTTTTGCATAGTAAAATAAACTTTTGACAATAATCCAAAAAGAAAGTAATCCAAAAGTGTTGCTATTAAATGAAATTTGTTCGAAATGTTTAGCAAAATTGTACCCTGCAAGAGTAAAAAAACCGATTGCAAAAATCCAATCAATAATTTTTTGAAAACTGGTTGTGAGTATGGAAGAAAAATATTTCAATAATACTAAAAAGTAAACTATACACCCCATATGATAAACGATTAGGTTGTTCTTAGGCTGATTTAGTTTCCCTTGTACCTCTACTACTATTTGTGACAGAGAATTAACAAGAAAAAGGGAAACAAGAAAGTAAATAAACCACCAACTAGTTTTAGGAGAATTAACTCTACGATAGAAATAATAAAGAAGGGTTACTAACGGAGCAATAAAGTCAAGTCTAATTATTAAGAAAAACAATTGCTGTTTAAACATAACATATACTATAAGGTGTTTTTTTAGTTCAATTTATTCAATAGATAGCAAGGTTTTTGTAGAATAAATGGTTGGGCTAAATTATCGTATATCTAACCCAACCAATTTAAATTTAATCATTAACAACGCATCCAGGAGGCCAAGGACAAAGCGATAATTTACTAGAGATTTCTAAACGTTCAGATTGTTGCACACAATTTTCGTTGAAAGGAACGCCAACTTCTGGGTAATTAGAAACAGTCAATGAAGGAACAATTTTGCCGCTGGTACCATCAAAATCTACCTCAAAAAATAATTGAGTACCTCCATCGGGCTCTAATGAGGCAACAAACTCTTGCAACAAATGTGCTTTTACAATAAATTTTAATCCTGACATGGCAATTACATTTTGGTTAATTAATACAGCAATTTAATGGGATAAATTACCTAACCAAAAAAAAATAAACAACATCTTTTTTTACACTATTCTTAATCTGTTAATTATCAGCACTTATGTTTTTTAGAGATGAAAATACTAGTGTAAAAACTAGAAAAATTATCCCTATTCACCGAAAAAAAAGAAATAAAAACTGTTTGCAACCATAAACCAAAGCCTGGGGAATATGATTAACTCTAATTTATTTTTTTGAAGAGTACTTATATTTTAAATAAATCAGTATTGATGATAGCAATAAAATGATTGAATTAGCTAAAACAACTGGCAATAAATGTTTCAAAATTCCATAAACCAGCCAAATAATTACACTACAAAATACAATCCATAACATTATCCATCTTAAATCCCCCCACGCTTTTTGTTTTGAATACCAATAACACTTGAGGTATAAAAGTTATTGCACTCAAGAAAGCGCGAATTAAACCCAAAATATCAGCTAAAACCATGGTAATTTAAAACTTTAGATAATTACGATTCTATCCCAATTTTATTTAGAATAGCACTACTAACACCTGTTGTAGAATATCCACCATCGTGAAATAAATTTTGCATAGTAACCATTCTTGTAAGGTCAGAGAACAGTGTGATACAATAGTTAGCGCAGTCTTCAGCACTTGCGTTACCTAGTGGGGCTATTTCATTAGCATAATCAAAAAAATCTCCAAAACCTTTTATTCCTGTTCCTGCCGTTGTTTTGGTTGGTGACTGAGAAACCGTGTTGATTCTTACCTTTTTTTCCAGCCCATAATGATAGCCAAAACTTCTTGCAATAGATTCTAGCATTGCTTTAATATCAGCCATATCGGTGTAAAAAGGATACGTTCTTTGAGCAGCCATATAAGAAAGAGCCACTACACTACCCCATTCATTTATAGCATCTAACTTCTTAGCAACGGCTAGCATTTTATGAAAAGATAATGCAGATACATCTATTCCCTTTTGGAAAAAGTCATAATTAGACTCTGTATATGGAATTTTTTTTCTGATATTTACGCTCATTCCTATAGAATGCAATACAAAATCAATTTTTCCACCCAAAATATCTTGAGATTGCGTAAATAAAGTAGTTAGATCTTCCACATTTGTTGCATCTGCAGGAATAATTGTAGAATTGGTTTTTTCAGCTAGCTTGTTTATTTCTCCCATTCTCATTGCTATGGGTGCGTTAGTCAACACAAATACTGCACCTTCTTCATGTGCTTTTTCAGCAACTTTCCATGCAATTGAGTTTTCATCTAAAGCACCTGTAATGATTCCTCTTTTGCCTTTCAATAAATTATAAGCCATACTACTAAATATTTTAAGGGATCAAACATAATGCTTAATTCTAAAAGAAAGCATAAATTGATAGTTTTCTGATAGAACGAAAATCTAGTTATTATAAGTTAGTTATTTGTAAATTCTAATTCCCATTGACCTTGCATGATTGTTTAATCCCTCGTCAAAAGAAATTAAGTCGTCAATCTTTTGATGTTCTGTTGAGATGATTTCTTTTATGATCTCATCTACTAAACTTACGTCATTGTACTCGTTAATTGCTTTCTCAAAAAAGCGCGTTAATGCTGCATCTTTTTATGGATTATCATCAGGCTTTATATATTTAGGCCTTGCCAATAACTCTTGAAAGTGTAAAGCATCATTTTTTCGAGAAAATTTAGAGTTTAGAAACTCGTATAAACTTGGAAATGGAATGATTATTTCTTGGCCTTCAATGAACTCAGTTATAAATTCAATATCGTCATTTAGGTCAACGTGCTTTTAAGGATTGTATAATGCTATCCAAAAACAAGTGTCAATTAATATTTTCATTAAATATCTAAATCAAAGCATTCTAATTGATTGTTTTGGGCATATCCAGTCCAGGGTGATTGTTTACTTTTTCCAAACAAAAAACCAGCCTGTATCTTATTCGTTTCTAGGCTTTTCCAAATCATGTAAAGTCTATCAGAAGAACCGATTATAATTCTCTTTTTTAATTCACTCTTTATTAATTTTAAAAAGTCAACGTCGGTTTTTATCACATTGCTATCAAAAGGGTAATCTTTAATCATTCCAATACCATAACCCCTTTCCTCCGCTTTATTTTCGTCAAGCCACTTGAACAAACCTTCATAGTCACCTTTCATTCCAAAGTAATACGAGATAAAAAAGTTTGTTTTTTTTCATATTTTTCATTTCAAAGTTTATTTTGTTAGTTTATAATAACTATAAACAAATAGATAGAAGCAACTTCAGTACGTAAATCCAGTCAAAAATAAGTAGAAAGGAATTTTTCCCAAAACAAACGAGTACTACAATAAAACCATTTTTATTGAAGAAAGAAGAGCGCTTTACCCTCACCACCCAAAACCTCACGCCCCAAGAGATAAACCCTAGACAACTCTTGCTAAAACATCCACTAAGGGCATTAACGCAGTATATTGTCCACTTATTACAATGCTTGCCCATGAATATTGCTGCGCATTTTGCTAATGCCTTGCATTTGCTTACCCCTAAGCGTGCGTTTATGCTTTGCCGTGTGTTTTTGCTGGGTGTAATTATAGCTACAAATGTGCAGGCACAACAGCAACTGGGGATGTTTCCTAATATGGAAGGTGGCTTAGAAAACCAAGCGGCGGGTAATGTGGGCAGCACCCGCGATTCAAATAAATGGTCGTTTGTAGTGAATGGGAATGGACATAGCCGTTTGGTTTCTACTCGAGGTGGTTATGGTGTGAGCTCATTCATTAGCGTAGGGAAAACTGCCTCGGCGAGTAGTGGTGCTACCACAACGGTAAATTCTAACGAGCTTACCACGAACAGCTTTTCGGCTAATACCTTGTATGTAGTGCAGTTTTTCTATAAGGCCAATGCGGCTAATGTTGGCATCCCTGACCCTGGATCGGGTATTTTTTTGAGTGCGGATGGCACGAGTGCTTTGCGTATTACCAAGAACATTAGCCTTAGCACTCCTTCGGTTTGGACAAAATTTACCGATACCATTCGGACGAATAACAATACAAAATCAACCTCGGGTATGGCGGGTATCATCATTCGTACGCTTGATTTGGGCATTGCGGTTGTGATAGACATAGACAATTTTGTAGTGTACCCCGCCGATAACAGTACTACTGGCGCACCTGATATGACGGCTTCCAACCCTTTTACCAACATCAACACTAGTTTGGTTACGCCTATTCAACAGCAAATTACCTGGTCTGCACCTTCGGGGGGAGTGGTACTATAACTTGCCCCCCAACGCTAACCCCATCTATTTGCCATATCAGGACGCTTTATCCTTTGGCGAAGGCCACCAGCAATTGGTTTGTTTCAAGCAAAACTATCCCTTAGCCATTGCTGCTTTTCCTGATACTAGTGTAGATTATACCATACCATTAGGCATCAATAGCAACAAAACGGGTGCTTTCTATTTTGCTTTCAGCGAATTGCCTTTAAAGGGATACCCTACCAATTTTTGGCTAAAAGATACATTCTTGGGAATCGTTACCCCCATTGATGCACAGACAAAACACTACTTTACAATTACTGGGGATACCGCCAGCAAAGGCAACCATCGATTTAAGTTATGGGTACAAAAAGCAACAGTATTAGCCAATTCATCAAATATTCAGTTAAAGGCAACTGTTTTGAACGAAACAATCTGCTTACAATGGCAGGATAATATCGTTACTTCAAAAGAATATCTAGTAGAACGCAGTGCGGATGGACACCATTTTTACCCATTATCTTCGGTCTTGTCCGGACTAACTACCCATTACGAAGACGATGCTTTGGCTAACCACCCTGAACAATTCGTTTTCTACCATAGGATAAAAGTCATCACCACTACTAATGCCCCTTTTTACAGTAATGTGGTGAGCATACAACTACGACCCAATGCAGCTTTTTCAGCTAGGGTAATCACCTCCCTCACCGAACAATCTTTAATTACCATTCAGTTGCAAAACGAGCGACCCAATAGCCATTTTGCCATAAACATCTATGGAGTAGCTGGAAAATTAGTAAAGCAATTTGTTTGCACAGATGAAAATCAAGACCATCGATTACAGGTGTCGGCAGCTTGCTTAGCGACGGGTATGTATGTCATTGAAATTGTTCAAAACCAACAGGAAAAACATGTATTGAAGTGGTGGAAAAAATAGATATACAGCTACCTTCTTAGGATGCGGTATTGAATTAGCAGTTTAAGCAACAATTGGAGAATAAAGTACAACTACTGTAATTTAATGGTGCTAAGATGTTATTAACGGTAGAAAACTAAAGTGGTACAATTGCCTTCCCAAGATAGATTTACGCACAAATAAAGCAGCCAAGACCAATTTGCAGTTAACAATTGGTCTTGGCTAGTTGACTGACCCCAATTTGCAGTTAACAATTGGTCTTGGCTAGTTGACTGACC
>JAIXOJ010000155.1 GCA_027486835.1 Chitinophagaceae bacterium
ACCCAACTCTTGCCGAGAGTGACCCAACTCTTGCCGAGAGTGACCCAACTCTTGCCGAGAGTGACCCAACTCTTGCCGAGAGTGACCTAACTCTTGCCGAGAGTGACCCAACTCTTGCCGAGAGTGAACCAACTCTTGCCGGAAGTGACCCAACTCTTACTGGAATCGAGTCATTTCCTGCTGGAATAATCTTTCGACATAACCACTTTGTATTTAAAACACCAAGCTGTAGCACTTTTGGTTGGATTAAAGGCGCTTATAAAGCAGCGAGGTAAGTGCAGAAAGTTTAAACTCGGTGCGAATTTCTGAGCAATATAGTACAAGCAAAAAAGCTTTATAGAGGAATCAACTAAGTTTTACAACCAATCTAGCCTTCTAAGCAGGTCCCTAAAATCACAGCTCGCGCTAGCTGGGAATTTGGATGGTACATCCAAAGACAAACTCTACTTTGTTATCGACATTGCATTCATCGATTATTTTTTTCAAAAATCAGGACTACTAATTTTCTGTTATTTTTCATTTGCACATCTGTTGATTTTATTAACGCAAAATTTCCTTTTTGTAACACATCAATTATAGCTTGTTTTGTCATAATCAACTTTCTACAATAGGGGTCTTTTTCGCCTTGTTTAATTGGCTCTGGTTCTGCAACAATAAGTTTGCCCTCTATAATCAAAATTCTATTCATTTCCTGAATCATCTTTGTAGGGTTCGTAAATTCATGCAAGGTTTTTCTACAAAGTACATATTTATATGTTGAAGAATTCAAGGGGATTGTATCTGATGTTCCTAATACCACCGTATATCTCCCTTTTATTACAGCAGTAAGTTTACGGGCATGGTTATAATTTTCTTCAATAAGGTTGAATGTTTTTGCATCAATATCCTCTAAAATAAAATAAGATAATGGATAGAACCGAGATGTGTAAACAGCATGTGTTCCATCGCCGCAGCCTATATCTACTAGGGTATCGCCATTATGCAGACCATATGATTCGATTTCAGTTTTCAAATACATACCTGATATAACTGGTATTACTTTACAAGATGCTGCAACCAAAATAAAAAGACAGAAAAAGGGTTTCATGTTGATGAATAAAATTTATTGAACAATCCAGTCAGGAGGTTTTAACTTCCAATAAAAAGCATATCGCCTAAAACTGTTGCACCCCTGCTTGGCTTTGTCTCCTGACTACGTCGCAGAGTTCGCAAATCTCCCTATTTGCATTAATACAGCAAATCAATTTCAACTACTCCAATCCATACTTTTATGGCAACCCTCATAGTATTTCACTTTCCTTGGTTTAAAGAAAGGTGCAAACTTTGAGTTCATACAAAAAATCCCAATTATAACATCCTGAACATGCTTTCCATAATTTTTTTCAAATACGCTATTCAATTCTTTTTCTAAGTTCAGAGTAATGTCAAACAAATCAGTAACCTCCTCCGTTAGCTTTGTATTGATTCCTATTTTCATAGACCTATCGCAATATTTTATTACCAAGTAGGGTTTACAATTACCATAACCTAGCAATCCAAAACCTAATTAGCTTTCCTCATTATTTTTCTGAATGTACGATTTGATTACAAAAGCAATGATTCCCAAAGCAATGACCATTAAAGCCCGCTGAACCATCACTAAGCCGGTTGAATAAAAAATATACCCCCACAATACAATAGCTAGTAGGGCTGGTATCGGATAAAGAGGCATTTTCCAAGCAAAGGATGACAAGCCCCGCTTTTTTACCAATAATAGCAAACCAATGGCTTGCCCCATAAATTGAATGAGGATTCTCATGGCTAAAATGGCATCAATTACATCTTTCAATTTGAACAACAAACTAAACACGAAAGCAATACCGCCCAGAAACAATAAGGAGATGTAGGGAAAATGTTTGGTGGGATGCAGTTTGGCAAAAATGGAAAAGAAAGCCCCATCTTTTGCGGCGGCATAAGGAATACGACTGTAGCCCAATGTGGCTGAAAATACAGATGCAAAAGCTACCCATAGTATAAGTATAGTAGCAATCACAGCCCAAAAATGTCCTGCAATGCTTTCAATAAACAGACTTACCACAAACTTGCTTTTTTGAATGGCTGCCAGCGGTAAAACAGCGGCTACACTTACGTTCATCAATACATATAAAATGGCTATGCCAATGATGGAAATAAACATGCTTTTGGGAATATTCTTTTCTGGATGAATGATTTCGCCACCCAGTTGGCAAACATTGTAATACCCCAAATAGCTATACATCGTTTTTACCCCTGCAAACCCCATTGCCGCTACAAAAGCATGATTGATGGTAAGTCCATCGTTAATGTGTACAATGGGTTCTATAAAATGGCCTGAAAGCAGGCCACCGCCGATAATCCATCCCATGGTAAGCAGTACACCAGACCAAAGCAACACACTGATTCTACCAATTGCATCAATTTTTCGGTAAAGCAAAGTGATAATAAGTAACACTACACTACCACTTAGTGCTTTACCCTGAATGGGAGTGAGTGGGGTGATATAATTAAAATATTGAGCAAACCCAATGGCTGCTGAGGCAATCACCAATGGTGCTTGAATCAAAGTTTGCCAAACAAACAGGAAGCTCATCAGCTTACCCCATTTGGGACCGAACCCTTCTTTTAGAAAGTTATAACTACCGCCTGCCATAGGGAATGTAGCCCCCAATTGACTCCACACCATACCATCCACTAATGAAAGCACAGCCCCAGCTATCCATGCGTAAAGAAAATAGGGCCCACCGATAATATCGGCTACCACACTGAGTACTACAAAGGGGCCAATACCTACCATATCGGTCATATTGATGGCTGTGGCCTGTAGTAAATTTATTTTTCTTTCTAACTTATGATGTTCTCCCATGCCTAGTTACAATTAAAGCAATTAATTTGCTGATTCTGCAATATTAATTCAAACGCTATGGCTACAAAATTTAATACTGTTTCTTGGGCTTTCGGAAGCAATATTTATGAGGTAAATATTAGACAATACACCCCTGAAGGAACCTTCGCTGCTTTTGAAAAACACTTGCCCAGATTGAAAGAAATGGGTGTAAAAACGCTTTGGTTGATGCCTATTACCCCTATCAGCAAAAAAAACCGCTTGGGTACATTGGGCAGTTATTATGCCTGTAGTAGCTATGTGGGCATTAATCCTGAATTTGGTACGTTGGCCGATTTTAAGCAACTAGTGGATAAAGCGCATCAACTTGATTTTAAATTAATTATCGATTGGGTGGCTAACCATACTGGCTGCGACCACGAATGGACCATTGACAATCCTCATTTTTATCAATTGGATAGCCATGGCCACTTTACAGAAAGAAATGGTTGGAAAGATGTGATTGATTTGAATTTTTCTAACAAGCAAATGCGTCAGGAATTGATTAACGCTATGCGATTTTGGGTAAAAGAATTCAATATCGATGGATTTAGGTGCGATATGGCTCATTTAGTTCCACTAGACTTTTGGATGGATGCACGCACCCAATGCGATGCCATCAAACCTTTGTTTTGGTTGGCCGAATGCGAAGAAGTGGTTTATCACGACGTGTTTGATGCCACTTATGCTTGGCAGTGGATGCATGCATCAGAACAACTAGCAAAATCACAAACCAATTTAACCCATATTTATAATGTATTGCACGGCTATTCGCAATATCCAGGGCAGTCGTTAAAATTGTTTTATACCGCTAATCACGATGAAAACAGTTGGAACGGTACCGAATATGAAAAATATGGTTTAGCGGCAGCATCGTATGCAGTTTTTTGTGCTACTTGGAGCGGTGGTATTCCGCTTATTTATAGTGGTCAGGAGTCCCCTAATAAAAAAAGGCTGGCTTTCTTCCAAAAAGATGCAATTGAATGGCAGGCCCATCCCAAGCTACAATCATTTTATCAAACCCTACTGAATCTGCACCAAACCAAGGCTATTACAAAAGGTGAAACTTTTATTTTACCTACCCATAACAATTATATTATGGCGTATCTACGTAAATATGAAAACGAGACAATCTTGGTATTGATTAATTTTCACGGGGAAAGCAAAATAAAACTAACAGTGGAACATCAATGGCTGAATGGTATGTTTACAAATGTTTTTTCTGGTTTTAGTTATGATTTTAAATCTGGAGAAACATTTGAACTGATGGGTTACGACTATATGATTTACCAAAAAGTAGAAGCTCCGCAAGTATAAATAGGTATGGATAAATAACATACCTACCCAAAAATTCTAGTTACAAATCACGCCAATTGCATAAGCACATAAAAAAAGCGAGATGTAGTTTAAAAACCACATCTCGCTTTTTTATTGAGACAAATAAACCAAATTAATGGTCTGGATTAGGTTTAGTTCCGTCTGGAATTACTTCACCTTCAATTTCTAAAATAATTGGTTTAGGATGGTTAGCAAATTTCACGGTAACATCCTTTTTAAAAGTTCCAGGCGCAGCAGCGTTGTATGTAACCTTTATCTCCTCTTCCTTTCCTTTAACTATAGGTGTTTTAGGATACTCGGGGGTAGTACATCCACAACCAGCAGTGGCACTTTCTACAATCAACGCTTTTGAACCTTTGTTGATGAATTTAAACGAAAAAGAAACTGGCTTATTCTGTTTAATCTTTCCAAAACTGTGTTTCAATGTACTGAACTTAATATCATCTTGGGCAGAAACACTAAAATAACAAAACGTAAGGGCAACAAGTGCAAATAAACTTTTCATTTGTAATAGATTTAGAAATTAATTAGAATGGTTCTTAACTTTTTGAGTAGCATCATTAGCAGGGGCTGGCTCTTCCGCAGGTTTGAATGTTTCACCTTTGAAAGATACTTGCTTGCTCATGCCACCACTAAAAAAGAAAGTAACGAATTTGGTAAAGGCACCATTAGTACCTCCGTTAAAACCTAAAGTAACAGTAATCGTTTCTTTGGGTGCAATTCTTTTGCCTTTTTCATATTTAGGGGTGGTGCAACCGCAGCCTGCCTGTACATTTTCAAGGGTAACAGAATCGCTACTGATATTTTTTACTTTAACCACATATTCGGTTGGTTTACCAAAAGGGATTTTGCCAAAATCATATTCGGCATTCGTAAATTCCAGTGTTTTGTTGATGTCTTTTGTTACAACTACTCCTGGTGTGGTAGCATTAGGTGCTGGTTGAGCTTGTGCGTTCGTAATCATCACAAAAAGAACTGCGCTGAGTAAAAGGGAAAATTTCTTCATTGTTTAAAAATTTTAATTTAGGTAACAAGTTTACAGTGGTGACGAAGTTATAAATATCAGGCCAAATTTTCAGAATTTTTCGGTTAGTTCCATTTCTTCACATTCTTTTATTAATTTCCGTTGGTTTCTTTAGCTTTTTTCACCCATTCTGTATAACCCTATCATTTATTTTTGCGACATGGAACAAACATTAAGCCTCACTTACAAAGACGATATGCTTTCTTACGATGGTTTTAGGAATGAGGTACTGCATGATTATAGAATGGCCATTTTTAGCCGCGAGGTTAGTTTACTGGGAAGAAGGGAAGTGCTAACTGGCAAAGCCAAATTTGGCATTTTCGGCGATGGTAAAGAGTTGGCGCAAATAGCTATGGCTAAATTTTTTAAGCCAGGTGATTATCGTGCGGGTTATTATCGAGACCAAACTTTCATGTTTGCCAGCGGATTAGCTAGTGCCGACCAGTTTTTTGCACAGATGTATGCCGACCCAGACATTAAAAACGACCCTTTTAGTGCAGGCAGGCAGATGGTTTCGCATTTCGCCACTAGAAATGTGGATGAAAACGGCAATTGGATGGACATGGCTAATCGAAAGAATGTTACCTCCGACATGGCACCTACGGCTTCTCAAATGCCTCGGGCTTTGGGGCTAGCCTTTGCTTCAAAATGTTTTAGAAATACACCTCATCTTAGGAAATATGAAAACCTAAGCCATAATGGCAATGAAGTTTGCTTTTGCACCATTGGTGATGCCAGTACGAGTGAAGGGCATTTTTTAGAAGTAGTAAATGCAGCGGGGGTATTACAAGTTCCATTGGCCATATTCGTTTGGGACGATGGTTATGGCATATCAGTACCAAAATCACAACAAACCACCAAGGGTTCCATTTCAGCAGCTTTAAAAGGATTCCAAAAAACAGAAGGAACGAACGGCATACTTATTTATAAGGTAAAAGCTTGGGATTATTCGGGCATGTGCGAAGCTTTTGAAGATGGTATTCAAAAATCTAGGGAATCACATACACCTGTGCTTTTTCATGTAGAAGAAGTTACGCAACCTCAGGGACATAGCACCAGTGGCAGCCATGAACGTTATAAAAATCCAGAAAGATTGCAATGGGAAAGAGATTGGGATTGCATTAAAAAAATGCGGGAATGGATAATTGAAAATGGCATTGGTAGTGAAGAAGAATTGATTCATTTTGAAACTGATGCAAAGAATAAAGCAAGAGAAAGCCGTGATAAAGCTTGGGAAAACTACCTTACTCCGCTAAAGAAACAAATAGACCAAGCGGTTGCATTAATTGAAAACGTAGCGATAACAGATTTGGAGACGCACCAACAACTCATGCAGCTTTCAAATAGCCTAAAAGAGAACCCAGAATATTTTAGAAGACATGTACTCCGCACATTGGCATTGGCCATCGAAGCTGCTCCCAATGCGCAGGGTATTCTACCAGTAAAACAGTATTATCAACAGCTAAAAGAGATTAACAAAAAACTATTCAACACTTTCTTATATAATGAAGGCCCTAGGAGTATTTATAGAGTGGAGGAGGTAAAACCTTTAATTCCCTTTGATGCGCCCCTGTTTAATGGATATGAAGTACTTAATAAGTATTTCGACATGCTGTTCACACACCATCCTTTGGTTTTTGCTTTTGGAGAAGATGTGGGGATGATTGGCGATGTGAACCAAGGCTTTGCAGGCTTGCAACTTAAACATGGTGAAAACAGAATTTTTGATACCGGCATTCGTGAATTGTCCATTGTTGGTCAAGCTATAGGGATGG
This sequence comes from Chitinophagaceae bacterium, assembly GCA_027486835.1. Taxonomy (GTDB): domain Bacteria; phylum Bacteroidota; class Bacteroidia; order Chitinophagales; family Chitinophagaceae; genus Parasediminibacterium. The sequence continues at coordinate 7,037 of JAIXOJ010000155.1, forward strand.
CACTAAGGGGCTTGAGACCCATTGCAGAGATTCAATATTTGGATTACTTAGTGTATGGGCTTCAACCTTTGACCGATGATGTGGCTACCTTACATTATAGAACTTATGGCCAACAAAGCTGCCCAGTTATTATTCGTACCCGAGGTCATAGACTAGAAGGTATTTGGCACAGCGGCAGCCCAATGGGGATGATTATTAATTCTTTAAGGGGAATGCATGTATGTGTTCCAAGGAATATGGTGCAAGCGGTAGGTATGTACAACACCCTTTTGCGCGGGAATGATCCTGCAATAGTGGTTGAATGCCTAAATGGCTACCGATTAAAAGAAAAAATGCCTGCCAATTTATTGGAGTTTACAGTGCCTTTGGGTGTGCCAGAAATAATTAAAGAAGGTAGCGACATCACTATTGTATCCTATGGCTCTACACTAAGAATCATTTACGATGCCGTTGAACGCTTGGAAAAAGAAGGCATAAGCTGTGAAATAATTGATGTTCAAACACTTTTACCTTTTGATATTCATCACAAGATTTTAACCTCTTTAAAGAAAACCAACCGCATTGTATTTATTGATGAAGATGTGCCTGGTGGTGCAGCTGCCTACATGTTTAATAAAGTGATGGAAGAACAAGGTGGCTATAAGTGGGTGGACGTTGCCCCAAAAACCTTAACTGGACAAGCCCATAGACCAGGTTATGGCAGCGATGGTGACTATTTTAGTAAACCAAATGCAGAAGATGTGACTAGCCTAATTAGGGAAATGATGAGTGAATAAAGTAACCAGTGCCAAAACTTATAAAAAAAGCCTTCCACAAAATTGAAATTGTGGAAGGCTTTTTATTACTTAAATAGATGACAAAATACGGATGAACCGCTTTCCCCCAAAAGTTTATGCCATTAAAGAAGTGCCATCAGTTATAGCCACAACATAGGTTTTCAATTCTCTACCATATTTCACATGGTATGCCAATTTAGCTTTATCGATAAATGTAGCTGTGTTTTCTTGGCGTATTAAATTAATAGTACAACCACCAAAACCACCACCCATCATACGGCTACCTGTTACCAAACCAGAATCTACCGCCAACGCCTTCAAGAAATCGAGCTCTTGACAACTGACCTCGTATAATTTACTAAGACCATCGTGTGTTTCAAACATGAGCGAACCAAAACCAATTAAATCCTGTGCTTTTAGCAATTCGCAAGCATCTTCTACTCTGGTTATTTCTTGCACCACAAATGTTGCTCGATCAATGGTCTTTGCTGGCAATTCCGGCCTGATTGATTCTATTTGAGCCAAGGTAACTTCACGGTAAGAAGTAATTTGGGGATACTTTTTTACCAATGCCGCAAAAGCTGTTTCGCATTCAATTCTGCGGGTATTATACTCGGAATCACCCAATGAATGCTTTACCCCTGTATCGCAAAGTACAATGTCGTAACCAGCAATCTTAAAAGGAACGTATTCATATTCTAATGACTTACAATCTAGTTTGATAACATGATCGGCTTTTCCGAAAGTGCTAGCAAACTGGTCCATGATTCCGCAATTGACCCCTACAAATTGATTTTCAGCGGCTTTACTAAATTGTACGATCTGCAAGGACGATAGCCCTAGACTGAATAACTTATTTAAGGCAAAAGCAACACCACATTCGAGTGCTGCGGAAGAACTTAGCCCCGCACCAGTGGGGATATTACCACCAAAATAACAGCTAAAAGGTTGTATGGGATAACCTGCATCCAATAATTGCTTTACTACCCCCATCACATAATTTGGCCACCCTTTAGCGGATTGTACCAATTCGGTTAAACGAAACGTGTAGGTATCTTTGAAATCGGCAGCATATAAAGTACATATATCGCTGGTAGTGTTAGCCGATATGCCAATGAGTATTTCCTTATTAATGCTTGCTGGCAATACAAAACCGTCATTATAATCAATGTGCTCACCAATTAAATTGATACGTCCAGGAGAGCGGACTAACCAGGTGGGGTTTTCATTAAACTGGAGCGAGAACTGCTGCTGAAGTGTTACAATATCCATGAATAAAATGTAGCTAGTGCATATCCAAGTATGCAATTTTAAAGTGAAGAATTACTTGAACAATTAATCGGGCATAGTTACCATGGCTTTTATTACCCCATTTTTAGGGTCGAGCCAAGATGCAAACTGAGATTTTACGTCTGCAAAATCAATACGGTGGGTGATGTAGTTGGTGGGATTCACCAATCCCTTTTTCATCGAGGATACCACATGCACAAAATCTTCTGCAGTGGCATTTCTACTACTCATTAAGGTAGCCTCTCTTTTGTGAAATTCTGGGTGGCTTATGACAATTTCATTTTTCTGTAAACCAATCATTACAAACCTTGCACCGTGGGCCATGTAGCTAAAAGCATTGTTTATAGCTTTTAGATTTCCAGTGCAATCAATAACAACTGTGGGCATATCTCCATTGGTGATAGTACTAATCTGATCAAACACATTAGCATCAAGGGCATTAACTGTATGGGCTACGCCTAGTTTTTCTTTGCAAAATGCCAGCCTCTGCGCATTGATGTCAAGCGCAATTACTTCACCGCCTGCAATTCTGGCAAATTCCATTGTACCCAATCCTATTGGCCCCGCCCCTACTACTAATACAAATTCACCTTTGGCTACAGCGGCTCTTCTTACGCCATGTGCACCAATAGCGAGTGGTTCCACCAATGCTAACTCATCGAAACTCAATCCTTCGCCATGAATAAGTGAATAGGTGGGTACTGCCAGATAGGTGCGCATTCCGCCGTCGATATGGACGCCGCAAACTTGAATTTTGGCACAACAATTCGGCTTTCCACTTCTACAGGCTATACATGTATTGCAATAAAAATAGGGGCTAATGGTAACAGCTTCACCTACACTGAAACCGCTATCCTCTTGCGTGGATACAACTGTTGCGGCAAGTTCATGACCTAAAATGCGGGGATAATTAAAAAAAGGCTGTGTGCCTTCGTAGGCGTGTAAATCAGTTCCGCAGATGCCTATTTTTTTAATCTGCAATAAACTATAGCCTTCCGGCACTTCGGGTTGTTCTGTTTCTATGTATTCAAAATTACCAGGGGTGGTGCAAACCAATGCTTTCATCGTTACTTTTTAGCAGCAAAAAAAATGTTTAGCAGCAAATATACCGTGTGTGATTATTAGATGTTGCAATCGCAGTAATTTATCAAAAACACATTTGATAACGCTACCGAGTACGAACTCATGAATTGCAATAACCTAGCGTACTATTCTTGGAAACTAATAGTCCAAATATTTTTATCTGAAAAGGCAAACATTTTGATTGTTAATAAAGGCTAAAAGGGCTACTATTTATCCCCTTTTAGATACTTAGCTGCCTTTGCATTCCCTAGATTCTATTTTTACCGCACTAAGTTCAATGCTTTTGATGCCCGTATAATCTGTACATCCTTCTCAAAGGATGTATTTTTTTTGCCTATTTGGGAATGAAATGGGAGGATAAACCATTTTTTTGCCTGCTTATTTGTTTTGTTTTTATGGATTTTCTGGATAATTTCTTGTTGCTCAATTACACATAAATTGAATCGGAAATGGCAGACACTGCTTATTTAACTAATGGACAATTGTTAAGTATTGCTTATTATTTGGTGCCTTATTCAAATAGGAACAATTTATCCATAAAGGGGGGATTAATACGCTTTCAAATATTCGGCATCTACCTGTACCACTTCGCCTTTTTGTTTTAATATGGCTACGCCATTTTTATAAGCCAATTCTTCCAATTCTGGATAGAAACCAAAACTAGCAAGACCAAGATAAATGGTAAAGTTTTTATACTTTTCGCTAATAGCTCTGAAATTTTCTACTTTCTTGGTCATCAGTTTAAGCAAATCATTTTTATGCGCTTTGTATTTGCATTCAATAATGGCTACACTATTACCATTGTACATTACAATATCAAACTCGTCCTCAACAGTATCTTTCCAGTGTAGGTTTCTACTTATTGAATCGAACATGATATTTCCCAGCATTGGGTTATCACACAATGAGTTATAAAAATACTCCTCTGTCGTATAACCTATATTCTGATTGATATTGCCCAAATGAATGCCCATTCGCTCTAGCTTGGCATCTGTTTTTCGCATTTGCTCTTCAGTTCTTTTCATTTGTTCATCCGTTTTACACTGTTGTTCGCTTACTTGGCGAATCAACTCCTCCGTCTTTGTGTGAGAAACTGCCAAACTAGCCACTAAATCTTTTAATTCTTGGTCTGTCATGTCCGCCTTTTTGTGACAAAAATAATTGCTTGGTTTAAATTACACAAACCAGTTAGTATTTACAAGAAGTTATTTAAAGAACTACTCACTTTTAAACTTAATAAACGCCTATTTATTTGGTACTATACCCCCCAATCAATTACTACTACTACTATAAAAATAGGCAACCCATGTTTGATAAGTATCCTGAGCCGACCTACAAGCATCTAGTAAATATCCGGTACGCGTTCAAATTCTGCAAGGCCGCGGTAATAAAACATTTTATGGTTATCATCAATGATAAATTGCATTACTTGTTGTTTAAGGCACTCTCTAAATAAAAGAAGTCTGCCCACCCGCCCATTACCGTCTTGAAAGGGGTGTATAAACTCGAAACGGTAGTGATAGGTAATGATATCTTCAATACTGGGGGCATCTAGGTTGTTGTACCATTTTGTTAGCTTATTGATATCCGCTTCAACGTTTTGGGGTAATGATGTAGCCCTGCCCCCAACTTCATTGGGTAATTTTTTCCATTCGCCCACACCAAACCAAGTTTTGCGGGCATCTTCGGTGCTGGACTTTAATATGCCGTGAAGTTTTTTGATGATAGTGGCATCCAATGGTTCAGATAGGGTTTCTAGCAGGTAATCAAAAGCCACAAAATGGTTGGATGTTTCAATGATATCATCTACTGGTACGGCTTCTTGGTCTTTGAACCCAATGGTGCGGGTTTCGAAAATATAGCGGGTTTGTTCCTCCGTTAGTTTGCTGCCCTCTATGCGATTTGAGTTGTATGCCAGATTTACTTGTGTTTTGTGGTACAAACCTCCATGAAACGTATCGCGCTTTTCTTCTAATAATTTCTTGGCTACATCCATCTTTTTATACGATTAATCAAGTAAAGATAATGGGGGGGCTTATGCTTCGCGGTTGGTCAACTAAGACTTGTAGTAGTAATGTTGTTTAGTAGATGATCAACAAATACTGTCTTGTGATACATGTAGCCCCAATGGTATCCAAAACGTAACTCGGGAGATTTGCAGACGTTTTGCTGTTGCGTGCTGACTACGCCAAGTATGGTTATCTACATCTTGAATAGTTGGCAACCTTTCTAGTAAATCTTAGCCTGTTTTACCATATTACTTTTTGCACCTTATTAAGACAAGTATAATCACCCAATACACCAAAGACCAAAGCAAATGGAACAAGATTCAAGCTTGCGCCTACTTTGAGTGAAAGTTGAGTATTTTAATCCTTTAATAATTTAGCTACAACAAAATCGCAAATGATTATTTCTTTTTTTAAGCTTAAGTACGCTACCACATACTTTTTTTTGTAGCTCACACATTGATACCCTAAATCTTTCCATCTGGCATAACCGCAAAGGCGATGATTAACCATATCAATGGATATTGTCTCGAAGAATTTAAATACATCATCAGCAAATTTCTTTGCCGTTTCGGGCATCCCTTTCCCTTCGATAAAATAAGAAATTTCCGCAACAGAAGTAGCTGCTTCTTGCAGTATGCTTATTGTTCTTTTGCCCATGAATCAATTAATTGATAAACATGTTCCTTTCCTTCTGTAAGCGTTAATTTTTTTTGGGGAGGAGTTTTTGTAGCTGCTATTTCTTGCAATTGTTCAAACTGTTGTTCTTCAATAATTACGTATCTCTTTTGATCGATTGTAACCCTCTCCATAAAAAAATTTTTGTAAAAGTAAGTGATACAAACATGATTTTATGCCTGAAGTATGCAATTAGGTTTTGCTATTAACAGGGATTCCTTGCTACTCTTTTTTAAATCCAATATTCGAAATAAACTGGTAAAGAGATTTAATGCTAATACTTAGTGTACCAATTTGTTTTAAACAGAAAGTTATCTAGAAAAGTTGAAGCGAATTTGCAGCAGTGAACAACTAGTAGACATGTGCGAATTAAACTAGCTAAACGCTCGCATCAACCCGGAATGGATAACCCAAAAAAAATATAATAGCAGTAAAAAAACTTGTTATTCCGTTAATAAACTACTTCACATAGTAGGTATTGTAGGTTTGAATTAGCAAAGTATCGCCTCTAAAATCCTTTTTATAGATAGTTCCAAGATGGGAGGTATAAGTAGTGTCTGCTGAAGATAACTTTTGTAAAACTGATACATCAAACACACTATTAATATTATAGTGCATGGTACTTTTACCAGAAAAACTAGGATAAACATTAGGAGGGTAAATGGTATAATAAGTTGTGAAGTTAATATAATTTAACCCAGGAAATACTAGGCTATTGTTATTATACAAAGCATAAAAATACCTAAAGGTTTTGATCTGGCTGCCCATCCCTGATGAAGCTGGAAGGGGGGTAACTTTATAATAAGGTTTGTACAATTGGATTGCAATGTTGAAAGAGTCAATGAATCCATTGTAGTCTATCGTATCAGTTCCAGTAAATTGTAGATAATTGTCAATTTTGGTAACGTTGAAATCGTTTTTATAAATTGTAGGATTAGCCCTCACAATCCCCCCTGGGCAGGAGGTACAGTATAAGGTATCACCCTGCTTGTACATGTAATTATATTTTGCTTTGTCTAATGCTGTTATGTGAAAAGTATCGTGTACAAAAGGCATATTTGTATTTTGGGAGGGTAAAATGTCTTTAGCGTACTTAGTGCTGTAATAAGCAATAAGTTTGGCGTCTTTTATTTCCCCATTTTTAGTAAAAAGCCTGATTGGACTAAAATCACCTTGTCTTTGATAAATATAGTCGCCTGGGGCAAAAGGGCTATTAACATCGCTTTTTTTATTGCATGCGCTTAGCAAAAAAACTAAGCAAATTATTGAAGATACATACACAGCCTTGGAAGATCTTTTCATAAATTAAATGTGAGCGTAAATAAATGTAAATGACAATTTCAGTCGCAAATATATTTGATACACCTAATCATGAAAAATTTTCTATGCTTGACTTCGTCTCTTGACTGCGCCATACAACATATTTTGTTATTCTATGCTGTAAATTGTTTTCAAAATATATCCTTCTAACCCAACAAAAACCTAATTATTAGCTGTTGTTTTTTTTGCTTTCAGGTCGTGCAAGTTTTTAGTGATGGTTGATTTGTCTGCATTAGTCATTGCCAATTTTAATGCAATTTCAAAATTTTCCATTGCTTTTGCATTATCAATGTCTGTGTATAAATGTCCTAATAAGGAGTAATATAAATGATTGTCTTTTAGAGGTAGTTTTTCTGCTTCTATAATAGCTACTTGCTTTCCATCCACTTTTGATAAGGCAAAAGTTCGGTTGAGTGCTACCATTGGCGAATAGTCTATTAGCAACAGTTTATTGTAGAGTTGTAGAATGTATAGCCACTTGTTTGCGGTTTCCGTTTTCGTGCAATGCCAATAGGCGATGGAAGCTTCTAAATGGTATTTTGAAATTTCTTGGCCTTTGGCACTTTCTATTAAATAATAATTTCCCTTTTCAATTAGTTGGTTATTCCATAAATTCTTGTCTTGCTCTTCATACAAAATTGGTTCGCCTACTTGATTGGTTCTTGCTTCAAAACGTGAAGCGTGAAAGCACATTAATGCCATTAGAGCGTTTACGATAGGTTTGTTTGTCGTTTCATTTTCTATCAAAAAATAATTTAAACGCATTGCTTCCAAACACAATTCTTTTCGCAAATGCGTTGACTGAGTACTGGAATGATAGCCCTCATTAAACAGCAAGTACACTGTTGTTAGTACCGTTTCTAATCTTGCATTAACATCCTTTTCAGAGGGCAATTCAATGGTAATATTTGCGGTTCGTAATTTTTCTTTGGCTCTAAATAATCGTTTGTTGATGGTTTCTTTATTGGTTAAAAATGCCTCGGCAATTTCGTCTATGCCAAAACCACAAAGGATTCTCAATGCTAAACCAATTTGTGCTTCTGCTGGAATGATTGGATTGCAAATGGTGAAAATCATTTGCAATTGGCTGTCCGTTATATTTTTTGGAGATAAATCAACTTCAATTGCCTCTGTTTGGGGTTGATTCAGTTTAATTTCAACAACTATTTTTTCGGAAAAGGTTTTATGTCGTTTAAAATAGTCTTTGGTTCTGTTTTTGGCAACGGTATAAAGCCAAGCAGTTGGATTTTCGGGAATGCCTTTTAATCCCCAAGTTTCTGAGGCCAATAAAAAAGTGTCGTTGGTAATGTCCTCTGCTATTTCAATATGCAGAATGCCAAACAACTTACAGAGTACAGAAATTATTTTTCTGTACTCTGTTTTAAAAAGGTGGGGTATTAATTCTTTCTCGTTCAAACTAGCCTTTAACGGATAATACACTTCTTACTTCTACATTTCCTCCATGGCTAAGAATTGGGCAACCTTCTGCCAATTGCATCGCTTCATCTAGGTTAGTAGCTTTTACAATTACGTAACCGCCAATAATTTCTTTTAGTTCTGCATAAGGACCATCGGCAATTACATTATTGGGCTTCAATGTTTTCCCTTCAAAACTTAAACGGTTTGCCCCTGCCAATTTTCCTTGTGCTGCAATACCGCCTATCCAATCCATCCAATGTTGAATGTTTGATTGCATTTGTTCTGGTGAAGGACCAAACGATTCGTTGACTTCGCTTCTGAAAATCATCATAAATTCTTTCATTTCTTTACATTTTAAACTGTTAAAACTAATTGTTACACTCTAATGACGATTGACTTTTTTAAAATTGGACAGGATGTTGAAATTTTTTTTGGTTAGTCGGGTTTAGTTTGTGGGTGGGGCTAAAATAACAGCTAAGTGACTATTCCAAGCAATATGTGTTGAATACTGCGCCTAGTTGAGCTTGTCGATTATACTTCGGTGGTTTCGACAAGCTCAACCGCCGAAGTATAATCGACATTGCACAACAAACACTCAATTGCAGTTACCTATTATGCTATATGCAAGTTGGTTAATGTATTTGTACTAATGATATGATTAGATGGATTATCGTGTTTGGGACTTTACTTTATCAACGTTGACTGCTATAGGGATTTGGAAATCCCTTTTATCTGTTTAGGCGAGATGCGCTGCGCTAATATTTCGCCCAGCCGAGAGTTTGGCAAACGCTCGGAGGTAGTTTAGAAACTACGCCCAATTGAGCAAACACCTAAGCGAATGACACGAGCTCTAGCGGAATCGGGGTAGCTTTCATCAAGTAATTAGCAAGCAATTAATACGAATTAAACAAGAGGTATAGGAAAAAACACTGCTTGGTTTGATGGCATCGTCATTTCGCATTAAAATCTATTTTACATTATTTTGTAATTACTACGAAACAATCGTTACAAGTTGTTGAAAAAAAAAGGCAAAAAAACACTGGAAATAGTTATACCCCTATATTTGAACGCGAACAAACTTGTTCATACTAGTTGTTTGAGCTTATAATAGGTTTTGGATAATCGCAGGCCATAAACAATTTTGTTTTAGTTTTCTTTTTGTTTGTGAAACAGTTCACAAAACAAAGAAATAAACACAATTCGTGTTGACATTTTGAGGCAAGGGAATAAACATCTAGTGTTTATTATTAAAATTACATCTTATTTTTAAATTACACATAAAGATAGGATTAAAAGTTACGACAGATTAATAATTATAAATTTCAAACAGATGAAGTATGTTTTCGGCACCTTAGGTGTGGCCTTGTTGTTGTCTAGCTGTGCAACTGTTTTTTTACCAAAAAAACAAGCTGTAAAATTTTCAGTTTCCAATGAAAAAACTGAAGTGTATATCAACAAAGAATTAGTTAGTGAAGGTAGTACTTCTTTCACTACCAGAGTAAGGAAAGATGGAGCAATAAAACAAATTGTTACCAGAACTCCAGGGTATAAAGACGAAAACTTAGTACTTATCCCTTACAGAATGTCTACTGGATATTATCTATATCAAATTCCGAATATTCCCTTGTTGTATGGTCTCTTAGCAGATGCTGCTAATCCAAAGTGCAGAGCTTATAGCAGACAGTTTGAAATTGATGTAAACAAGAAATTCATCAACAAAACACCTGCTTTAAAATACGTTGACATTAGCAACATAAAAATGTCAATTAAAGATGCCAAAAAGGATGTAAAAACATATTACATCGATTACACGCCCGAAAACCTTCTTGAAAGAATCAATGAAAAAGAGGCCGAAATAGAAAAAAATGAAGCTAAAGCCGAAGCTAAATTAGCAAAGCGCAAAAAGAAAAAAGGTTTGGATGACGCTGAAGAAAAAGGGATTAAATACGATGACACGAAATTTAGTACCGATGTTTACAAAACCTTGAAAACTACTGGGTTCGTAGATACCACTAACACCTTTTTTACCGACTACAACAATTCTTTGCTACTAGAAGGAAATATTACCAAAATAAACTACTACCGGATAACTGCTAAAGCATTTGCTCAATATAATAAGGCTAAAATAATAATGACTTGGTATGTAAAAAACCATTACGGAGAAATATTAGATTCTATCAATACTTCTGAGTTCTCTGGAGATTACATTGGCGATTTTACCTATTTTAGTAACAATACAGCAGCCGAAATCGAACGAGTTAAAGAAAACTTTTTCAACTCCCTCAATACCATGCTTTCAGATGCAATAAATACTTCTTACCTTAACCTTCACAAGAATAAAGCTTTCACTAAACACCTGAATCTTGAAACTGATTTTACCAATAAATACGAAACACTTAAGCTCGCTTCACCAAAATCAGTAGTAACTGATAAAACAGAAGCAAGTCAGGCTACCGTAATAGTAAAAACAGCTGATGGCCATGGAAGTGGATTTGCTATTTCGTCCGACGGTTATATAATTACCAATTACCATGTTATTGCAGGTAGGCTTGACAATAAACTAAACGAGGCAAAAATTATAACTTCCACTGGCGAAGAACTAACAAGTACAGTTGTTCGATACAATAAATTCAAGGATATCGCCTTACTTAAAGTAAATAAAAAATTCGAAAAAGTATTCAATATCCCTTCCAATAAATCATTCACCAACTTTCTAGATGTATTTACTATCGGAGCACCCAAATCTGTGGAGTTGGGGCAATCAATTTCTACTGGTGTTATTTCAAATGAAAGAAAAACCAACGGATATAATCTTATTCAGTTAAACATGTCTGTGAATTCTGGTAATAGTGGAGGCCCAGTTTTTGATGCGAAAGGCAATCTTCACGGAGTGATTATTTCTAAATTGGTAGGAAAAAATACAGAAGGTATTTGTTTCGCAATACCAGCAGATATGATTAGTCAATACTTAAACTTAACCTTCAATTAATAATTTTTAAAGTTCCATTTGCTCCATTTAATCTGAGTTATACTAGATTAAATGGAGCAATTAAACAATCAAAATTATTCTTTCCACTAAAACAGCTTAAGGCTTCCCATTGCAATTCTGATTTATGCACTTATGTAAACAAAAAATTACACTTAATATATTTATCAGTTTACCCAACAACGAACAGTATCTTTTGCAATTGCAAAGGATATAACAGTCACAATTAAAATAAGCAGTAAACAGCATTAGGAAAAACAACAGTTGTTAGTAAAAATATTTTAATCTGTTTCTACTTCAAGGCCAAACAAGCCATTATTTCCAACCAAATTAAGGAAAATTAATACCCCCTAAACTACCATAACCAGAAATTAGCCACTGTTGTTAATAAGGGCTTATAGCTCATACCTTTTTAAATTAATTAGTCAGTGGAAAGTGTAGGGAGTAAACGAAGTAAAATAAAATAAAATAAAATTATTTGAATTGAAAATTAAGTGAGATTGGTTCGGTCAAATTTTAGTTCGCTTTGTAGTTTAACGACTGCATTGGAATTTGAAAGCGATTTTGTCTTGGTAAATAGATTTAGTTTGCTAGACCACCAAACGATTCGTTGACTACGATTCTGAAAATCATCATAAATTCTTTCATTTCTTTACATTTTAAACTGTTAAAATTAATTGTTACACCTTAATGACGATTGACTTTTTCAAAATTGGACAGGATGTTGAAAATATTTTTTTGTTAGTCGGTTTTGGTTTGAGGATGGGGCTAAAATAACAGCTTAGAGACTATGCCAAGCAATATGTGTTGAATACTGCGCCCAGTTGAGCTATTCGATTATACTTCGGTGGTTTCGACTAGCTCAACCGACGAAGTATAATCGACATTGTGCAACAAACTTCAATTGCAGTTACCTATTATGCTATATGCAAGTTGGTTTACTTATTTGTACGAAGGATATGATTAGATGGATAATCGTGTTAGTGTGACTTTACTTTATCATCGTTGACTGCTACAGGGACTTGGAAATCCCTTTTATCTGTTTAGGCGAGATGCGCTGCACTAACATTTCGCCCAGCGGATGTTAGTGGGACTTTACTTTATCGTCGTTGACTGCTAAAGCGACTTGGAAATCTATTTTATCTGTTTAGGCGAGATGTGTTGCGCTAATATCTCGCACAGCGGAGTTTAAAGCTCCTACTTGTATAGCGACCTTGATAGACCTATTATCATCTTTTATCCGACATTCAATCCTTTAACCGCTGCGCTAAAAGGTTTGATTCACGTCACACCTACGCCAAGCGGGCCTGGGCAGCAGTTCAGTGTTAGAGGTTTTCAATTTCGTCTTTGGTCAAGCCCGTGACTTTTGCAATCATATCAAAGTCAATTCCATTAAGTTTTAGTGATTTTGCAACTTCAATCTTTCCTTCAATCTTTCCTTTTTTTTGAGCATACTCAATTCTGCCAATTTCATCTCTTTCTTTTATTGAAGCTCTTTGGTAATCTTCCAATTCTTCATTTGTCCAATTTTGTTGATTGGCCTCGGAGTAGGCTTCCTTCAACCCTTCATCTGTAACACTTTCTGGCATTAACGTTAAGTTTTCAGCATTCTTAATGAAATAAGTCCATTGGTCGATGCTGGTTTCTAATTGATCAATTGTTTTTTCAAACTTGGGTAATTCTATAAAATTAAATTCAATATCTTGTATAACTTGCTCTTTGGTTTCAACATCTAAAACCTTGTGTCTGCTAAAGTAATTTGGGTTTTGTCCAATTATAAATTCGAGAATTCCGATAAAGTAAACTGGTCTTAATTTGTCATACTGAACACCTTTTTCAATTTGAGAAACATAGCTTTGAGATGTGTAATAAAGTATTCTCTTGTGGAAATAGTCAAACTCTGCAACTTGCATTTCTACAATGAAAATATTTCCTTTCTGGTCTTTAGCCTTTACATCAACGATAGTAGATTTTCCACCACTTAATTTTCCTAATTGATATGGGTTTGTAATTTCAACATCAATTATTTGCTCATTTTTGGGCAACTCAATTACTGCATTTAAAAAAGAAATCAAGGATTTTTTCTTGCTGTAATTTCCAAAAATTTTTCTAAATGCTATGTCATTAGTTATATCTACAAATTTCATAGTGCAAATCTAACAGAAATTGTTTGAGTTTAAGTGTTGAGAGCTGTCATTTTGCTTTTCTGCTTACGATTTAGGCTTTGTGCAGGTGTGATAATAGAATTCCGTCCGCCTGTAACTTCAAGCCCAATTTCTATTTTTGTTGATTGTTTTTGTTTTTGCTCAATTGTATTCCGTCAAGCTGGGATTTGGAAATCTCATTTCTGTTTAGGTAATTAGAAACTATACCTATCCAAGGGTGGTACTAAAATAACAGGTAAGAGACTAAGCCAAGCTATATGTGTGAACATTGAGCCGAGTTGAGCTTGTTGATTATACTTCGGTGGTTTCGACTAACTCAACCACCGAAGTATAATCGACAAACTCAACCACCGAAGCATAATTGACATTGTGCAACAAACTTCAATGACAGCTGCTTATTACGCTATATGCAAATTGCTTATTTATTTGTACGAATGATATGATTAGATGGATTATCGTGTTTGTGGGACTTTATTTTATCATCGTTGACTGCTACTGGGATTTGGAAATCCCTTTTATCTGTTTAGGCGAGATGCGCTGCGCTAAAATCTCGCCCAGAGGACACGACGAAAATGTTTATATCATAGTGAATGCCAGTTACAAACTGGCTTATTTATTTGACACGAGTGACCAGCTTCGCTGAACACTCGCGCCAGTTGAGCAGCGAGTTAATTTGACGTGCGCCAGCGGAGGATTGTGGTGCAGGATAATTACACGCCAAACGGGAGTTTGGCAAAAGCTCGGACGTAGTTTGAAAACTACTCCCACCTGAGCGAAGACCTAAGCGAGTGGCACGAGCTACAAGCTCGCGCCAGCAGGGGGACACGACGAAAAATGTTTATATCTTAGTGAATGCCAGTTACAAACTGGCTTATTTATTTGACACGAGTGACCAGCTTCGCTGAACACTCGCGCAGATTGAGAGAGTTTGGCGAAAGCTCAGACGTAATTTGGAAACTACGCCCAGCTTTGAATTCTTAAGGCAATATGTCAATTGAGTCTGGTAGGAAAGGTTTTATAAAATCTTTTGTATCCTTTAAAAATTTTCTGTTTTCTTCTTTTGAAGCCCATGTATATATTTTAACACCAAAGGATTTAAACCAATTTTTTTTATTTAAAGATGTTGTTTGACTTTTTAGTTTTTCTAGTTCTTTATGTAATTCGTCAAGCGCTTGAAAAAGCAGAATTTTGTCTTGAATTTCAATTTCTAGTTTTTCTCTAAAATTCTGTTCTAATATATCAAGTTTCTGTTTTAATGCATCTGCTTCATCTCTTGTAAAGTAGTCTTCACTAATATTTTCACATTTTGATTTTATGTCAATAATTTGTTCTTCTAGTTCTTTAGCTTTTCTTACTTGAGGTTGAATTGTTATCTCAACCCATAAATTTTCTAACCATGTTTTTAAATAATTAAATATCTTATCAGGACCTTCAAATTGTATTCTTTCTTCAACTGCTACTTGTCCCGGTCTAATTTTTCCAGAAAACTCATATGCTTCATATTCTCGTTCCATATGCTTAGTTATCATTCCAAGTGTTGTCGTTTCTTTTTGGGTCTTTGAAAGCTTTGAAATCTCGTATGGTACATCAACTTGAAAAAAATATTCATTGTCATATTCATAAACAATTTTTAAGGATTTATATTCTGTTTTAATTGAAAAATCAGAGCTACTAAAGTTTACATCCTTGTCGAGTTGTTCTTTAATTTTTAGGATAATATTTTGTCTAAACATATATTGTTATTTATTTTTAAGCTATGTCTTGCAGCCTAAGATATTTGAAAATTATTTTTTATCTGTTTAGGCAACATACCCCGGGGGAAAATTACACGCCAAACGTGAGTTTGTCAAACGCTCGGACGTAGATATGAAACTACGCCCAGCCATGAATGTATTTGCCGCCCCGCCATATTGCCAAACCGTCTGTTGTAAGCAACCCTATCAGTACTTGGTCTGTAACAAGTTAGGTGAACAAAGTTTCTAAATTTGGCAATATTTTTTTTAACTGCTCTTTTGAATTGTCATTCCTTGCTTCTATTGAATTACCGTATGGCTCATTATTGATTAAATACATTTCTTCATTATTAATTGAGATTGTCCAAATTCTGCTGTACGGTCCGTCGAGTTTATCTATTAAAACAGTATCAAATTTCTTTTCAAGAATTGAGAAGATGGTTTCTAAATCTTCATAGCTACTCAAATCATTAAAAAATACTAAGAATTTTTCTTTGTCGTATGTCTGCATAATTTTATTGTTTCTTTGCACCTAAAGATTCATTTACTGATGCTCTAGATTTTTGGCTTGCGTCAATTATTTTTTGCCATAGGGCTTTTCCTGAAACCTTACCGCCTTCAGAGTACTTGGCTACTATTTGTTCCCACGTATAATTCACTTCATTTTTGTTAAGTGCATCAGCTTTGGCTCTGTCTGCCATTAAATCTCTTGCCTCAGTCCTAAATGCATTACGAAGATTAAAGGCTTGTTTTGCTTGGTCTTCTAATGAAGCGGTTTTATTTAATAGGCTTGGAATTTTTGCTTCTTGTGACAAATACCACTCTCTTGCAGCAAGATCAGTCATTGTCCCTCGTTTTGGTGCTTCATTAAAAATTTGTTCAATCCTTTTTGCATTAGCAGCACCATATAATTTGTTTAGTCCATAGCCTAAACCACCAAAAGCAGCACCTACAAAAAAGTCAGTAGCAACAGATTTTACAGTTATTTGCTTTCCTTGTACCGCATTATTTAAAGCACCACCAACAGCATTAGCAGTTCCTGCTGCTGTAACTGTAACTAATAAACTTGTTCCACCTGTTAAACCAGCAACACCACCTGTAACTGCACCTTGTACTGTGCTGCCAGCAACAGCTTTCCAGCTTGTAACTTTACCATCTTTCCAAAGTTGTTTACCTATTTCAATTCCACCGCCAACTAATGCTCCAACTCCTGTACCAATTAAACCACAAATGGGACAATCACCATTTGGGTCTGTTCTTAAAATTGGATTGTTATCAAATACAGAATAATCACTAACACCTACAACTGGTTTTGGGTCAGTGTTCCAACGTCTTCCAATCCTGCTGTCATATTCCCAGTACATCGCAGTTGTAAGGTTTGGATTAAGTTCGTTGCTCTTTTCCTGTCCGTTTATTGAGTAGCGATATTTTTCACTTTGATAAGTTCTCCCAGGAAGTTGAGCCCCAAAGCTGCTGTAATCTGTTTCACTAACTACATCTGCCACATAATAATCTACAATGCCATCAGTGTTAGCGTCAACCTGTATTTTCTTGTCACTCACAACCGCCATTACATTTCCTCTATGGTCAGTAAGTTCATATAGCTTTTCACCCCTTGTGACTTTTGAAATATAACCAACATCCAATGAAGAAAGTAATGCTGTATTTACTTCTACATTCTTGTATTGCTGGTGAAGGATTGTGGCAATAGCTTTTGGGTCGGGAATGGATGCAATATTGATATTGTCTATTACCTTACCCAAAGATTGCTTTGCCTCAAAAATTAAGTCGGTTACATTTGAAGTATGATTGTCGGCAAATTGAATAAGCGTATTCGGATATTTTCTGTTTGTACTATCCAATATTCTTATTCCCTCCTCTATTGATTGCTTTTGCATTTCAAGCCAGCCTCTGTAAAGAAGAAACACATCTGTCTTTTGTTTGAGAACTACTGAAACTTTTTTAGGGTTTAATTGCAAACTGTCAATAAGAATATTATCTCTATCGTAATAAAGCAGTTTTGCTTCTTTGTTTACAAGTATTGCTTTGTAAGAGGCAGCAATGTTATTTTGATTGTAATAAATTGTTGTGTCCGCTTTAATAAGCATTGTGCCGGGCTTCGCCTTGTCATACTTTGTATAAAGCGTTGCTGTGTCCTCTGGAAAGTATTTTGGGTTTGGATTATTGACAAGCCATTTTGGTATTAAATACGATTGGCATAATTCGTCAAGGAAAATAATTTTCTGTAGGCTGCTTGGGCTTGTTTTTAATGTAGGCAAATACTGACTCACTAAACTTGCATATTGCCATTTAGGATTTATTTTCCCATTCTTGCGAAGCTGTCCTTTTGCGGTATTAGCAAGGTCTAAAACTTTATCACAAATAGCATTGTAATGTTTAAATGGTGTTGTTTGCTTTTGCTCTAAAAGTTCGTAGTCGCCATCTGCAATATGCACAGAGTCCACAATTTGCCCATAGCAAGAGATGAGATAAGAAATGTGTGACCGCTTGTCAACAGCCGCAGCAATAACATACTTGTTCCAGTCCTTTTGTTTGTAAATAGTAAGGTTTGGGTCTTTGTGAATTACTCTGTCAACTATGTTCTGTGTCTGAGCAAAAGTTGTTACAAAAGATAGCAAAAAGAAAATTGAAAAAAAGATTTTTTTAAACTTCATAAAACTTTTACTTATGTCTGCCTGAATTAGCAGGGTGTGTCAAATAGGGTTGCTGCTAACTCATAAATATGCCTACCTTTTTCACTTTTAAAAGAGGTGTAAATTCGAATATCAACTATTTTTAAGAATATACGCCTCTTTTTATGTATTACGCAAATTCAATTGTACACTTTTTTTATTCTAGCACTAAATTATCGAACGGGCTGATTATTTTCATTAAATCTTTATTGGTATTACGCAGATTCCGTTTGGTTGAGTTTAACTTTTTGTGACTTAAAAGCATTTGACTTATTATCATTTCGAATCCTTTTTTATTTACTAATTACTGATTCCATCGTTTGGTTTGGGCTTCTTTCTTCATAAGCAGTTGATTCACGTGTAAATCATTTCACTTTCACCAAATCAAAATTCTGCATTAGCTTTTCGCCTTGGATGATGGTGATTTCGGTGCTGAAGGGTGGTTGGCCTTTGGCGGTGATGGTGAGGATGTATTTGCCGGGGACTATGCTGTCTATTTGGTAGAGGCCGGTGGCTTTGGTTTTGGCTACTCGGCGGTAGCCACGATCAACGGGCTGTAACTCGATGGATACTTTGCCTAGGGGCTTGCCGTCGGCGGTGATGAGTCCGTGGACATCGTTGAGGGCTAGGTCTCTTTTTACTTTGGCTATGAGCTGTGACATGGTGTATTGGGGCACTTTGCCTGGGTCGGTGCTTTTGAACACGCGTTTGCCTTTGTCGCAGAGGTATACCATGTCGTCCCATAGGGCGTTGATGACTTCGTGGTTGTCGTCCACTAGGGCATTTTTTTCATTATTTACCGTTACACGAGATTGGTAGAGGTTTTCTAAACTGTCTTTTATGGCTATGTAGCTATCGGTTTGGGCCTTTTTGAGCCCTACGTTGGTGAGAATGGGATTGTTTTGTTTGTCGGTTATGGCCGTGATGAAGGTGGATAAACCAGCAACAATTTGGGGTACATTACCTGCATAGAGGGCTTTGCGTATTTCGCCTATGCCGAAATATTTTGCTTCGTACTTAAGACCAATGGCATTTCTATCTGTTATGTGCCCTTCGGTTACGCGTAAATCGTCGGGTAGCTGGCCGAATATTTTGTAAATATTTTGACTGATGGAGGCACTTTGTCC
>JAIXOJ010000207.1 GCA_027486835.1 Chitinophagaceae bacterium
GAAATACAAAAGCACCCCAGTGAAGAAAAGAAAATTTGTAGTCCCCCCAAACAAACCCCGAAACTCGCAAACACATGACTGGCATAGATTTACAGTTACTTAGCTGCAATGTGGGTTAAGCAAGATTTAAACACTTTACCAAGTAAATTTCCAAGCTAATTGGTGACCGAATTCGCTGAAAAAAGTTTTTTCTAGCTAGTTGTTTGAATAGATTTGAAGGTTTTCAAAATCCCCGTTGATTAATGGTATGGAATGATAACCAACGCCCTACATGCTGAGGTTATCATTTGCGCTGAGTTGGTATTTTGAAAACATGCACAAATGCACCTATTTTTGGTTGAATATACGTAAATGAGTTGCTTAAATTTATGAGTAAGCGGTCATTGTAGAGCGACCCGAAATGACAATAGAAAATGGAATCAATTTTTAGATGTGGGACACGAAAGGCACTTATTGAATTATCGAAAGAGTTAAATATTCCGTTTGACTCTTCGATGCAAGATTGGTCTTACACGGAAGGGAATTCAGATGACATTGAAAAGTACATTTCACATTATAGTTTGACAAATGATGATGATAAGAAGTTTGTTTTAATGGAACTTATCATTCAGGCGACACATGAACAGATTGATGATGACTTGTTTGCTAAATATTGGATTATAGTTAAAGAGATTTTAGAGAAAGATTTTGCAATTCATGAATATACAATTTACTATTGGTCTTGCTTCGACAATGATAATCTTGATGGTTGTTGGAAAATTAGTTTGTTAATGCGAAAAATTTGGGGAGATTGTAGAAAGTTAAAGTTGCTTTTTGTTTGCACAGTTAACAGAATGAGAAGTGCAACGGCTCATAAGATTTACGAAAATGACCACCGATTTATTGTGAAATCAGCGGGAACTGACAAAACCGCAAATACTGTTATTTCTAACGAGATTTTAAATTGGGCAGACAGTATAATTGTTATGGAAAAGCACCACAGGAACTACATTAGACAACATTTTCCTGACATCTACAAGGACAAAAAAATTGTTTGTTTATATATTCCAGACGACTTTGACTATATGCAGGCAGAACTTATTGCAATACTTAGAGACAAAGTGGAAGACGTTTACAAACGACAACTTGTATGACCGAGAAGAACAACGAAACGCTTACATGGGTTTTGTTCTTCTAGAGGGCTTACATTCCCTGATTCCTCACTGGATGAAATGTTCAAAAGGGAATTTGTCTGAACAAATAATAGGGATTTCCAAATCCCATTCGATTGATTCTTTTGCTTTTTATGACCAGTTCGGCCTGAACCCTATAAATTTGGCTTATGAATAAAACATCAGCAATATTGCAATCATTGGGTTTTGGTTATGAGCTGACGGAATGTTAATTTCCAATCAAACGCCAAGCTTTTTTCGTTAGTAACTATTGTAAACGACTTCACGATGACTAAAGAAAACTTCATTGAATTTGTAGAAACTTTGAGAACTGACTTTCTATCCGACCCTAGCAAATGGACAAACAAAACAATCGATGATTATCTTGAGGGAATTGTTAGGTACGTACAGGACATACAAGGTTATTATGACAACACTAGACAATCCGTTAATTCTGACAATCCCGACTGGAAAACCATTTCTGATATTTTGAAGGGAGCTACAATTTATGAGTAAGTCAAAAGTAATATGGACAATTTTCACTGGGACACTCCTTTCAATCTTAGTATTCTTTTCAGTATCCTTCATTACCTTTTTGACACAAATAAATCCACTGGATTATTTTAAAAGTTCAGAGACATATAAACTTGACATTGGCTTTCCATTTATTTACTATGGACAATTTTGGCTAAGTAGCAGTAGTATTCCAAATTCAGGGTGGACAATCAATAATTTGTTTTATGACTGCCTTATTACTTGGGTAGTTGTTACTGGTATTTACTTTCTAATACAACGGACAAAGAACAACAGCCACTAATAACTAAGTTTTCGTTGCGTCCGAATGACACGCAAAGACAACCTAGTTGAACGAAACCTATTCTACAAGGGAATCAAATACTTTATGGGGTTATCGTTTTTTTGTGTTGGCCGCAGCGAGCTGTTGTTTTAGAAGCTTGTTGTTTTTTTATTCTCTTTGCATTTTGCTGTTGATTTTTGATTGCATTTGTGCATACCTCCCACTCTACTTTCGCCCAGTAACAGCGCAAGGGATTGCAGTCGAAAGCCCACAGCGAGGCACGAGCGAGGACTTGTAACGGAAAGCCCGACCCATAGGGATGCGCCCAAAGGCTTTCCCCTTTTCATTTTACTATAACTGGGATAAACACAATGCGATTGAAGTGCTTTGCATTAAATGGATCGTTCAAGTTTTCGCCCACACGCAAACATTTATAGGATTTGTAAACGCTTTGAAGGCATACCTAAAAACTGATTAAGGAAAGGTTTTAAAAACCGTTAGACGTAAGGAGATTTCCAGTAACAAGCATACAATAGCTATGAGAATAAAGGGCAAAAAAGATTCGGTGTAGTGGCTGTAGGTGGTGGTTTCAATCTTGCTTTTTTCTAATTGGCTAATGGTGGCATAGCTTTTTTGCAGTCCCTCTCGGTCGTTGGCTTGAAAATATAGGCCGCCTGTTTGGAGGCTGATGTTTTTGAGTAGGTTGTCGTCGAAGCCGAATTTGCCTGGTTGTGTGGTATCGGTATTGGCCATTTTGGTACCTATGCCCACGCAATACACTTTAATGCCGTATGCCTTAGCGAGCTTTTCGGCAATATCTGGCGGAATAACTCCACCAAAGTCCACACCATCTGTTAGCAAAATGACCACTTTACTTTTTGCTGTGCTACTTTTTAGCCGATCTACACTTGTGGCCAAACCCGAACCGATGGCCGTACCATCTTCGGTGAGGTAGCCATTTTCGATGGCATTGATTTGTGATAAAACCGTATGGTGGTCGGTGGTAAGTGGACACAATGTAAAACTTTGGCTGCTGAAAATAACCACCCCAATTCTGTCGCCCCCTCTTGATTCCACAAATTCTGTGGCAATATCTTTAGCTGCCGCTAAGCGGGTAGGCGGAAAGTCGTTGCCAGTCATACTTCCGCTGATGTCGAAACATAGGATGATGTCTATGCCTTCGCCCACAAACTGCTCTTCCACAAATTTTTCTTGCGGCCTTGCCAATGCAATAATCATTGCGGCAATGGCTAGGCAACGCAAGGCGAATGGTAGTTTGCGCCACCGCCATCGCAACGTTGCGGGTGGGCGAAAGTATCCAGTGGTGCTTACCAACAATCGTGGGCTATTGCTGGCGTCGGACTTCCAATGCCAGTAGACTAAATAGGGCACGATGAGCAGGAGGGGTAATAGCCAAGGATAGGCAAAGAAGGTATGTTGCCACCAATTATAGAGCATTCGGTTTCGTGGGGGTTTGTGGGTAATCGAGCATCAGTTGTTGCAACCATTGTTTGGCTTCGCTAAAACTGTTTTTACATTCCTGTTCGGTGGGTATGGTGTGTGCAAACTTTACCGCATCAGCCATTTGCACAATAGCCGTTAACTGCGCCAACATTTGAGGGTTGTTGCAATTACGATGTGCTGCTTGCAGCAATTCAGTAGTAGTGGCGGCATCGGCAGCAAAACCATAATACCTAGCCGCCAACCGTTTACACAAACTATGTAGTTGTATATAAAACTCGGTGTACAAGCCTTTGGCAATCAATGCCTCGAGGGCGGATATTTGTTGCCATGCGGTTTCGTTGGTTATAGGTATTGCTGTTGGTGGGGTGGGCACTTTTTGTTGTCTTATTTTCCTAGCTACAATCAAAAAAATGAGGAGCACAATCGCCCCAGCACCAGCCATCCACCACTGAAAAAATGGGGCATCTTCGGCGGGTTCTAGAATATCTTTTATGTCGTTAAAATCTTTCATTTGGCTAACGTCCACAGCCAATACCGTAATGGGGATTATGCGGGAGCTTACAGTATCTTGTCCATTTAAAAGAATGGGAAAAGGGGGCAATTGAAATGTACCCGTATCAAAAGAAGTGAGGGTAAATGTTTGGCTATAACTTTTTGCGATACCTACTTCTAGGGTGTCAATGGGTTTGCGCGTAACCACTTGAAAAGAACCAAACGTATCGGGCAATACCAACCAATGGGTAATATTTAGTGGTGTGTTATTAGAAGGTTCTAAGGTAATTTTTAGGTCTAAAGGATCGCCAATGCGAATCTTGTCTCTGTTTACCGTGGTGCTTATTTTTTGCGCATGGGCTTGGGATAACATGGCCAACAAAACCACACAAGCGAATAAAAGAACGCTGCTTTTCATTTTACGCATCAGCACCAACCTTAGTCTATTTCTCCTCATGATCATGCTCGTTTAATAAAAAATTGTTGCAATAGCTTCACATAGTCTTGCCCAGTGGCCATTTGCAATAAATCGCAACCCACTTTTTTAAACAATGCCTTGGTATCCATCAGGTTTTTTTCGTGCTGGTATTTCCATGCTTCTTGCACCTGTTTGTTGCTGGTATCCATCCAGAGTTCGCGTCCTGTTTCTGGATCGGCAATGGCTAATAAACCAATATCGGGCATGGCTGCGTCAAAAGGGTCATACACTTGAATTCCAATTACATCATGTCGCTTAGCCGCCACTTTCAATGCGTCTTCGTAATTGTCATCCGCAAAATCACTCAGTACAAATACAATACTCTTTTGTCTGGTGGTATGGTTTAGCAACTGCAAAGCGGCAGCAATATTCGTCTTCGTACTTTGTGGTGTATATCGGAGCAATTCGCGCATGATGTACAGTACATGTGCTCTACCTTTTTTGGGTGGAATGTATTTTTCTACTTTTTCTGTGCAAAATGCTACCCCCACTTTATCATTATTGCTGGCTGCACTGGAAGCCAAAACAGCCGCCATTTCTGCAATCAAGGCACGCTTGGACTGCTGACCACTACCAAATAAATGACTGGCACTGGCATCTATCAACAAAAAAACAGACAATTCCCGCTCTTCTTCAAACACTTTGCTGTAAACGCTCCCCATTCTTGCACTCACGTTCCAGTCAATAAACCGCACATCATCCCCCTCGGTATATTCTTTTACTTCTTTAAAGGTCATGCCCCTTCCTTTAAATGCGGTATGGTACTCCCCTGTAAACAAGTGGTTAGTAAGCTTCTTGCTTTTTATTTCCAACCGACGAACAGCAGCCAAAAGATTTTCCCCAGAAGCAACTGGAGGCTCTTGCGTGGTGGCTTTAGCTGTGCGAGTAAAAAATTGATGGAATAAACGCATTTTTTTAGGTGTTAGGGAGTAGAGGTTAGAGATTAGGGGTTTGTTTTTTCATTTTTTTTGGAGGGGGTATTATTTTCTTAAAGGGACGGAAACAGAAGTCCGCCCCTACAACGTGTACGCACGATCAACAATTATCCTATTATTTCTTATATCGATCACTCCTTTTTTTATTAGACCTGACAGGTTTTTGAAACCTGTCAGGTATTACTCGATTTTTAAAACCAAATACTAAGCAGATCTTGTTAGTTACTCATCGATGTATCCATAAGGGACTAACCCCTACCCTGATACACAACCCCTAACGACTAACAACTACCTAAGGCACTTTGGTTGTTTTCAATATTTCTGTAATTATTTTTTCTGTGGTGATGTTTTCCGCTTCGGCTTCGTAAGTAAGTCCAATACGGTGTCGCAATACTTCAAAGGCAATGGCCTTAACATCTTCTGGAATAACGAAAGCCCGTTTTTGCATATAGGCATATGCTTTAGCGGCCATGGCCAAATGAATACTAGCCCTAGGCGATGCACCATAACCAATCATTGGGCGCAACCAATTGAGGCCATGCTGCTCCGGAAACCTAGTGGCGAAAACCAATTCTACAATATACTTTTCAATTTTTTCGTCCAGATAAACCGATTTAACCAATGCTCTTGCGGCCACAATATCTTGAATGGTACAAACTGGTTTTAGCGCATGTTGGGCGGCTTGGCTTACCTGTAGTTTCACAATTTGCATTTCTTCTTCTTTTGTAGGATAACCCACCGTTACCTTCAGCATAAATCTGTCAGCCTGCGCCTCTGGCAAAGGATAAGTTCCTTCCTGCTCAAGCGGGTTTTGGGTGGCTAACACCAAGAATGGATCATTCAATGGATATGATTCGCCCCCAATAGTCACTTGCTTCTCCTGCATCGCTTCTAATAAGGCACTTTGCACTTTGGCGGGCGCACGGTTAATTTCATCTGCCAATATAAAGTTGGAAAATAGGGGCCCTTTGCGTACCACAAACTCATTCTTCTGTTGGTTGTAAATCATTGTACCCAAAATGTCGGCGGGTAATAAGTCGGGTGTAAACTGTATCCGACTAAATGGTGCATCAATGGCATTGGCCAACGATTTGATGGTGAGTGTTTTGGCCAATCCTGGCACACCTTCTAGCAGCACATGTCCATTGCTAAGTAAACCAATCAACAACATGTTAATCATGTTCTGTTGGCCTACCACCACTTTGTGCAATTCTACTTGCAATCGATTTAACACACCGCTTTGCTCTTTTATTTGTTGCTCTAAATGTTGAATATCACGCTGCTTCTGCATTTGAAATTTGTTTCGGTGTTTGGTAAGTAATTATCGTCTAACAAAAAATTTGAAACTCCCTCTATGGCCACCGCCTTAACCATTGACCAGACTTTTTCATTTATCTATCCCTCTTCCGTTATTTTCTATAGTAGGCTTATCAAAAAAAACAGTTAAGAACTACACAATTGCTGAACAACTAAGCAGAATAACGAATTGAGGTGATTTACAAAAGAAACGCTTTCACTCCGGATAAAAAAAGAAACAAACGTTGTATATCTGTTAAGTATTAGAACTCTTTATTTATCGCTATACCCAATAGCATCTATTCACAAAAAAAATGGTCAATACTTTTTAAAGCATTGACCATTTGAATAGATATAAAAGGCGGTATTTGTACTATTAGATAACCGCCTTGCGAATTTTCAATAATTGCGCTAATAATGGTTCTAGTAGATCTAGCTGCAACATATTTGCCCCATCACTTTTAGCTTCTGCGGGGTTAGGATGTGTTTCAATAAATAAACCATCAGCGCCAGTAGCAATAGCCGCTTTTGCAATGGTGCCTATCAATTGTGGGTTGCCACCTGTTACACCGCTAGTTTGGTTCGGTTGCTGTAAACTGTGGGTACAATCCATAATTACCGGTACTTGGTGGGCTTGCATCCAAGGTATGTTTCTATAGTCAACCACCAAATCTTGATACCCAAAAGTGGTGCCTCTTTCGGTTAGCATTACCTTATGGTTGCCCACTTTTTGTATTTTCTCTACGGCAAACTTCATCGAGTGGCCATTTAAAAACTGTCCTTTTTTTACGTTGACTATTTTCCCAGTTTCAGCAGCAGCCACCAACAAATCGGTTTGTCTGCACAGAAAAGCTGGAATCTGTAGTATGTCAATGTACTCGGCAGCAAAAGCCGCTTCGTCATGGGCATGAATGTCTGAAGTGGTAGGCAAACCAAATGTTTCGCCCACTTTTTTTATCAACGATAAGCCAGTATCATCACCCAAACCTGTGAAAGAATTGGCACTAGTTCTATTTGCTTTACGGTAACTCGCCTTAAATACGTAGGGAATTTCGAGTCTTTTGCAAATGCTGGAAACCCTATCTGCAATTTCCATTACCATGGGTTCGCTTTCTACTACACAAGGTCCCGCTATCAAAAAGAAATTCTCTGGATTATAGGTTTGTTTGGAAAATAATTCGATTAAATAATCAGGAAGCATCGCTAAATTGATTAAGCAGCAATTAAAAAAACTGTAGGAATAATATAAAATAACACTACCGTAGAAACATTCAAAACGAAAGCAAATAAAAATTGCTACTCGGCTTGTTCTTTACGTTCTACCATGCCTATTTTGGCAATGTCATACACTGTTTTTGTTTCTAAAATAGCCAAAGTAGCATCCCTTACTTCTTTCATTACACTACTTAATCCACATGATTTTTCATCGCAGTTTTTACACTTTTGATAAAAGTTAAGGCTCACGCAGGGCAAAAGGGCTATAGGCCCTTCAATAAGCCGCATCACTTTGGCTAACCGCACATCAGTGGGTGGCTGGTTAAAGAAATAACCTCCGCCTTTTCCTTTTTTACTTTCAAGTATCCCCGCCTTTTTTAATTCTAGGAGAATATTCTCCAAAAACTTGAGGGGTATATTTTTTTTCTCAGAAATTTCCGAAATCAGTACAGGTTCATCCGAATCCTTTTGCGCTAAATACATTAATGCCTTAAAAGCATATTGCGTTTTCATTGACAGCATAACTCATCCGTTTTAATTGGCGCAAAATACGGGAATATGTGACGTGGATTAAATGAATCATAAAGCATAGTAGTAGAATGATTTTAAGAATTGATGTTATGGCATGGAAATTAGCCTTTGGAACGGAGAATAATGCCAATCGAATCTGTAATGGTCTGCCAAAAAGTGAACAAGTGCGTACTTGTATCATTACTATCAAAAGCTAAGAGAGGATAAACAATTGATAGCAAATTGTCATTTTTGGCAATTCGCCCAAGTGCTAACCCTAACAATGAATCATCCAACGGTTCTTACCATTTGAGCGATATTGAAAAGGTAGTGAATACTTAAGACAGTCCCTACTCTTGCACTTCTGGCTTCACTTCTACAGTAAGCTATACCGTTAATCTCCCACGCAAGTACCTTTAGTTATTGTTCGTTCAATTTATAAAGACATTCCACTTAACGTCTTAACAAGTTATGCGTTCGTTTACATTGCTCATCCAAGACGTTTACACACTAAGCCTTACGGTTATTTCAGGTTATATTTTCACGAAACAATGTGCCGAGTTTACATTATCGTCCATCGATTTTAGGTTAAAATCTGCCATTTTTACGTTCCTGTTCGCAAAGTTTACGTCTTTGTCAAGCAAGTTTACGCCTCTCTCGAGAAAACTTTTTTCTCTGTTAAGCATGTTTACGTATGTGTCAATCAAGTTTACGCTTTTGTCGAGCAAGTTTACGTCTCTGTCAATTAAGTTTTTTTTAATTGTTAACTAAGTTTACGTCATAGTCGATCAAGTATTAGTCTCTGCCAACTAAGTTTACCTCTCAGCCGCAAAAGTTTTTTTCTATGTCTGACACGTTTTCGTCATTGCCAATCAAGTTTACGTTTCTGTCAATCAAGTTTTCGTCTTTGACGATTAAGTTTACGTATCCGTCAGACATGTTTTTTACTCCGTCAGACATGTTTTAGTCTATGTCAAGCAGGTTTTATATATGCGTCTATCGATTGTACGCAATGGGAAATGAACGCTAGGTTTGCATCGGACAATTTCACGTATGCGTAGGCCAAAAGAACCTGTGCGTCCGACATGACAAAGATGGCGTTTGCAACAAATACATTGCTCAAAACAAATCTTTCTTTATCAATTTGCGAGATATCATGCCTCTTTTTTGTTCGGAGGCGCTAAGTCAATCTTAATTAGTACGCTTAAAGACAATCATATAAACCAATCACACAATTGTTCGTGCGATTGGAGCAAATGCGATCATTAGAATTTTTGGAAGTAATGGGTAACTATTGCTCACAATTTGCGCATTTGTGGTAGCACTTTTTAATGACTTTTCTAGGTAAAAAAACTAAATGCCTGTGCCTTTCACAAGTGGAAGAAGTCTATCACTTATTCTCAACAAAAAATGGTTTGCGAATTATACCTTACCCTGACCCTCTCCAAAAGAGTGGGAACTACAAAGATTATAGTGACTTTTTTCGCAAATCATTTTCTAATGGGTATAAGTAATGAAACACGATATTTTGCACTCGGAAAGAGGGTGTAAATTAAACTGTGTCAAGGTCAAAATTAAAGTAGACCTTTAACAGATAAATATTATGAGAGAGAAAAAAGAGACACCGTTTTCATTTGATTACGAGACAGTAAAAAAC
>JAIXOJ010000133.1 GCA_027486835.1 Chitinophagaceae bacterium
AGCCCTATTTCTAGGGCTTTTTTTGTATCATCAATATCGCTTACTTTATATTTTTTGTCTACCTCTAATTTATGTACGGTTTGCTATAATTTTATGCTCGAATTGTTTTTGCGTTTTTACAAATATTGACCTAGAAATATTGAGCCTGATGGAATTATTGGTTGTCGCTTAATCAGCGTTAGATAACCAACATAAAAAAAGCGGTTTCAAGGTTGAAACCGCTTTTTTTATGTTATGGATAATGCTTCATTCCCATTATTGAATCACTACCTTTTTCATTTCCACACCTGTAGCTAACCCTTCTACTTTCAGGTAATACACCCCAGCAGCCAATTTACCCGATTGGTTAAAGTTGAGTGGCCATTGGTTGTTGCCGGCATTGGCCGTTAATCGTTGGGTAAACACTGTTTTGCCAGTTGTTGTCATCAAACGGCAGGTGAGTAATGCACTTTCGCTTGCATTGTATTGAAGCACCGTTTTGCCTGTTGATGGATTGGGTGAAATATTCCAAGCAATTGGTAGTGGTTCTGCACTTACCAGTCGGCCAGAAGTTTTTTCCATGCTGTGTAAACGCATATCTGAGTCATAAGCTTCTACAGGTGTAATATCCGATGTAATGGTGAGCGATTCGGATTCAAAATCTTGCTTTTTCTCCAAGATTAGATTCACCAACAAGCTGCCATCGGCCAAGGTTTCGCCCACCAATTGCGGGTTTGCCCATAAGAAAC
This sequence comes from Chitinophagaceae bacterium, assembly GCA_027486835.1. GTDB lineage: Bacteria > Bacteroidota > Bacteroidia > Chitinophagales > Chitinophagaceae > Parasediminibacterium. Next base: position 729 of record JAIXOJ010000133.1, read on the forward strand.
TGATGTTTCCTGCTGCTGCATGATTGATGCCGTATTCTAATGACGACAATCCTTTTTCTACCCCTACCAAGCGCAACGCTTCTGGGTTAAAATGCAGCGTGAACTGCCCACCTAATAATTGGCGGAAATTCCGAACTCGGATGGGTACGATAATGCGAGATTGGTATTTACCTACTTTGATGTCCTCGTGGTACAATTGTACTGGCTGGGTTTGTTTTGAAGTGCCTAAAGTAGCTGGGTTCCAATCCCAAGTTACATCGCCGAGTTTATATGCGATAAAGCTTTGTTTCAGATGAGCGGTATCTGCACCTGAAATAATAATGCTGTCTTTATTTGGAAATGGATTTAAACTGTCTGTAATTGTAAAAGAGCTATCCGTAAAACCCCATAGTCCTCCAGAAAAACTACTATCGATATTTAGCACCAGCCGTTTCAACAACAATAAATCCAAGGCTGTCACGCTTCCATTTTTGTTTACATCAGAAGCAAGAATTTTATACGGGGAATTAAATAAAAACTTTTTGAGTATATAACCCTGAATTTGAATCACATCAATTACAGATACCCCGTTGGTTTTAATAATATCATTGTTCTTTATTGGGCGAATCAAATAACTAGTATCGGGACTTAATGCTAAACTATAATGGCCCGCAGTGTCTGAAATGGTCCTCTTAAAACCATTAAACTGTACATCAACCCTTGAAATGGGATAGCCTTTTGGATGATAAAACCTTCCTACTAGGGTATTAAGAATGCTAGTTGATCCTACTTTCACCAATAAAGGACTGGATGTAGCCGTACAATTTTCTTTATCGGTTATTTTTAAAGTAAATGTCTTGGTACTATCCAGCGTAATGGTAGTTGGGTTCGATTTGGTTGAATCATCTAGTAAAGACTTTGGCGACCACGCATATACAATTGGACTCGTAGCATTAGATACCACTGCCGATAGTTGAATACTAGACCCAGCAGCAACCGTTGTATCTTTTGTTACAATAGAGGGCAATGAAGTTCTATTCGCTTTAACCATCTTTTTGCCTATTAAAGTAATGTCATCTATCGCCCACAACTCGTTTATCCGATTATTAGTAGCGATGACCCTGAACTTGAATTGAGTAATACCTACAGGCAGATTTACTTTGAACGCACTGGAAGAGTCATTGACAGCGCAAAGTTTATTTTGACCTAGCGTAAGGTTGGTTACTGGTGTAGCTTTAAAAGGAAATAACTTATTGTTTCCTCCTGATTGGGTTACTAATGTTTGCCATGTTGTACCATCATTGAGGGAAGTTTCTACTATTAAGTTTTCATCTACATCGGCCCCTGATCCTCCTGAACTTATTGAAGCTAATCCACTCTGATCTAATGAAGCTACTTTAAATTCGAAAGTTAAAGAGTCATATGCATTTAAGCCCGTAACATTATCAAACGTAAACGTATTTACAGATGTTTTTCCACCATTGGCACTATTGATAGAAAAACTTTTCCTAAGAAAATAATTGCCCTTGAGATTCACTACTCCTGATACATCTGTTCCTGTAGTACTTGATGAATTGATGTACACCACAGGTCCATAATTAACTGGAGTCCAAGGCTTTGGAGCAGTTGGACTAAAATCATCCTGCTTAATCATGGTAGTGGCAATCGTGTCTTTTGGTTCTATAATATCAAAAGAGTCACTCAAGGCACTGGAGAATCCTGTGGCAGAAGCGGTTAGTTTTATATTGTTTTGAACACCACGTGTAAAAATTATACTATCAAAAGTGGCAAACCCGCTTATGAATGTCTTGTTTTGGGCTACGAAACCACAGGCATTTCCTACAGCTTTTAGGGTAACTGTTCCTGTTTTAATACCAAATTGACCCGTCGCCTTGCAATAGGCCACCACCTTTACTGCCTTCATGAGGCTGCCTTGGTTGGTTTTTTCTGGTTGAGTGAAAAAACCCAGTGCGTCAGGCGCTGTGCAAGCGGCAGCAGTGGTTACGGTTACTTTCGCTATATCACTTGTCAATGGAGTACATGTACCACTGCTTACTACGCAGTAATAATAGTAAACGCCATTCGTACTGTTTGGTGGTATATACACTGAGTCAGTTGCTCCTACAATTAATTTACCCCCAGTTGTATTATTGGTAGTGTTGGAGTACCATTGAAAAGTTGCTTGTTTATTGGCAGTGGAAATCTTAATGGGTGAAACAATATTACCAAAACCTTTTAATACATTTTGGTTATTTGGGTAGGGTTGTTTTGCAATAGATGGAGGAGCTACCACTTGTATTGTATCATAAAATACATTACCGCATCCTGAAGGTAACCCAACACCAGTTATTGTATACACGTATGTACCCAATGGCAATACCGATGTATTTATTTTAACCGTATCCCCAGAATAAGATACATTTTTATCTAATCCAGATGGCGAGTAAGAACCACTCCATAAAAATGAGTCAATTCCAATACTTGATGTAGCTAAACTAACAATTTCATTTTGGCATACTTTAGAAGAGCTAGGACTTATATTAACATCAAAGAAAGAAACGCCCGATTCTGGTGCAATAGTATAATTGCAAACGTCCCCCGCAAACCCATCGAACATAATATAATAAGTATTTCCTGGTACTAATCCGCTTACTGTAATCGCGGCACTGGCATTGGATGGCAATAACTGGTTATTACAGTACTTTGAACTGATCAAACCAGAATTACAGCTTCCCTCATAAACAAATATTTGTATGCCGCCTCCACCGCTCCCAGGTACATTGGGAGTCGCGGAGGAAGCGTCAAAAAAACTGTTATATACCCATACATTAAACTTAACAGTACTAGCCCCAGCTACAAATTTTACAAAAGAGTTATTGTCAATACTGCCGCAAAATGCATTAGTAAGTGCTGCCCATGTGTGGGTGGGTGAATAATCTGCGGAAGTATTACCACACAATCCTGTGAAATTACAGATTAAGGGTGCATCTGAACAAGAAGCACTAGCTTTATTGAAGCTGGTGCATAAAGGCTTAAAGGGTACATAGGTATAGGGGGCTGGGGTGTTAGAAAATTTAATCGACCAATTTTTGACAATTCCAGTATCCCCCCCGTAAGAATCAATTACAATTAATTTCCAAACGCCGTTTGCACTCTTCCCATTGTTCACCTGACCGAGCGGATCTTCTGGCTTAAATTTTCCAGTTATTGTTGAATAACCCACCACAGTACTTATGGATTGTGTCGCGGTTTCTATAAAGATGGTGTTTACAAAGTTGCCTACCTCCCTATTTTGAAACAAGCGTGCCATTGTGCCATCTGGTGATTTTAAATAGATGGTTAAATCCTTAGAAAATGAGTGATCGAGATTTAAGGTTAAACTTTCTAAACCATAACTGTTGTTAATTACTCCCACCCCAGAAACAGTTAAAGGAAATGAAGTAGTTGCACTATCTGCAATGGCACCTATAGATGCACCTGAGCTACCTGTGAAAACTTGGGCTTGCATTCGATTACTTACCAATAAAGCCAACATTAAAACAACCACGAAAAATGACACCTTCTTTTTCATAAAATCTTGTACTTTTTTTAATTAATTATTATTGAATCACTACTTTTTTCATTTCCACACCTGTAGCTAATCCATCTACTTTCAGGTAATACACCCCTGCCGCCAATTTGCCTGATTGGTTAAAGTTGAGCGGCCATTGGTTGTTGCCGGCATTGGCTGTTAATCGTTGGGTAAACACTGTTTTGCCCGTTGTGGTCATCAAGCGGCAGGTGAGTAATGCACTTTCGCTTGCATTGTATTGAAGCACCGTTTTACCAGTGGATGGGTTGGGTGAAATATTCCAAGCAATTGGTAGAGCTTCTGCACTTACAATACGCCCTGAGGTTTTTTCCATACCGTGTAAACGCATATCTGTGTCATAGGCTTCAATCGGTATTAAATCTGCCGTAAGACTGAGCGATTCTGATTCAAAATCTTGCTTTTTCTCTAAAATTAGATTCACCAACAAGCTGCCATCAGCCAAGGTTTCGCCCACCAATTGCGGGTTTGTCCACAAAAAACGGATGTTTCCTGCTGCTGCATGGTTGGTGCCGTATTCCAATGACGACAATCTTTTTTCTACCCCTACCAAGCGTAATGCTTCTGGATTAAAATGCAGCGTGAACTGCCCTCCTAATAATTGACGGAAATTGCGTACTCGAATGGGGACGATAATGCGAGATTGGTATTTGCCTACTTTAATATCCTCGTGGTACAATTGTATGGGCTGGGTTTGTTTTGAAGTGCCTAATGTAGCTGGGTTCCAATCCCATGTTACATCACCTAACTTAACCCCGATAAAACTTTGCCCCACTAAATCTTGGGTAAGATTGGATAACAACAAGCTGTCTTTGAAAGGAAAAGGATTTAAACTGTCGGGGAATTGATACGCACTGTCAACGAACGCCCATGTTTTATTTTTCGGGAAGATGGTATCTATTCCTAGGCACATCCTTTTGATCAACAATAGGTCAAGCGTAGATATATCGCCGCTGCTGTTTACATCTGCCGCAATGATTTTATACGGAGAATTCAACTTCGTTTTGCCAAGGATATGGCTTTGTACTATCAATACATCTATCACCGAAATGCCGTTGGCTACTGTTGTTTCATTGTGTTTCTCGGCTTTTACAACATAATCGGTAGCACTGAATGCTGAGAATCCATAGAGGCCATCGGTGCTGGTTGTCTGGCTGCTACCATCACTCAAATTAAGTGTCACATTCGGAATTGTATATCCTTTCGGATGCCTAACACTTCCATTAATACTGTAAAGAGCAACTACCCGAATAATGATTTTATTGGAAACGGCATTGGGCGTTACTGAACAAAGTGCATTGCTGGTTAATTGTACACTTATGGTATCAAAATCCTGTAGCAGATTTGATTTATAAATTCTGTTGGTTGCACCGGTTATGGCTACGCCGTTCTTGTACCATTGGTAGGTTGGCGCACTTCCACCGCTGCTAGCATTGGCAATAAACGTAACCAAAGCACCTGAAGGTATGTAGCTAGACGAAGCCGTAATTTTCACTTTGGGCGTTACCTGACTTGAGGGTAATAATTCGAGCGTAGCCGCACTGTCGCAACCAAGGGTGTTGGTCAAATGAACAATATAAGTACCGGGTTGGGTAAACGTGCTATCGTTAAACAAGTAGGTATCTCCCGTACAGATATAGTCTGTGGTAAACGAACTAGTCGCTTTAACGGGAGAAATTAATAGGGAATCTTTTGCCACACAGTTGTCGCTATCGCTAATGGTAAGCTTGAACCATTTGGGGGAACTAATGACTAAACTGGTGGGTGATAATGTGGAACTATCTGCTGGATTAGCCAATAAACTACTTGGCGACCAATTGTACCGAACAGGATTGTGTACACTACTAATTGATGCAGAAAGAGAAGCTACACTTCCTACACAAACCAGATTTGGACTGACCAAAACCTTGGTTTTAGGTGTGGAATCAGCTGCAACATCAACAAATTTTGACCCTATTAAATATATGTCGTCTATACACCAATTTTCATTTACGTGATTATTTGTAGCAGTAAAGCGGAACATAAACTGGCTGGTGCCCCTTGGTAATTCTACGATGAAAGAACTCGTTTTGTCTAAGGAGCTAAATACTTTATTGCTGTTAACTGACAACCTAACTGCACTACTAGCGGAGAAGGCGAATAATTTATTCAATCCACCAAAATGAGTTAACAATGGCTGCCATGTTTTTCCGCCATCTGTTGATGTTTCTACGAAAGCATTTTCATTTGTATCTGCCCCACTGTTTACTGGGTTACTAATTGTCGTTCCATTTGGATTAAGTGAAGCCAGTTTAAACCCAAACAATAGAGTATCATAAATACCTAGTCCTAAGTTATTATTGAAGGTGATGGTTCTTTTTGTTCCCCACCCCACTGATGCGGAGTTACTCGCGGAATAGCTTTTCCTGAAATAATAATTACCAACCTTAAATACAAGCCCAGATACATCAAAACCTTTAGTTCCTGTTGAACCAACAACAATAGGCGAATCAAGAGTAGGAGGAGCCCAAGCTGCTTTAGGACTAGGGCTAAAGTCATCATAACGGAGGGTATCTCGTTTTGGCACAGGTTTCTTGCCTAACACTGCAAAAGGAACACTTTCCGTTGCTGCAATGCCTGCGGTTGTTGCTATCAATTGGATATTCTTTTGATCTGCCCTTGTAAACAATAAGCTATCAAAAACCGCTAATCCATTTGTAAATTTTAAGGATTTAGGTGCAAAACCACAGGCGTTTTTGGCAGTGATAGTAACTGTGGTTGTAGAATCTGAACTATTGGCACCAGTGGATTTACAAAACTTTCTTACCACTATAGATGGTTGAATAAAACTGCCTTCATACACTTTATCTGGGTCGTTTACGAATGCAATGGTATCAGGATTGGGACAAGATGGAGCGTTGGAAACCACTACCGATGCAATGTTTGAATAAGCCTTGCAGCCCCCATTATTAATTACACAGAAATAATAAGTAGACCCAACAACAGAACTAGATGGCCAATAACTTGACTGTGTAGCTCCTCCTATAGGCGAAGCACCAGACCAACTGTTGGTGGTATTACTGTACCACTGGTAACTGATGATGCTGTCAGCGGCAGCTTTTACCGAAATTGCTTTTACCGGATAGCCGGTATAAACTTGCTGAAGGATGGGTGCTGTTTGTTGGATAAACTTGGGCGTATCAACAATGTTTACGGTGAAGGATTTAATAGTTGAATTACAAGTAGAAGTAGAATTTAAGGTTGCTTTATAAACATAACTACCAGCTGGCACAACAGCAGTATTAACAATTGCAGTATCACCCTTTGCATTGGTATTAATGCCACTTGGACTTGCAGTACTCGTCCAACTATATGTTGAACTAGCAATTGAAGAATTGGCAATAAATTGTATTGGGCTTCCTTTACAGATATTGGGCGTTGACAAACTCGTTAAAAAATTAACCAACTCGATTCCAGAAACGGCCTGCACAGTATAATCACATACATCTCCTGCAAATCCGTCAAACATTAAATAATAAGTTTGACCAGGAGTTAGACCAGAAGCAGAAACCACGTAAGGATCGGTGCTAGGTAGCAATTGATTATAACAACCAAAAGAATTAACAGACCCATTGCATAAACCAGAAAAGAAGAACATCTGTATTCCTTCCCCATAAGTACTATTATATACCCATACGTTTAACTGCACACTTGATTCACTGGCTACAAACTTGATGAAGGAATTATTATCCATGGAACCACAAAAAGCATTTGTCAATGCAGGCCATGTGTGAGTAGGGGAAAATTCCACCGAAGTATTACCACATAAAGAGTTTCCAGAACAAAATAGCGGAGCTGTGCTACAGGTACTTGTGGCTAGTCCAGAAAAAGAACAAAGCGGTTTTATTGGAACTGGTGGGGCGGGGGTGGTACTGAATTTTAACGACCAATTCAGTACACTCCCAATTTTTGTTGCTGTAGCGTCTTGAACACAAAGAGTCCAAGTACCATCTGCATTTTGGCCATTATTAAACTTTCCCAATTTTTCTTCGGGAAGAAAAGTACCTGTAAATGGCGCAGACCCAGTAACAATGGATGGTGTAGTTATTGGTTGTCCTACAAATTCGGTATTTGTAAAATTTATACCTGACCCACCATTTTTATTTGAAAGTAGGATTGTTGTACCATCTGGACTCACCAGTTTAATCACTAGATCACCAATATAAGGATGCTTAATGTTGATTTTAATGCTTTCTAAGCCATAATTACCATTGATAGTACCTACACCAGACACCGCTAAGGGGAAACAAGTGGCAGTAGCTCCATTGTCAGGTATTACACCAATAGATGCACCCGAAAACCCCGTGAACATCTGGGCATTGGACAAGTGGCTGTTGAAAAAAATCATGGCAAATGCCGTTAGTAGAACTGCTGTAAACCTTTTCATGTTTGTTACATTTTATTGATGCTATTAAAATATTTTTTCTGGAATAATTATAACTATTGACAATTGCTGTTTAACGGTGATTCGATTCCTATTGGTTGAATAGGGTACTGAAAAACTTTGACAACTTGTTAAAACCGTTTGGCTAAAGTAGGGGTTTAGCGTATATATTTTAATTGGTGCTTGCTTTTTTTTTGATTAATCGGTAAAAAGGGTGTTTTTTTCTGAAATAAATCGATTTCTGATCAAAAAATCTAGTCGAGAACGCATCTTTTTGTTCAACTTGTGGGTTTTTGCTTCAGTAACATGTATATCTTTTGTGGTTCTATAAGTAAATGAATGATTTAGGTAGTGGAAAAATCGGGTTGCTGATTTATCCTTCAACCACAAAAAGATGTTTTCCTAAAACTATTTAGTAGATATAGTTGACGGGTGTTTTAAGGAAATAGTACAAATAAGATGTTGCAAATAGAAACAAGCAAAAACTGATGACAAAAGGTAAGTTTTCCCATTCAAGCGTATGGTATAACCTGATTTTGTCACCATAAAAAAAGGGCAAACACCCAGAAATAGATGTTTGCCCTTTTTAAGTAAAAGGATTAAACGAGATTAACCTTTTTTTGGAGCTGCAGCTGGTGCTGGTGTTGCTGCTGGAGTTGCAGTAGCAGTTGCTTCGGCTTTTTTTCCTTTGCTGTCACTACAACTTTTTCCTTCTTTCTTGCAGCAATGGCTACCTTTTTTACATTTTTTTTCGCCTTTTTCCGCTTTTTCATCTTGCTGGGCAAAAACTGTAGTTCCCATTACCAATGCAGCTACTGCTAAAACAAATACTTTTTTCATTTTCGTTATTTTTTTATTTTTAAAATTAAAGGTTACCAAATGTAGGCAGGATTACAATAGAAAAAATGATGCCGCAATGTTAAAAATGAATTACCAGGTGGCCAAAACTGTAACTCCGCCTTTTACTACTTGATTTAAAGCCACATTCACTTGTGTTCCAACTGGCAATAACACATCAACCCTACTTCCAAATTTGATGAATCCGTATTCTGCTGTCTGGTGCACCGATTCTCCTACTTTGGTGTAGTTGCAAATTCTTTTGGCCAATGCGCCTGCTATCTGTTTGTAAAGTATAACACCTTTTTGGGCATGTTTCACGGCCACACTCCATCGCTCATTTTCTGTGGAGCTTTTAGGATGCCAGGCTACTAAGTATTTGCCCTTGTGGTATTGATTATATACTACTTGGCCATTGATAGGATTTCTATTTACATGAACATTAGCTGGACTCATGAAAATACTCACTTGGATGCGCTTGTCTTTAAAATATTCTTCGTCAATAATTTCTTCAATTACCACCACTTTACCATCGGCGGGACAAATAATCTGGTTGTCATTTAGCGTTAGCTGCCTGTTGGGAATTCTAAAAAAAGAAATGATAAACAGCAACAAAAACAAAGTGACAAAAAACAATACTAGAGAAACCGCTGGGTAACTCCCGCTTAAAAAACTAAAGGAAAGGACATTGATGATACCGAATACTAAGGCAGTAATTCCGATAGTTTGAAAGCCTTCTTTGTGTACAGTCATGTAAAAAATTTAGGTGGCAAATATAGCGGATAGGGATACCCGAAAATGGTGGGATGCTGTGCTAATTAGAAGGCCTAGTTTGTGGTAAGTAATAAATGATTTGGGTGAAAGCCTAATACATTCAGCTTTTGATTTCGATATTCATGGCGTGAACATCATTTATGAAAAACAACTTACTGCCCACATCAGCAACCAAACAAATGGTGTAGCTAGGAGCAAAGAATCGAATCGATCTAAGAAACCACCATGTCCTGGCATTATCTGCCCACTGTCTTTTACACCCGCCATTCTTTTTAATTTACTTTCTAGCAAATCGCCAAATGTGCCTACTACAGCAGCAATCGAACTAATTCCCAACACCAACCAAACTTTATGCAAATGAAAAATAGCTTCACATCCTAAGGTTACTAACCCAACTGCCAATACGGCTCCTCCGATGGTTCCTTCCCAAGTTTTTTTGGGTGAAATAACGGAAAGTGGTGTTTTACCTATAAATGACCCAACGAGGTAGGCCATCGTATCGTTGATCCAAATGCCTGCAATAAGAATACAGGGCAACACCCAGCCAACAGTTATGGAATCGCCCAACGAATAGGAATACTCATATAATCGCAGCATCAAAGCCCAACTAACGGAAATATACAATAGCCCCCCCAGTGAATAGCCCAATGTTTTGATATTTAAATCTTTCTTGAGCAAAATTTCGTTCAAACAAAAGATGATGGTACACAGTAACATACCATACCATCCTATTCCTTTTAATGGAGTAGTGCCTAAGCGCAAACTAAGTTGACTGCCTAATAACATAAAGGCCCATCCAATGAGCATGATGATGTTTCGATGAATAGATGATATATTTAGATAGTCGGGGTCTATTTTGGCTATCAACTTAAAATACTCTATCCAACATCCGAAATGAATCAGGCTAAAGAGCAGGAAAAAACTCCACTCATTCCACAGCAATCCCGTGAGCATAACTGCTACAAAAACAATGGCTGTGAGTGCCCTTGTTTTAAATGTTTGAAAGTGAAAAGCCATAAAGGGCGGGGTTAAATTGTAAGGTTATAGAAATTTATGGTAGGTTCCTGTAGAAATTGAGGCGCTAAGCAATTCTGGAATTATCAATTATTTAGTTGAGCAATGATTGTTCGAGTAGTGCTGTGGCAATGTCTTTTAACATTATGGGCACATACACTTCTATTTCGCCAAAAATGAGGTAACTGCTGTCTTGCTTGTTGAGCAACTGTACGGGAATTTGGTTTTCGGCCAGTACCCCTTGCAGTATTGTTGCTTCTGCATAATTCTTCGTTTTCAATAACAAATGCCACTGGTTCATGGTCTATTTTATAATGGCTTTTGCAGAAAAATTTTGTGCTAAAATCGATTCGCTTTTCTGTTTAAAGCTTACCAGAAACCATACCAACAATGCCCCAGCTGACAAGCCCACCCAAAGTGGGAAATGATCATCTTTTAGTGCTTCTTTCATTGGTTTTCCCTGAATACTGAAAATATACAAGGAGGTAACAGCGATGGCATTATTAAGAAAATGCGCTAAAATGCTTAACCAAATATTCTTGCTATAGTAAAACAATAAGCCCAACACAATACCAAGACTGGTGCGGGTTAAAAAACCGAAGTAGCTCATGTGGATGGCACTAAAAATGATACTCGTAATAATAATACCCACCCAAGCATTTCCAACTATCTTAATAAAAAATTGCTGCAAAGTGCCTCTAAAAAAGGTTTCTTCCACTATGGCAGGCATTAATGCTATGATGAATAAGGCAATTAAATAGTCCAATGCATTGTTCATCTTAGCCATTGACAAAATCTGATCATTATAAGCGTCTTCTGCTTTTTTAAAACTGTCGTAAAGGCTTTTAGAAATAGGTATTCGCTCATTTAATTCTGCCAATCCCCCGCCTACGAAAATCGCCATAAAGGCAATGCCCGACACCAATAGTAATTGCTGCCAAGAAACGGACACGTTTTTAAACCCTAGGTGTTGCAAGGGATTGCCAAAAGCAAAATGGGCAAACAAATAAGCGGGCAGAAAAAACATAATAACCGTTGATACTAACTGGATTACCTTACTCGCACCCGCATATGCTGGATTACTCATCAACGATTCTAAGTTTAATATGCTTAATCCAGGTGCCATTAATTTGGCAATGAGCAGTGTTGCTACAGTTGCTGCAATTATTCCGCAGCCAATAAAGGCTAACAACATACCAAATTGGGTAAACGAATTCAGTTCTATTGGGTGGGAGGATGGTTGGTTAGCAGTAGGGGCTGCATCCTGTTCAGCATGGTTTCCGTTAGGCGATTCTGGTTGAATTAATTCTTCTTGTTCTTCCATAAATAATTAAGCTAGTAAGTTTGTGGCTTCCGCCAAATATAAAGGGGCATTGCTGAAAACTTGATTCCCTATTGCATAATAAAATAACCAACCTATTTTATGGTTTTGATTGATAAAATTGAATTGCCCGATTTCCCGTTATTACTCGCTCCTATGGAAGACGTGAGCGACCCTCCTTTTAGGGCAGTTTGTAAAGACAATGGTGCCGACCTGATGTACACCGAATTCATTAGCAGTGAGGGCTTGATTAGGGATGCCATCAAAAGCCGTCAAAAGCTGGACATATTTGATTATGAACGCCCGATTGGCATTCAGATATTTGGTGGAGATGAAGATAGTCTGGCACTTGCGGCCAAAATTGTAGATGTAACTAACCCCGACTTGCTCGACATCAATTTTGGTTGCCCTGTGAAGAAAGTGGCCTGCAAGGGCGCGGGTGCGGGGGTGTTGAAGGACATTGATTTGATGGTGAGGCTCACTACCGCCGTAGTAAAATCAACCAGTCTCCCCGTAACGGTAAAAACACGTTTGGGTTGGGATGATAATACCAAAAACATTGAGAAAGTAGCTGAACGTTTGCAAGATTGTGGCATCAAAGCGTTGGCCATCCATGGCAGAACTCGGTGCCAGATGTACAAGGGAGAGGCTGACTGGACATTGATTGGCAAAATCAAAAACAACCCTCGAATACAAATTCCCATTTTTGGAAATGGTGATATTGATAGCCCCCAAAAAGCATTGGAATACAAAAACAGGTATGGGGTTGACGGTATTATGATTGGCCGTGCCGCCATTGGATACCCTTGGATTTTTAGGGAAATCAAACATTTTTTACAAACAGGTACCATAATGGACGGCCCTACGTTGGAGGAAAGAATTGAAGTAAGTAAAAAACATTTACGCAAGTCGGTGGAATGGAAGGGGCCTGTAGTGGGCATCAACGAAATGAGGCGACATTATGCCAATTACCTAAAAGGATTGCCCAACATTAAAGAGTTTAGAAATCGATTGGTTACGATCAAAGAAATGGAGGGGGTAGAAGCGGTGCTAGACGAAGTGAAACAATATTATCAAGGCATTGAAATAGAAAGAAGCCCTATTGAACTAATTGATTACCACGAAAAATGCCCAGTGTAGAGGTGCTTGTATGTTTTGTGGATTTGGTTGGAAAGCAAATGAATGCCAGCTTTCGTAGATTTATACTTTAAACGGGTTAAAATGATGCGCTCGGAATACTAAGCAGTTCAACTTCCTGAAAGTTTAATACTTTCGGGAAGTTGATGCACGGCTACCTCCCATTTTGAGTATAGCACCGATAACTAATACAACAGCCAAGAGCAGTTTTTAATTAAGAACTGCTCTTGGCTGTTTGACTAACCCCAATTTTTAATTAAGAATTAGTCTTGGCTAGTTGACTGACCCCAGTTTTTAATTAAGAATTAGTCTTGGCTGTTTGACTAACCCCAATTTTTAATTAAGGATTGGTCTTGGCTGTTTGACTGACCCCAATTTACAGTTAACAATCGGTCTTGGCTGTTTGGCTGATCCCAGTTTGCAGTTAACAATCGGTCTTGGCTGTTTGACTCACCCCAGTTTGCAGTTAACAATTGGTCTTGGCTGTTTAACTGACCCCAGTTTGCAGTTAACAATCGGTCTTGGCTGTTTGACTCACCCCAGTTTGCAGTTAACAATTGGTTTTGGCTGTTTGACTGACCCCAATTTGCAGTTAACAATTGGTTTTGGCTTTTTGACTGACCCCAATTTGAATTAATTAATTGCTTTTTTTCAACAACCGATGTTTTTAATTGGCATAGATACTCCTGCATTAGCTGGTAAAATAATTTCTGGTTTAAATGTTTTCATATACCCCTTCAAAGCATTTCGAATTCTATAAACTTTGCAAAAGGGTACATTTATTTTATGCCCTCCTTCAAATCAATTTTTCACAAAAAGAATATTTGGTTCATGTATAAAAAATTGGCATTTCTGTTGATAGTGGTGCTCTTTCATTACCATACTTCTGCACAACATTTTTACCAAAAAAACCGAGCTGCAAAAAAATGGGTTCGTGCTGCATTTAAGGCAATGTCAAATGATGATAAAATAGCACAGCTAATGGTGGTGAGGGCGCACAGCAATCTTGGGGCAGAGCATGTTGCCGCTGTTACTAACCTTATTCGACAATATCATGTTGGCGGACTTTGCTTTTTTCAAGGAGGCCCAGTGAGGCAGGCACAACTTACTAATTATTACCAAAGCCTTTCTTCCACTCCTTTGATGATTTGCGTGGATGCAGAATGGGGGCTTGGAATGCGACTGGACAGTGTAATAAACTATCCTCACCAGATAATGATGGGCGCTACCCAAGACCCGCACCTATCTTTATTACTTGGACAATACATTGGACAACAATGCAAGCGCATGGGCGTGCAGGTGAATTATGCCCCTGTGGTAGATGTGAATAACAACCCCAACAACCCCGTAATTAACGACCGCAGCTTTGGGGAGAATAAACAATTAGTGGCTAGCAACGGCTTGTCTTACATGCAAGGCATGCAGCAAGAAAACGTGATGGCCTGTGCCAAACATTTTCCTGGGCATGGGGATGTGGCGGTGGACAGCCATTTAGATTTACCAATAATTAATAAAAGTCTTCACCAATTAGATTCGATGGAGTTAATGCCTTTTCGCACCCTAATCAAAGCAGGTGTTGGTAGTGTGATGACGGCTCATTTGTTCCTTCCTGCTATTGATTCCACTGCTCATTTGGCTGGCTCCTTATCACCAAAAAATGTTACCGGCTTACTCAAAAAGTCACTTGGATTCAAAGGAATTGTATTTACTGATGCCTTAGAAATGAAGGGCATCACCAATTATTTCCCCGCGGGTGAAGCCGCAGCCCAAGCTTTGATAGCTGGAAACGACATGCTTTGTCTGCCAGGCGATGTGACCGAAGCCATCCAAAAAGTGAAAGATGCCATTGCTCAAAAGAAATTAACATGGAGGTCTATTGATAGGAAAGTAAAAAAAGTATTACTGGCTAAATACCAATTAGGTCTTCCTACCCAACAACCTATTGACACCAATCATTTGGTGGATGATTTAAATATACATACCCTAGCCTTTAAACAACAAATAGCCAATGAATCCATTACCCTAATCCAACCGAGTACCACACATCCTAACCTGCCTTTATCATCAGGCGAAAAGGTGGCTTATGTGGCTATTGGCACTAGTATTGCCAACGACATCACGCAACCATTGTCAGCCTCCACCAATTGCGATACCTACTATTTTAATGGCAGTAACATTTTGGCATCCTCCATTAAGGAAACCATTGAACCAGAGCCGGGCAAAAAAATTACGGACAGTAAAGACAACCTTTTGCTGGCGCAACAAATCATCACCGCTATAAAATCAAAATCCTATCAAGCGGTGGTTATCGGCATGCATCAATACAACCGCAGACCCGCCAATAATTTTTCTATCTCCCCAAGTAGCCTTTATCTGTTAGAACAGCTAAGCCAATTGCCCAATGCTATTACCGTTTTTTTTGGCAATCCTTATGCGCTCAAGTTTGCAAATCCATCTTCTACTTTAATTGCCTGTTACGAAGACGATGCTTTCACCCAAAGAGCGGCGGCAGAATTGCTATTAGGCAACAGAAAAGCCAAAGGGAAATTACCAGTTACCGTATCTGAAAGTTTAAAAGTGGGTATGGGGGCGGGTGAGTAGAGGAAATTTTCGTGTTGATTGAAACGCACAAATGTTTCAGTGATTTCTAATGAGTAATCATTCATTGGAGTGGCTTATGTTGAGTTTTAATATAGTTGTACAATTACCAACGATACCCTCTTTTTTTATGAACTGATTGATATCGAAGACTCTGGAACTCGTTACAACAATAAAAATTAGCCATTAAAATTGAATTTGGTTTGTAGGAAACAATTAATAAGCATGCTTTTATAAAAAATATTTGCTAAAAAGTACATTTACTTTCAGTCAAGTTATCTTCGGCGCATGAAAAATAGCTTGGGGCTGCTATTCGGCTTAATATGGTGTGTGTGTTTTCATGCAAATAGTCAGATAAATTATGAGTTTAGAGGTGTTTGGATAGCTACGGTAGAAAATATCGATTGGCCCAGTCAAAAGAATCTTTCGGTTGAAAAGCAAAAAGCTGAGTTCATTCACATATTGGATGCTCACCAACGCAATGGAATCAATGCCATCATTATGCAAATACGCCCCGCAGCTGATGCTTTTTATCCGTCTGCATTAGAACCTTGGAGCGAATACCTAACGGGTAAACAAGGACTTGCGCCAACTCCCTTCTACGACCCATTGGCCTTTATGATTGAGGAAACCCACCAAAGAGGAATGGAATTTCATACTTGGATTAATCCTTACAGAGCCGTTTTTAATGTTTTAAAATCTTCTGTTGCCGACAATCATATTACCAAGGTTCATCCCGAATGGTTTTTAACTTATGGTACCATAAAATATTTCAATCCCGGCCTACCCGAAGTAAGGAATTACGTAACTGAAATAGTACACGATTTGGTAAAAAGATATGATATCGACGGACTGCACATGGACGATTACTTTTATCCTTACCGCATCACAGGAAAAGAATTTCCCGATGATCAAGCGTTTAAAATTTTTGGCAATGGCATGACCAAAGATGCTTGGCGCAGAAGCAATTGCGATAGCATCATCAAAAACATTTATGACATTATTTGCCTTACCAATATCAGGGTAAAATTTGGAATTAGTCCCTTTGGCGTTTGGAGAAATCGCACGCAAGACACGTTAGGTAGTAACACCAAAGCTGGCACTACCAACTATGACGACCTTTATGCCGATATACTTCTGTGGCTAAAAAATGGATGGATAGACTATGTGGTACCTCAGCTTTATTGGGAGTGTAACCATAAGCTCTGCGACTACAATGAATTAGCAGAGTGGTGGGCAAAACACAGTTATGGTAAGCATTTGTACATAGGTCATGGGGTTTATCGAGCTGGTACCAATAATGCATGGCGAGATAAAAACGAATTGCCCAACCAAATAAAACAGGCTAGAAACTATTCCACCATTCAGGGAAGTGCTTTTTTTAGTAGTAAAGATTTAGTAAGAAATGGCAATGGATGGGGCGATAGTTTACGAAACAATTACTACGCATTACCAGCCATCGTACCACCAATGGGCTGGATAGATAGTGTTCCGCCGCTTGCTCCAGAAGTTACAAGGCTTCCCTCCGATTCTTTTCAAGTGAACTATTTGGGTAAAGACAGAATTAAAGGTTTTGCGGTTTTTGCTTTGCCTCCCACAGGAGATGCTACTATACAATACGCACAACTCGTGAAAATATTCATTGCAAAAGACTCGGTTATTTTTACAAAAATCAATTGCCCTGCACCAGCCGACCATCGGTTGTTTGTTGCCTCGCTTAGTATAAACAATGTCATTAGCGAATGGGTCGAAATAAAATGATGAGCTAAAAAAGTGCTTTCAAAATACACAAAGGGGGTGTGAAAAATTTTTTCACACCCCCTTTGTAATAAATCGATACTGCAGCATACTCACCTTATGGCAACAGTTTTTTCTACACATCAATTAAACCTAAATGATAATGAAGCAATATCAAAAATTATTCCTCCCCAACAAAGCCCCTATATTTTATATTGGGTCTTTTATTATCGGCTTGGCCTACCTAGTATTAGGCAATCATTCAGAAGCAATTATATTCTTAGGACTTGCCTTCATATTTGATCCATTTGATAGCCAAATTCCATTCCCCCGCAGAAGCATGGCACAAAAAACATGGCTAATCATCCATTTAGTAATTGTGCTTTCAATTATTGCTTACGAGCTATTTGAAAAAATATTTTAAGCATTTTTTCTTTCTCCAATCTGCTGCCGCCACATGGCATAATACAACCCCTTCTCGGCTAACAACTGTTGGTGGTTTCCTTGTTCCACAATAGACCCCTTTTCTAATACATAAATGCAATCTGCGTGCATAATGGTACTCAACCGGTGTGCAATCAATATGGTAATTTGACTTTTTGCAGCAGAAATAGCCCGTATGGTGTTAGTAATAGCCTCCTCAGTAATTGAATCTAAAGCAGAAGTTGCTTCGTCAAAAATTAGAAGGTGTGGTTTCCTTATCAATGCTCGTGCAATTGATAGTCTTTGCTTTTCACCTCCACTTAGCTTTAAGCCCCCTTCACCAATCACGGAATCCAACCCATTCTCTGCTCTTTTCAATAAGTTATCACAACTGGCTTTGTGTAAAGCTTCCAATAAATCAGATTCAGTTGCGTTGGGTGCTACGAACAATAAATTCTCTCTTATGGTACCACTAAATAACTGCGTATCCTGCGTCACAAACCCAATTTGACTTCTAAGTTCATCAAAATCAATATCAGCACCTTCTTTATCATTAAAAAGTACTCGTCCGCTTTGTGGTTTGTATAAACCAACCAAAAGTTTAACCAGCGTACTTTTACCAGCACCACTTGGGCCAACAAACGCAATAGATTCCCCTTTTTTAACACTAAAAGAAATATTCTCTAGTGCTTTATACTGAGCAGTTATATGTTGAAAGGTAATAGCATCAAAAGAAAGCTCATTAATTGCTCCTACTTCGATAGGTATCAAAGGTTTTTCGTCAACTGGTTTATTCATTAATCGGTCAAAATTATTAATCGATGTTTCCGCTTCTCTATAGGAAGTAATAACAGAACCCAACTCTTGTAACGGACCAAAAATGAAAAAGCTATAAAACTGCATGGATATTAATTGTCCAGTAGTTAGCTTTCCATTAAAAACTATAAAAGTTAGAATGGACAAGATTAGAATCCGGATAAAATGCACGGTAGTTCCTTGTAAGAAAGCTATACTTCTTACCCGTTTCACTTTTGATAATTCTAAACCGAGTATTTTATAGGTATTCTTATTAAGCCTTTGTACCTCCTGTTGCGTTAATCCCAAGCTTTTAATTAACTCTATATTCCTCAAGCTCTCTGTGGTGCTTCCCGCCAATGAAGCGGTTTCCTTAACTATATTAGATTGAATTGTTTTAATTTTTTTGCTTAAAGCGCCAACCAAAGAGGATAAAATAATAATTCCAACAAAATATACCACTAATAAACTCCAATGTATCGATATAGCAACCACAACAAGAAAAATAACACCAACTAGAATTGGAAATAGAAGGTTAATAAAGTATCCTATAAATTGTGAGCAATCTTGACGGACTTTCTGTAAAATCGACAAGGTTTCACCACTTCTCTGATCGGCAAAATCTTGATAAGGTAAGCGCATAGAATGTTGAAGACCATCCGTGAATACTTTAGCTCCAAATTTCTGGACAACTACATTCACCATATAGTCCTGAAAAGATTTAGCAATTCTTGAAACCATTGCAACACCAATTGACATAGACATTAACAAGAGTATATGCCTAAAAAAATCAGCAAAAGGAACAGAAGGATTTAATAAATAGCCTTTCTTGCTTAAAGTACCAGTAGTATTTAAATAATCAATTATTTTACCAAATATGGTAGGATCTAGCAAAGAAAAAACTTGGTTTATTGCAGCCAAAAGCATGGCAACAAATAATTGAAGTCTATAAGGAGATAAATATTTTAATAAAATTTTCATAGATGATGTATCACTATAATCAAATTGGGATAAAAATAAAAAAGGCTATCTTGAATTACCAAGACAGCCTTTGAATTATGTACTATAGATTACTTAAGCTATTTCAACTTCAGCACCTGCTTCTTTCAACTTAGCAGCGATGTCATCAGCTTCAGCCTTAGCAACACCTTCTTTAACTGGTTTTGGAGCTGCATCCACTAAATCTTTTGCTTCTTTCAAGCCAAGCCCAGACAATTCTTTAACCACCTTAACTACTTGTAATTTGTTAGGACCTGCTGCCTTTAAAATAACATTGAAAGATGTTTTTTCTTCAACAACTGCTGCTGCTGCTGCTGGAGCTGCTGCAACTGCAACTGCTGCTGCTGCTGGCTCAATGCCATACTCATCTTTTAAAATTTTTGCTAACTCGTTAACTTCTTTTACTGTTAAGTTAACTAACTGCTCTGCGAAAGCTTTTAAATCTGCCATAATATAAATTTTTCCCGTCTTCTTAGTTAGTACTCCGACGGATTGATTAAAAAAATTGTTCCAAAAAACCTGGAACTAAGGTTAAAAATATAATTACTCTTGTGGTGCATGTCTATCTTCAAGCGCCTTAACAAGAGATGCTAATTTATTACCAGCGTTAAGTCCAGAAATAACATTTTTAGCAGGAGATTGTAACAATCCAATTAATTCACCCAACAGCTCTTGTTTGCCTTTAAGGGTTTTCAATACATCTAATTGGTCGTTACCGATAAAAACTGAACCATCAATATACGCTGCTTTCAAAACTGGTTTATCAGATTTGCTATCAGTTCTAAAGCTAGATATGATTAATGCAGGTTCCTTAGAATTTTCGGAGAACATCAATGCAGTTACATTATTCAATGAACCAAATAAACCCGCATATTTATCTGCATCAATACCTTCAAGCGCCTTGCGAATGAGTGTATTTTTTGCAACTTTAACTTCAACATTTTTTTCAAAACAATTTCTTCTCAACTTATTAACCTGAGCAACAGAAAGTGATTGAGTATCGGCAACGTAAAAATTATTGTATTTGGTAAACTTTTCTTTTAAGGCTTCAATTACCTCGTTTTTTTGATTCTTAGTCATTCATTTAGTTTTTTCACCCATTGGGTCGAAGTAAATAATTTAGTTAATCAAAGCCTTGGTATCAACAGTAACACCAGGACTCATACTAGTTGCGAGACTTACACCTTTAAGATATGTTCCCTTGGATGTCGAAGGCTTCAACTTCAATATTACATTGATTAATTCAACACAATTCTCAGATAACTTAGTTGGTGTAAATGATACCCTACCAATAGATGCATGTACTATTCCTGACTTATCCACTTTGAAGGCAATTTTTCCACCTTTTACCTCTGTAATAGCAGCAGCTACATCATTTGTAACTGTTCCAGTCTTTGGGTTTGGCATTAGGTTACGAGGACCTAATATCTTACCCAATTTACCTATTTTAGGCATTACAGATGGAGTCGCAATTATTACATCAATATCAGTCCAACCAGATTCAATCTTTGTAATAAATTCATCCAACCCTACAAAATCAGCTCCTGCATCTTTCGCAGCTTGCTCTTTATCAGGAGTACATAAAACCAAAACTTTTTTGGTTTTACCAGTTCCATGTGGTAATGAAACAGTTCCACGAACTTGTTGATCTGCTTTCTTTGGATCAACACCCAATTTTAAGTGGATGTCAACAGAACTATCAAACTTTGTACAATTAATTTCTTTTAACAATGAGGTAGCATCAGCCAAGGAATAAAATTTATTTTTATCAACCTTAGCGTTAGCAATTTTTCTTTTTTTAGTCAATGACATTAGTAGCTAATTTTTAGAGTTGATTAATTTTCCCAAGGGGCTTTTCCTTCAATTAAAATTCCCATACTTCTTGCAGTACCTGCAACCATTTTCATGGCACTATCCAGTGTAAAACAGTTCAAATCGGGCATTTTATCTTTTGCAATTAGCTCTACTTGTTGCCAATTTACTTTGCCATTTTTTGCTCTGTTCGGTTCCTTACTTCCTTTAGCAATTTTTGCAGCATCTAAAAGTTGCAGAGACGCAGGTGCTGTTTTAACAACAAAATCAAAGGATTTGTCTGTATAAACAGTGATAAGTACAGGAACAATCTTCCCAATCTTATCCTGAGTTCTTGCATTGAATTGCTTGCAGAACTCCATAATATTTACGCCCTTAGAACCAAGTGCAGGTCCAACCGGGGGTGCAGGATTGGCTTGGCCGCCTTTCACCTGCAATTTGACATACGTCGAAATTTCTTTTGCCATTCTAAAATTTAATTTGGTGATAACGTTTAAAACAAACTCCCAAGTGTAAAGTCTTACACTATTTTTTCAACTTGTACGTAATTCAACTCAACAGGTGTACTACGTCCAAATATTTTTACAGAAACTTTTAATTTTTTCTTTTCGTCATGAATCTCTTCGATTACACCGTTAAAATCATTAAAAGGTCCTTCGATAATCTTGATAACTTCACCTATGATAAATGGTTCATTGATTCCTTCACCTTTATCATTAATCTCATCAACTTTACCGAGCATTTTATTAACCTCGGATTTTCTTAATGAAATTATATTTCCTTTACTCCCTTTACCATCAGTAAGGAAATGCATGACATTTGTAACATTACTAATATATTGTACAATGTCATCTTGTAATTTTCCATTAAATACCTCAAGAAAAATGTAACCAGGATAAAGATTCTTTTCCCTTATTTGCTTTTTGCCATTTTGAACTTTATATATTTTTTCGGTAGGCAAAAAAACCTGTTTGATAATGGTCGTCCACGAATTCCTACTTATATCCTTGTCTAAATATTCCTTAACACTTCTTTCTTTACCACTCACTACCCTAAGTGCGTAGTATTTTGTGTTATCTACTACTTCTGGTACTAATGCATCATCGACTATAGTATTGCTCGCTTCTGACATAAAAATCTACTTAAAAAATGAATAAACTAATTTAAGCAGTTGGATACTACTGAAATCCATTAACCAAACAATTGCAGTGATAAAAAGGGTAGCGACTAACACAATCACAGTACTTTGCTGTAATTCCTGCCAAGTAGGCCAAGTTACCCTTTCTACTAGCTCTTGGTAACTCTCTTTAAAATATCCAGTAATTTTATTCATGATTGAAAATATTTTATCTATCAACCAAAGCTGACAAAAAGTTAGTAGCACGGGCACTAGGATTCGAACCCAGATCAAAGGTTTTGGAGACCTGCATGCTACCGTTGCACCATGCCCGTTAACAAACTAGCTAATTGATATAAAACCAATTAGCTAGCAATAAAAAGAATTTGTTATAAATTATTTGATAACTTCTGTAACTTGACCAGCACCTACTGTTCTACCACCTTCTCTAATGGCGAATTTCAGACCTTTTTCCATCGCTATCGGTTGTATAAGTTTGACTTGAAGAGAAACATTATCACCAGGCATAACCATTTCAGTTCCTTCAGGTAATACAACTTCTCCTGTTACATCAGTAGTTCTAAAATAAAACTGCGGACGATATTTGTTAAAGAATGGGGTATGACGACCACCTTCATCTTTTGAAAGCACGTAAACTTCACCTTTGAATTCAGTGTGAGGTGTAATAGATTTTGGTTTGCAAATTACCATACCCCTACGAATTTGGCTCTTTTCAATACCTCTCAGTAGCAATCCAGCATTATCACCAGCTTGACCTTCATCAAGTAATTTTTTGAACATTTCAACTCCAGTTACAGTAGATGTAAGAGGAGCATCCATTAATCCAACTATTTCAACGCCTTCACCTACTTTAATGATCCCTCTTTCAATTCTACCAGTAGCAACTGTACCACGGCCAGTAATTGAGAATACATCCTCTACGCTCATTAAGAAAGGTAAATCAACTGGACGAGGAGGCAATGGAATGTAGCTGTCTACAGCTGCCATTAATTCTTCAATTTTTGCAACCCATTGTGGATCCTCGGCCATTGCGCCAGTTGCAGAACCTTGGATAATAGGAGTATTATCACCATCAAAGCCATTTTTAGTCAGAAGTTCTCTGATCTCCATTTCCACAAGTTCAAGTAATTCTAAGTCATCAACTAAGTCTACTTTATTCATGAAAACAACCATACTAGGAACACCAACCTGACGTGCAAGAAGGATATGCTCTCTTGTTTGTGGCATAGGACCATCTGTCGAAGCAACAACAAGTATTGCACCATCCATTTGAGCAGCACCAGTAATCATGTTTTTAACGTAATCAGCGTGTCCAGGACAATCAACGTGTGCGTAGTGTCTATTTGCTGTTTGATATTCTACGTGAGCTGTGTTAATTGTTATACCCCTTTCTCTTTCTTCAGGTGCACCATCAATTTCATCGTATTTTTTAGCTATGTTACCCATTCCTTTCTTAGAAAGAATCATAGTAATAGCTGCTGTCAAAGTTGTCTTACCATGATCCACGTGACCAATAGTACCAATATTTACGTGAGGTTTATCTCTTTGGAAGCTTTCCTTAGCCATTTTAAGTTATTTTAAAAGTTTATTTAATCTATTTTGATGTAAAAATTAACAACTCAATGTTAGATTCATTATGAGCCGTTAGTGAGAATCGAACTCACGACCTCTTCCCTACCAAGGAAGTGCTCTACCCCTGAGCTACAACGGCACAAAGTAACCTAAAAAAGAAAAAAAGAGCGAGAGACCAGCTTCGAACTGGCTACCTGAAGCTTGGAAGGCTACCGCTCTACCAAATGAGCTACTCTCGCTAATGTTTCAAAAAAGTGGGCAGAGTAGGGTTCGAACCTACGTACTCGTGAGAGAACAGATTTACAGTCTGTCGCCTTTAACCACTCGGCCATCTACCCAAAGAGCCGAAAACTGGAGTCGAACCAGCGACCTACTGATTACAAATCAGTTGCTCTACCAACTGAGCTATTTCGGCATAACATTTGACCAATTCATCAAATTCGGATTGCAAATGTAGGGTTTTAGTTTTCACAAACAAATAATTTTGAAAAAATTTTTTTTACTACCCAATTATTCCAAATGAATGCTTCACCGCATTTGATTGAGAATTTATTCATTTCCCCTTTGAAACCAAGAAAAAAGCTAATCTTTAAACAAATTTTTCTTGCTATATAATTTTCATAACAACTTGTTTAATAGTTGTAAATAACTTATAGTCACTTCATTGGAATTTCATTTTAATTCATTAATAGCAGGAATTACAATATCTAAACCATTTCAATTGATTAGAGAATTTGTTTTACTTCATTATTTTTTCATCCATTCTGCATGACATTCGTTATTCTCTATGACCATTTTAAAACTTAGAAAAACCCTTCACCCTATCCAATGTTTATTTATGATTTCTTACACCCTCCTCCCCTTTTTCCAAACACCAAAAGCCTTCATTTTGCCTTGGTAATACAATATCTCTCTGTAATCTGCACAAGGAAATGCTTGCAAATCAGCTAATTGTTGGGGGGCAATCATGCCTCTATCTGATAGATTTAATGCTTTGGCAGCACGGAAGGTGAGGGCAGCTAATGTTTCGGTAGTAGAAAGTTTTTCAGCGGCACTAATGATAGCTGCTTGTGCAAGCAAATCGCCCATCGGCGCAGAACCTGGATTCCAATCGCTTGCAATGGCTACACAAGCTCCTGCATCTAATAGTTTTCGGGCTGGTGCATATTGCATTCCCAATCCCAAGGATGCTCCAGGTAATACCACCGCTACAGTATCAGAATTGGCTAATAATTGAATTTCTTTTTCTGTACTTGCTTCTAAATGATCGGCTGAAACTGCACCAAGTTCAACTGCCACAGCAGAACCACTTGTAGTAAATTGATCGGCATGAATGGTAATATCAAAGCCCATTGCTTTTGCTGCTTGTAAGTAAGGAATTGCATCTTCAGAACAATAAGCACTTTCTTCAATGAATATGTCTATTCGCTTTGCCAGATTTTGTTGTTGCAATTGGGGCAATAATTCCTTTACAATCATTTCCAAATAGCTTTTGGCATTGCCCTGAAAATCTTTGGGCAAAATGTGTGCTGCCAAACAAGTGGGGATTAAATCGGCAGCAACTGATTGATTGGCTATTTGGATGGCAGTCAATTGTTTCAATTCTTGTTCTACTGACAATCCGTAGCCTGATTTTACTTCGATAGTGGTTACTCCCTCGCTTAAATGTCTATTTGCTCTTTCTTGAATGGCATTTACAAGTGCGTCAGTATCTGCTAATCGGGTTTGAGTAACCGAATCCCATATTCCACCACCAGCTTTTGCTATCTCCAAATAACTTTTGCCTGCAATGCGCAGGGCATAGTCTTTTGCTCGGTTACCACCATAACAAATATGTGTATGGCAATCAACAAAGCCAGGCAAAAGCACAGCTTGTTTTTCTATTCTTTCTAGTTCAACTTGGGGATATTGGTGTATCAGTTGGTGGTAATCGCCAACGGCTACTATCAAACCGTCAGCAACAATAACACCCCCATTCTGAATAATGGTGAGTTGTTCATCTTTAATAGCCCCCTTCATTGGCAAGCCAGAAAGGGGAAGTATTTGGGTGAAGGGACCGATTAATTGCATACTACCAAACATTGATATTAAATTTCTCTCCCCATTCTTTTGCTTTGTCATATCCAGCATCGGTATGGCGGAAGATGCCCATGGCAGGGTCGTTGAATAATACTCTTTTTAAACAAGCATCTGCTCGGTCGGTACCATCTGCCACAACCACCATTCCAGCGTGTTGTGAATAACCAATGCCTACTCCGCCACCATGATGGAAGGATACCCATGTAGCACCACCAGCAGTGTTGGACATCAAATTGAGCAATGGCCAGTCAGAAACCGCATCGGTGCCGTCTTTCATGGCTTCTGTTTCTCTATTGGGAGAAGCTACAGAACCGCAGTCTAGGTGGTCACGACCAATTACTATCGGGGCTTTTACTTTTCCGGTACGCACCAAATCATTAAATATCAACCCTGCTTTTTCTCTTTCGCCCATCCCTAACCAACAAATACGGGCTGGCAACCCTTGAAAATGTATTTTCTCTCTAGCTTTTTTCAGCCACACATGCAAGGCTTTGTTTTCAGGAAATGCATCAATCAATGCTTGGTCTGTGGTGTAAATATCTTCTGGGTCGCCAGAAAGTGCCACCCAACGGAAAGGGCCTTTTCCTTCACAGAATAATGGACGGATATAGGCTGGGATAAATCCTGGAAAACCAAAAGCATCTTTTTCACCACCCTGACGAGCAAACTCACGAAGGTTGTTGCCATAATCAAAAGTGATAGCACCTTTTTTCTGCAATTCCAACATCAAATGAATGTGCCTAGCCATACTTTTCAAGGAAAGTTCTTGATAACCTTTCGGATCTTTCTTACGCAAATCCAATGCTTCTTCTAACGTTAATCCATTAGGTACATAGCCATTAATAGGATCGTGAGCAGAGGTTTGGTCAGTAAGCATATCAGGAATAAAGCCATCGGCTAATAACCTTTCTAATAAGTCACCTGCATCGCCTACCCAACCAATTGAAAGGGCTTCGCCAGCTTGCATAGCCGCTTTTGTCCATTCGATGGCTTCTTGGTAATCGTAAGTCATTTTATCAATATAGCCTGTAGCCAATCTTTTTTCAATTCTGCTAGCATTTACATCAGCACCTAAGAAAACAGCACCCGCCATAGTAGCTGCTAATGGCTGAGCTCCACCCATGCCCCCTAATCCACAACTTACAATCAACCTGCCCTTTAAATCGGCATTGAAATGCTGTCTGCCACATTCCATAAAGGTTTCGTAAGTGCCTTGCAAAATGCCTTGCGTGCCAATGTAAATCCAACTGCCAGCAGTCATTTGCCCATACATCATGAGTCCACGCTCACGCAATTCATTGAAATGTTTCCAATCTGCCCAAGCAGGAACTAGGTTGCTATTGGCAATCAATACCCTTGGTGCTTCCGGATGGCTGCGCACAATTCCTACAGGCTTACCTGATTGTACTAACAGAGAATGATGGTCATCAAGCTCCAATAATATTTCAATGATTTTTTGCAATGACTCTTGGTTTCTCGCTGCCTGACCAATGCCGCCATACACCACCAATTCTGCTGGATTTTCGGCAACATCATCATTCAGATTGTTCAGAAGCATTCTTAAAGGTGCTTCGGTCTGCCAACTTTTGGCGTTTAAAGTATTTCCCGTTGGGGCTTTGTAATGCGGATGAGCCGCATATTGCTCAATAAATGCTGAATTGGGCATTTTCATTAAATTTTATATGGTTAGTAAAAGCAGCTTCATTGGCGGTAGCCAAAAAAGAGCCATTGATTAATAACTGATGGAGATTTTCTATGTCGGTAGCAAAGATTCTGTCTGAAGTAGCAAAAGAAACTTGGCTACGCACAAATTGATGACAAGCTTCTATAATGGGGGTGGATTGTAATGGCCGCCTAAAATCCAATGCTTGTGCGGCATACAACAGTTCAATAGCTTGGATATAAGCTAAGTTGTCCAACACTTGATGCAACTTTCTACCACTAATACTACCCATGGACACATGGTCTTCCTGACCCATTGAAGTAGGAATGCTATCAGCACTTGCAGGAAAACATAGGGTTTTGTTCTCCGTAACCAAGGCGGCTGCGGTGTATTGAGGAATCATAAAGCCGGAATTAAGTCCCGCTTCTTTTATCAAGAGTTTGGGCAGTCCGAAACGCCCTTCCAACATCAAATAACATCTGCGGTCGGCAATATTGCCCAATTCAGCCGCAGCAACTGTGGCATAATCCAATGGAATTGCCAACGGTTGCCCATGAAAATTACCCCCACTGATGGTATCATCTGCACTGAAAATGATGGGATTGTCTGTTACCGAATTGAGTTCTGTTTCAGTGAGTTCCTTTAAATGCAACCAAGCGTGACGAGAAGCGCCATGCACTTGTGGCATACAACGCAAAGAATATGGGTCTTGCACCCGCTCACAATTCACATGTGCTTGGAGTATTTCCGAATCTTTCAATAGGATTGACAATCTTTCTGCTACTCTTATGCAGCCTGCAAAGGGACGCAATTGGTGCAATCTTGGGTCAAAAGGTCGAGCAGAACCCATTAAACCTTCTAGTGACATCGCCCCAATAATATCAGCCGTCTCTAAAGCTTGGTGCATTTTAGCCACGGCTGCTACAGCAAATGATAAGATAAATTGGGTGCCATTAATCAATGCCAATCCTTCTTTTGGGCCCAATGCTATCGGTGCTAATTGGTTAGCTTGAAATACCTCAATCGTTTCTTTTTGCTCACCATCTACCCATACTTTACCCAATCCAATCAGTGGCAAAAACAAGTGCGACAATGGTGCTAAATCGCCCGAAGCACCTACAGAACCTTTTTCGGGTACTACAGGAATAATATCTTGCTCAATATGCCAAATAATTCTTTCAAGCGTAGCTAATGAAACACCTGAAAAGCCTTGT
This sequence comes from Chitinophagaceae bacterium, assembly GCA_027486835.1. Lineage (GTDB taxonomy): Bacteria > Bacteroidota > Bacteroidia > Chitinophagales > Chitinophagaceae > Parasediminibacterium. The sequence continues at coordinate 29,833 of JAIXOJ010000133.1, forward strand.
GCAAGGGCATGAACTTTTGTAATGAGCATCAATTTCGCCACCATCGTTGGGATGGGATTTCCAACCCCTACACTATGGCTTTGCAATAAATTATGTTGTAATTGCCTTGTATCAGCAGCAGAAATTTGGGTGTCACACAGCGAACCAAAGCCTGTATTGATGCCATAAACCGTTTGGCTACTCGCCACAATTTCCTCCACATAAGCCTTAGACTGCTGCACTTGTTCTATTGCCTTTGGAGAAAGTATTGCCTTTGCAACACCATTGGCAATGTCCATACAAATGCCCACAGTAAGTTTGTCTATGCCATAATGAAAAGGCTTCTGCATGAAATTAAAAAACTTTGTTTAATTGTGATGTTTACAAATATGCCATTTTAAAGTTGGGCAAAATGAGATAATTGCTGGAAATGCTCAAGGAAAATGAGAAAGAATGAGAAGTTCCGGTTAGACCATTGATATACCTCTTAGCTATTGAACTTCAAGCAACAATTAGTGTAAAAAGAAAGATTTAAATAAGCATTTCAAAGTTCTTTACTCTATCTGCTTTACCAACCCGCTTTTAGTAATCTCATTCTCACTAAATACATCTATAGTAAACCAATACCCATAGCCTTTATTCAAAGAACGTATGGTAACTTCCGATTTATCATACACCATATAGTTATGGTAAAGCTTATCCTTTGTGTTGCCATAACGGATATTGTATCCTGTAGCACCTTCAATTGCTTTCCAACTAAGTTTTACTACCCTGCCATCATTTTCATCTCTTTTTAACTCAAATTCATTCAAAGCCCCAGGCTTTTTTACTACTCCCTTTCCAAAAATTCTTAGTCCAGAAATGGCAAACTTTCCATCAGGTGTATTCACGTTTAGCACCTTAATATATCGTGCCTTTATGGGCTTTCCAAGTTCAAAATATGGATGTGGCAAATCTTCATTGCTATTAGATTTATCAATTACTGTTTTCCAATTAATATTATCCTCGCTTGATTGTATAATATATTGATAACCTCTTTGCACTTGTGGCCTTCCTAAGGTTTTGGTTTCTACATCAGCAAAGTTTATTTGGATGGCATTGATGGTGGGTTTGCTTTCTAAATCAATGGTAATAAACTCCCCTTTATCACCTGTTTTTGCACTCCACCAATCTCTTATTTCTTCGTTAACAGCAAAAATTGGTTTTGTTTTTTCAGTATCTAAGGTGGAGGAAACAATCACAGGCTTATTGTATGACAAGAGCATCCAACCTTTAAAATAGCTTTCTACTTTCTGTTCTTTTTTTGTGGGAAACAAATAGGGATAATCGCCAAAACCAGTATAAGTGCGCATTGTTCCATCAGCATCAAAAGTGGTAGGAAACAAGCCTAGTCTGCGTTCGAACATATGTTTCTTACTGATCGTCATCGTAACAATATGCCAGTAATTACCAAATTTATCTTGAAAGGTGCCGCTGTGCCCCGCACTTGCTATAAAGCCTTGTGGTTTGTAAGAAAACGGATTAAATGCTTGAAAAGTATAAGGCCCATAAGGCTTGTCTGCCACATACACTCCGTCGCAGTAACTCTTAAATTGAGTTCCAGGAGCGGCATATTGTAAGTAATATTTGCCTCCGTATTTGGTCATCCAACAACCTTCAATCCAAGGATTGGTGTTTTTAGTGTTGTCATCACCCCCCATTTCAAAGCCATGATTGTCTCGATCAGGATAAATGATCGGCTGGGGTGTTCCTATAAAATGAAACCGATTGTTTTTATCTAGCTCTACCACTTTTGTGGGAGTTTTATTGGAGCAACCATAATAGAGATACAATTTTTGATCATCATCTAAAAACAAACAAGGATCAATTACACTACTATCTATTTCGCCATAATGCTCCCATTTTCCACCTATTGGGCTAGTAGATTTATATATCTTTTTACCTCCAGAAGCTAGGAAATACAATGCATTATCAATGGCAACTACAGTTGGTGCATAATCTTCCCAAGGCAGTGTTTGATTGGTAATAAATTTCCAATCTTTTAAATCATTAGACATCCAATAACCTCCTGATTTAGAAGCAAACAAGAAGTAGTTATCTTGAAATAACACCACCATTGGGTCGGCTGCTTCTCTGCGCGAAGGAGCATCTGGCCTAAAACGATAACTAATATTGATGGGGTTGCAAAAAGTAGTGGGTACTTTTTTTTCTTGGGCTACCGTATCAGCTACTACAGCTAACATCAATAAGTAGAAAAGCAATCTCTTTTTATTCCACATAGCTCTGGTTTAACGGCTTTTATTTTTCAATCTCTTGCAAAATGATTGAGTTGTAAATGTTATTTTGGTCAATTCTTATTTTAAACATCCAAACACTGCACTTTTTCATTGGATTCTATTTTGATTTAGAAGCAAGTTTTGAATAGTACCATGGGTGCATAAAAATCTAACTTCTTTCACTTTTTTTAGAAGTACCAACCATTAATTAGCTACGGTGCAGTAATTTTTCCGGTAATTTTTGTTTGTACAGGTGTTCCTCCAAAACTCCCTCCTAAGGTTACATCACAAATGCTTACTTGTATTTTACCATTTTGATGTGTTACATAAACTTTTTCAGAAGTATTATTTGATGAATAGTAAATGCTTTGAGATATCGTAGATATAAATACAGAATAAACACTAAATACACCACTGAAAGAAATACTATTAGCAATATCATATACACCATCTTCAGGTTCTTTTGTGTTCCAATATTGATTAAAATAAACACCAAAACTTCCACTTGAACCAGATAAACTCATTCGATTCCAAGTTGGACTTAAGTTCCAATATGTATTTGTAAAATTAAGATCTGGTAGTGTAGAAAATTGAATTACATTGTTTGTTGGTGAACAAGGAGGGGTTACAGGTACATTTACAATATTCAAATAAACACTATCAATGTTTGTTGTACACTTGTTGTTGCTCGCTACAACATAAATCCATCCTTGATCATTTTTAGTACAGCTCCTCAGGTCAAAGGTGGTACCATTAGATACAGAATTTACTTTATTCTCTTGTGTCCACTTATACGCAATATTTGGTACATTACTAACACTAAGTGATATTGAATCGCCTACATAATATGAGGACTTTACTCCCCGAATTTTAATTTTAGCAATTGAGTCGCAAACCGAACCATCGTCATTGTTAAGAATTTCTTCAACAGCATTAGCTGCTTTTTTTGAACACGACTTTACACTTAACGCAACAACGAATAACAACGCAAACCGAAATAGATTTTTTACCATGGTGTATTTTTTATTTTTATAAAAATGAATTCTCAAACCCTAAAATGATTCAAAAAGATTAATCCCAATTGGGTAACGCTTAATAATAGTAAGACAATATTAGCAATGAAGGAAAATCCCTCTACAAATTTTCCTGCAATTCAAGTAACCTATACACCATTTTTTAACCCCTCCATCAATGCTAGCAAGCTGCCAATGCCTGCTGAATGTCGGCAAGAATATCTTGTACATGTTCTAGCCCTACAGAAATACGAATGAGTCCTGGTGTAATGCCTACACCTAATCTTTCCGCTTCGGTTAGTTTGGAATGGGTGGTGCTGGCTGGGTGCGAAGCAATGCTTCGGGTATCTCCCAAATTGGGGGTCATCGAAAGTAACTGCAATGCATCAAGGAATTTTCTACCACTTTCTAGTCCGCCTTTTAGCTCAAAACATACAATTCCTCCGCCTTTGGCCATTTGTTTAATGGCAATGGCATATTCGGGGTGCGAAGGCAGGTGCGGATATTTTACCCATGCTATTTTTTCATGCGACTCGAGTGCCGTGGCTAAAGCAAGGGCGTTGGCGCAATGCCGTTCCATGCGTACATCCAATGTTTCTAGGCTTTTGGTCAATACCCAAGCATTAAAGGCACTCATAGTGGGTCCCGTATTGCGGCAGAATAAATAAATTTCTCTTATTAATTCGGCTTTGCCTACAATCACCCCGCCTAATACACGGCCTTGTCCATCTATCCATTTGGTAGCACTGTGGCTTACAATGTCTGCCCCATAAGCAATCGGGTTTTGTAAAATAGGAGAGGCAAAACAATTGTCCACATTCATTATCAGTCCATGCTTTTTGCAAAAAGCACCTGCCCATTCTAGGTCTATGATTTCAAGTTGTGGGTTGGTGGGTGTTTCTAAGTACACCATTTTGGTGTTGGGTTGCACGGCGGCCTCCCATTCTTCGGGTTGATTGGCTTTTACCAAGGTGCAAGCAATGCCATACTTGGGCAAAAACTTGGTGGCCAGTGCATAGGTACTGCCAAATACCGAGCTGCTACAAATGAGGTGATCCCCCGCTTGCAACAGTGCAAAAATGGAATTGAACACCGCTGCCATTCCTGAGGCGGTTGCAAAACCAGCTTCTGCTCCTTCGAGTACACACATTTTATGCACAAATTCATCTACCGTAGGGTTGCTATATCGGCTGTAAATATTATAGTCATTTTCTTCGGCAAAGGCGGCCCGCATGTCTTCCGCTGAGTCAAACGTGAAGCTGCTGGTAAGATATAAGGGGGTTGAATGTTCCATTTCATTCGATTGACCCGTTTGTAGCCGGATGGCTGCTGTTTGTTTATGCATATTTTAGGTATTAAGTTTTAGGAGATAGGTGGTAAGTTTTAGGTGATAAGTAGTAGGTAATTGGTGTCGAGCTTTCAAACGATACTTAATCAATTTTTACACAATAAAATCAACACAATTGTCCGTTCGATTCCTTCTAGTTTCCTATTTCCTTTCACTTACTACTTGCTATGGTAACTACGGATGTACAAATGTTTCTGTGGTAATAGTTGCGCCAGCCGCTACCAAAGTAGCTGAAACCGAACAGTATTTCTCTAGCGATAAATCCACTGCTTTTTGGGCTTTTTCAGCATCCACTTCACCATAAAAATGAAATTCAATTACAATGTTTTTCCAAAGGGAGGGTTCTTTGCCCGCTTCTCTATCGCCTTTGATGGTCATGGTATAATCTCGTACTTGTTGGCGTTGTTTTTTTAATATCATGAGTACATCAATGGCACTGCAACCGCCCAAGGCTGTGAGCAACAACTGCATGGGTCTTGCTCCATAGTTTTGACCGCCCGATTCGGGGCTGCTGTCCATTTTTACTACATGTCCGTTTTCGTCGGTGGCTTCAAAACCAAAATCGTTTTGTACCCTTTTAAGTTCTATTACTGGCATACACTTGAATTTTTTTCAGAAAGGGGCGAAGGTATCTGAAAAAGATGAGTGAACAGATGCGCCGCCCTGTTGAATATTGACCGCTTGCTTTTTAATATTATACTCAAAATAGCATAGAATGGTGCATCAACTTCCTATAAGCTTACAGCATTTGGGAGGTTTAACTGCCTAGTATTTCTAGTACCTCTTTTTTCCTGATAAAGTATAATGGAGTACATATTATCACGGTTTGGGTAGTTTTTCTCCCGTTTTGGTTGTAAATCTTATCATTCTAACAGAATTTATTAGCCTATTTACCTCACTTGCGGTGATACATCAGTAAATCCAAGACTCCTACCCTTTTGTAATAGTTGATTGGCGTGTCCATTTGCCTAGCTGTTATACTTCCTTTTGATATCATTGGATTTAAATTAAACTCCTTGGCTTCATTTTGCGAAGCTGAAAAAAATATCTAGTGTGAGTAGCAATAATTTATTCATCCAATTAACTGCTTTCTTTCCTCAAAATTTTATCTTCTTAGTCCTTTTTACAGATATTTTGATAATGCCTGATGATTATTTTGTTGGATATAGCCGTTTTGGCGTAGTGCATAGCCGTTTTGGCGTAGTGCATAGCCGTTTTGGCGTAGTGCATAGCCATTTTGGCGTAGTACATAGCCGTTTTGGCGTAGTACATAGCCGTTTTGGCGTAGCGTATAGCCGTTTTGGCGTAATGCATAGCCGTTTTGGCGTTATCTATCGCCTTGTTAGCGTTTTTTGTGGACTAATGCTCATCATTACCCGGGTAATCCCTAAATTTTAAACTTGATGAGCTAATTCAACCCGCTAGCTGTAGCTCATTATCCCCTTCAATAGTTTTGAAGTTGCTCTATAATAGTTTAATACTTTTTCCCTAATTAAAAAGAGGGCGTATTGTTTTTTCCTAAGCTGATAGAAGCGGGAATGTATGGGGGTCGATTGCTGTGGAAATTACCCCATAACTAGAAAATTGATGCCCTTAATAATAATAGACTTGCTTTGGTTTATCCCAATTTGCATTGGAATTGACGGTATGTATGGGCATTCATACATAAACAAAATACTTGTTTTTAGTGGGGGATTAAATACCCACCCTACCTAAATGATTTGGTGGACAACCGGTAACTATAAAGCCAGATTGCATCAATAGGTGCTGCGTTTTAATTTTTAAATGGGATAAACTGATGCGCTCAAAAAACGCAGGAGTTAAGCCTCCCAAAAGTTTTAACCTTCGGGATGTAGATGCGCGGTTTTATCCCATTTTGAGGGTAAAAATCATCTCTATTTTGAACTTAAAAGGTTGTTTTACGAAAATTAAGGGCAAAAAATTAGGTTGTTTGATGGATGTTTCTACAAACAATGATGCAACACATTTTTGTCGTTTCAACACATCAACCCAAAGGAAAAGGATATATCACTTGCTCTAAAAAAAGACCGGTAGCAGGGGTGCTAAAATTGGCTTGCGTGCAATCTTTCTGCTCAATAATTTCTATAAAACGATTCATATCAATGCTTCCTCTGCCCACCAATAGCATGGTGCCCACCAATGCGCGAACCATCCCCCGCAAAAATCGATTCGCCTTTACGGTAAATACCAAACAGTCCTCGTGTTCCGTCCATTGTGCGGTGTCTATTTGGCAGAAAAAAGTTTTTACTTGTGTATGTCGCTTAGAAAAACTGGTAAAATCAGTTTGGTTTAATAGGATGTCGGCGGCTGCTTGCAAAAGGTCAACCTGTAATTTATAAGGATAAAACCAAGCCGTTTCGGTAAGAAATGGGTTCTTCTGCTTGGTTATGTAATATTTATATTGTCGGTGTGTGGCACTAAAACGAGCGTGCGCATCTGGTGCTACAGGTACAATGCTTTTGAGTACAATATCGTGCGGCAGCAGGGCGTTTAGGTTATACATTTTTCTTTCGAAGGCGGGTACGTCTATGTCCACATGAAAAAAATTTTGCCTTGCATGAACACCCGCATCGGTGCGTGAAGAACAAGCGAGTGGATACTTATTTTTAAACAACACCTGCATGGCATACTCCACTTTGCTTTGGATGGTCACCGCATTTTGCTGTACTTGAAAACCGCTGTAGTGCGTGCCTTTATAAGCCACTTCTAAGAAATATCGCTGCATCAGAAACTTACTATAATGCTTTGAATTGTTGAAGAATGGAGGGAGATTTGAACTCCGAGTCTAATGAACCAAAATTATTTGCATCTACTAAATGCGTTTTTGCTGCTTTAAACAAGGCTAGTTTATTGTTTTCATCCAACATCAAAAAACTGATTTTCCTTATCTGCAAAACAGAATAACATTTTTGGGCAAATGCCTTTTGGGCAATCTGCAACCCTCTTTGTTCAGTAGCGGCGAGGGTTATTTGCTGCCGAAGCTGTTGAAAATCTTGATCGGTGGCCACGATGCAATCATTTGCCGTAGGCTTAACTGCTTTTGAAGTGGCAGTAGGGGTAGGTAGTTCAGGTTTAATTGGGTCGATGGTTAATGCTTTTTGATTAAACTCTTGCTGTAATTTATTTAATTGTTCTAGGGGCGAAAGGCCAAAAGCCTTAATTGGTATCAGGGTTTTATAGGTTTGAAGATTGAGCAACCCAAAAACAGTATCGTGCAATTGACGCAATTGAAAGCCTTTGTCTGTGGTATCTACATTCAGTAGGAAATGTTGCTCAGGATACTTATTGCCCACAAAACCGATGTCGGCTTGGTAGCTACCCATGGGCAATTGAGCAATGGTGAGGTATCCTTTGGCAGAAGAACTGTAATTGGTTTTGCCATCAAGCATCACATAAAATGGTTCGCCATTAGCAGATTCTATGTAAACAAAGTAATTTCTTTGGGCATTTGCCTTAATAGAAAAGAACAAAAAGCTTAGGAGAATACAAAAAGTATAACGCATTTAGGGGGGATATTTATTGGCGCAAACATACACCATGGATTTTAAGCAGATGTAGCACTTTGCAGCATTAATGGTTTTAAACTCATTTTATTGGTTGAAAAAACGATAGGATTCCTGTGGGCTTAAATTGGTATGACTATATCATGCTGCTTATGCAATCACTAAAAGGTAAAAAAGCAAAAAGCCTTTATAGGGTTAAGTTGTCTATAAAGGCTTTTGCATTTGCGGAAGCTTGCTATACTATATATATTATAGTATGCGGCCCCATTATGATTGCATCATCTTTTGCAATTGCTTGGTAAGCAAAAATAAAATCAGCGCTGCAATGCCCGACATGGCTACAAACAGCATAAAGAAGCTGTACAAATCTGTCATTTCATAGATGCCGAGAAAATTAGTGGTTCTATTATCTGGATAAAGGGCACTAAGCACACCAGCAAACTTGTTGGCAAATGCATTGGCAGTAAACCAAACGGCCATTAGTAAAGAGGCAAATTTTACCGGAGCCAATTTATTTACCAGCGATAGGCCAATGGGTGATAAACAGAGTTCGCCGCAAGTGTGTAAAGCATACATGCCTGTTAGCCAAATCATACTCACTTTAATGCCAGGCTGCACATTCTTAACCCCAAAAGCAATCCAGAGATAGCCTATGCACAACAGTAATAAACCCCAAGCCATTTTAGTGGGCGATGAGGGATCATTTTTGCCCAACTTAACCCAAAGCCATGCAAACAAAGGCGCAAAAGACACTACAAATACAGAATTGAGTGACTGAAAGAAACTAGCCGGTACTAGAAAACTGCCTAGGTTTCTATCGGTTTGTTCGTCTGCAAAAAAACTTAGCGAAGCACCCGCTTGCTCAAACGCACTCCAAAAGAAAATAACGAAGAAGGATACAATAAATACAACAGACACTTTTGATTTTTCTCTGCCAGAAAGTGTTTTGTCAGAAAAAATTATAATAGCGATAAATGTTACTGCCGCTATCAACAAATAGAATAGATAATTAAAAATGTTAGCATCTACATAAATAAGTACAATGGCCAAAAAGGCAAAAGCCAATAAGCCCCCTACTATCATAATTGGGCTGGTTGATAACTTAGTAGAAGTGGCTGGGGTAAGTCCAATAACCTCCCCATCTGATCCTTTTACATATTTGTGATGAAACAACACCTGTACTAATACACTTAATAGCATACCAATGCCGCCAATTAAAAATGCCCATTTAAAATCTGCGGGGTTGCCCGTATCGCCAAAAAAGCCACAGGCCAACGGCCCAAAGGCACCACCAACATTGATTCCCATATAAAAAATGGTGTAAGCAGAGTCAATTCTGCGGTCGCCTTTCGGATACAATTGACCTACTAAAGAAGAAATATTGGGTTTAAAAAATCCATTGCCAGCAATCATGAACCCCAAACCAGAGAAAAATAGCAGCGAAGTAATTTGTGGCGCCGCCGAATGATACATGGAGCCGCAAAAGAATAATATAAACTCGCCAATGGCCATTATCAATCCTCCAGCAATGATGGATCGTCGGTTTCCCCAGTATCTGTCTGAAATATACCCTCCTACTAATGGTGTGATATACACTAATCCAGTATAACTACCATAAAGATTAGAGGCAAAAGCCTTATCAAACAGTAAGGCTTTGGTCATAAACAGTATAAGTACTGCCCTCATACCATAATAGTTAAATCTTTCCCACATTTCTGTGGCAAACAATACATACAAACCCTTTGGATGCCCAGTCTGGGCCTTTGGTACATTCATTTCTTTCATTTGTGTCGTAATCTTTTTCAAGTAGCCCAAAATAGGGGATAATCACAGAATCAGCATCAATAAAAAACCCTTCAACACCAAAAACGCTGAACATCCTAATTATTTTAGGCCAATACTAGCGAAGGCAAGCATGAATTTTCTTTCCAAACCTTGCACGAGAAATTATAAACGTATTGGTTTGTGAGGGTATTTAATACCAATGATTTCACTTGCGTATTTTGAAAACAAGATTGACTAGTGTGGTAATGGGGATCGCTTGTTTTTGGGAAATTGATGTTGCCGCTAAAAAATATGGTTGTATTGCTTTGTTTCCACCTTCTTGGAGAAGTGTTTCCTTGGTTAGTACCCAAAAAAAATGTTCAGTACAAAATGTAGATTACCATTCTTGTACTGAACATCCTTAATTTCATTTAAGCGGTTAACTTTTCTTTTTTTCGCTTTATTTGACTAATAATAGAATCTAACGCCGCATCATAAGATTCTTCAAAAGATTTCGATGTTGTTTTCACAAAGAACTCATGCTTGGGTACATGCACTTTTATTTCTACAATCTTGTCTTTAATGTTATGGACTACATTGTCTAATTTCAAATACACCTCCACTTTCACAATACTATCATGGAATGTATTGAGCTTTAATAACTTTCTGGAAACCAATTCTAACAATTTTTCATCCGCTTCAAAATGTACGGACTGAATGTTTACGTTCATAGCAATAAAATTTATGGTTAAAAAATAATCGTCAATTTCTTTTTTCGTTTCAGTACATGTTTCGTCTAAAGCACTAATGTAGCGGTTTTATTAGTTACGGCAAAAAAATTTGAACAATAATTGATTGCAACAATCAAAAATATTTTCTTCAATAGAAACTACTACCGATAGCAGCTTACAAATTTCTGTTTCAGCCACGCCTCTGAAGCAGCATTAAAGTCAAGAACTACAATATTTTTTACTGACTTTCATCAGTAATGTTATCCTTTGTCAGTCTTCACCACATCGTTACTTCACATTAAACCTGTATCCAGCCCTTTATCTTTTCTAAACTATTATGCACCATATTTGCTTTATGCCTTTGTTACTTAATATAGATACTGCCACAAATAATGCATCGGTTGCCATATTTAATGGTGACAAGCTTCTTATACAAGACGCGCATCAGGAATCAATTAACCATGCTTCCTTTATCCAACAATCCATTCAAGAAATGCTCATCAGTTTAAAGCTAAAGTTGGTGCAGTTAGATGCAATTGCGGTTACCATCGGCCCAGGTAGTTATACTGGGGTTCGAGTAGGATTAGCAACAGCAAAGGGACTTTGTTATGCCATTAATAAACCCCTTATTGCAATAAATAAACTTACTGCAATGGCTAAAGCATCTTTTGAAGCTATTAATCCTGATAATATTTATGATGCACAACTCCCCACACTGCTTTGTCCAATGATAGATGCCAGAAGAATGGAAGTATTTACTGCATTATACAACCATGATTTGTCACCCGTTATGTTGCCCACCGCTTTAATACTCACTGAAAAATCATTCGAAGAAGCAGTAAAAAACAATAAAGTTATTTTTTCTGGTAGCGGAGCGTCTAAATTTCAAAACTTGATTTCTAATGAACATACAATCTTCTTAGATAAAGTAGAGGATATTGGAGCATTTGCAGCACTCGCATACCAAGATTTTATACAAGAAAAATTTGCCGATATCGCCTATTTAGAACCTCTTTACCTTAAAGAAGTGCATTTTACCGACAAAAAACAGCTTTTTTGAAAGAAAATATCTGAATTTAAATATTTAATAGCGTTGGTTTATGTGAAATAAACTACTTTTATCGAGTTGTATAATTTTTTAACCCACAATTTTATTTTTTATGACACAAGGATTGTCTACGTTAACCGTAACAAACGGTGAAATTTCCGTGAAACTTGACTTTGTACAAACAAAGAAAACAGCTGCTATTTTGAGAGCCTTAAATCACAAATTAAGGCAGCACATGTTGAAGCTTTTGAATGAAAACAAGAAAATGACGGTTACAGAAATGTACGTTAAGTTGAGAATTGAGCAATCAGTTGCTTCTCAGCATCTTGCTATTTTACGTAGAGCTAATTTAGTTACTACAAAAAGAGATGGTAAATTCATCTTTTATTCTGTAAACTATCCTAGAATTGAGGAAGTGAACAAATTTGTTAGAGAATTAGTAGCTTAATTTCCCATTCGAATGCTTTAACAATCTATGTTTTTATAAGCAAACTTTGGAAATGCTATTTTCGCCCGAAACGATAAGATGTTTATTGAACAATTATATACGGGATGTATTAGCGAGTATGCTTATTATATAGAAAGTGATGGCGAAGCGGCGGTTATTGATCCACTAAGAGATTTTGAAGTTTATTTAAATTTAGCTAAAAATAGAAATGCTACAATAAAATACATTTTTGAATCTCATTTCCATGCAGATTTTGTTAGCGGACATCTTGATTTGGCCGAGGCTACAGGTGCTACCATCGTTTATGGACCCCACACACAAACGAAGTATCCAGTACAAGTAGCTGAAGACAATTCAATTTTTACCCTCGGAAAAGTTTCCATTAAATTAATTCATACCCCTGGCCATACATTGGAAAGTAGTTGTTTTCTACTTTACGATGAAAATGGCGAGGGGTATTCTGTTTTTACAGGTGATACCCTTTTTGTGGGTGATGTGGGTAGACCTGATTTGTCAGTACAAAATGAAGAGCTAACAACAAGAACTCTAGCAGGAATGCTATACGATAGTATATATCAGAAACTTGTAACGCTGCCAGAAAATATCATTGTTTATCCTGGTCATGGTGCTGGTAGCAGTTGCGGCAAAAACCTAAGTAATGAACGGTATAGCACAATTGGCAATGAAAAACTTAACAATTATGCATTAAAACAAGCTAACAAAGAAGACTTTATCAAAGCAATAATTGCAGATTTAACACCTGCACCTGCCTATTTTTCAGTCAATGCGCAAATAAACAAAGACGGTTATTCCAGCTATCATTCTATACTTGACAAAGGAATGACCCCGCTGAACATTGATGCTTTTAAAGAATTAATGACAAAAGAAAATCTGGTGTTGCTTGACACAAGGTCCTCCCAGATGTTTGTAGATGGATTTATTCCTAACTCATTGTTCATAGGATTGGAAGGTCGCTTCGCTGAATGGGCCGCTAGTTTAATCGGGTTTGATAAAGATATTGTACTTATTACCGAACCTAGTAAAGAACAAGAAACAATTACTCGCCTAACAAGAGTTGGTTTCGAAAAAATAATCGGATACCTTGATGGTGGATTTGAGGCTTGGAAATCAGCCTCATTACCAATAGACCTAGTAATTGAGGTGGAAGTAGATGAATTAGCTATGGACATTCCTTTCGATGATAAGCTAATTGTACTAGATGTAAGAAAAGAAACCGAATTTGGAAACGATCATCTAAATATTGCAGTTAATATCCCATTAGAAACGCTTACGGACCCAGGAAGTATGGCTGATTTGGATGAAGACATCAATATTTATGTGCAATGCGCTGGTGGTTATAGAAGTTTAATTGCTTGCTCTATATTAAAACAACAGGGCATTCACAATATTAGAAATGTTGTGGGAGGTTGGAAAGCCATTCAAGAAAGAAAAGAACTATTCTCATTTGATAAAACGGAAGCTGTTTTAAACTAAAAACGGCTTCCGTTTTTTTTATTTCCAAATATTTTATTACTGCTTTGTGAGAATGTAAATTACAGAACTACAAACCTTACTATCGTTAACTGCCTTTAAGTTGGAAACTAATCCAGCGACGCAGGCTTTAAATAGGTTTGGCTGCCCTGTTTTATATTGCTCACTAAGCATGCTTACATAAAAACTATCAAACCACATGGGTTTGTATTCTGCTACTGAAAAGCCATGCAACTGTGCCAAATAGGCCATACTTTTTGGCGAAAAATGATACAAATGCCTTGGAACATCGTAAGCTGCCCAATATTCTTGGTATCTATTTGCATCTCCGCTGGTATAATTAGGTACAGCAATAACCAGTTTTCCATCTTGCTTTAACAACGAAAAAAATTGTTTGAGATATGCATGCAAATCATGTACATGTTCCAATACGTGCCACATCGTTATTGCATCAAACTGATTGGGCATTAATTTGAACAATTCAGTAGGCTCGTCAAGGATAATTCCATATTTATTTTGTGCTACGGATCTTGCTTCCGTATCTGGTTCTAACCCTTTTACCTGCCAGCCTCCTTGGTGCATCGTATTTACAAATGCTCCAGTACCCGCTCCTACATCTAATAATACTCCGGTAGTTTTACCTGTTGTTTTCAGAATAAATTTATACTTGAGACCAAGTGTTATTTTCCTAACGGCATGATACGTTTTGTTAATGAGCCCTTTTTGTGAGTCTGTATGAGAAACATAACTTTCTGCTTTATAGTAAGCCCCAATACCCTCTGAATCTGGAATCTGTTGTGTAAATCGAAGTGTACAAGTTTGGCAATGCCAAATGTCAAACATTTCTTTACTAACCGTATAGTCTTTTACGCTTAATACGGATGCTATTTGTTTGCTTCCACAGCAAGGACATTGCTGATAGGTAATTAATGCTGCCATTTTAGATTAAAGGGTTCAATGAAAAGTAATACGCTCGCCGAAAGTTTGGTATCAGCCAACCTTTTTCCAGTAAATTATATAATAAAAGATGTCTTAAAAAGGGATGCACAAGTTTGCCATACCTATATATAATAGTATAACAAAGCGCCTACACCAAATAACGATAAGATTAAGGCGTAAACCCACCAATAATCCTCGTCCTTTTGTTTAACTATCATTTCTAGCTTGTCTTCTTCTGTTTCTTCTGTCAATATCAGGTTTTCGCCTGTGGTGTATAGTTCCACTAGGTTTGCTCTTGTGTCGTTAGTATTACTCAGTTTTATGTCAGCAACAGCAGTTAAACCAAGACTAGTGGTGGGTGTGAAAACAATTTCCTGTTCTGAAGAACCCTTTTGTAATTTTCCAATTCCAGGTAGTTCTACCAGTTTGTAGTCTTCAATATTATACTTGAGGGTAGAAACAAAAGATTTGAACTGCTCCACTACCTGCCATTCATCTAAGCGCATTTCTTTCTTTAAATACAAGAATAGGTTGCTGTCTTCTTGATTGGCATCAATTGGGGCAAATAGAATTTTCGATTGAGGCGCACGCAAAATCCCTTTCACAAAATCTAGCGATGCAGGAGTGTCTTGCAATATAAAATGGCCAATTCCAGGGAAAACCAGTTTCTTGTTTACTAAGAAATATTTGTATAACAAAGGGTACATAAGCAAAAAAGTAAGTAGTTATCTGAACGAATATACAACCCCAGCTTGTAGTTGAAGGCCCAACACACGGTATTGATTCCATCGTTGGTATTGATTGTTGAGTAAATTATTTAAATCTGCCCACACATTTAACCGCTTCAACACATTGTATTCAACCCCCACGTTCACATCTGTGGCAAGGCTCATCGAGCCATTCTCTCCTTTACTGTCTATGAAATTACTTCCGCCAAAAAAACTTACATCGCTCTTCAGCAACAGTTTAGGCAACATGCGCCATTTCATTGCCCCGTTTACTTCTAGCGGTAATAATCCATACGCTTTTTCGAAAACATCCACTTTGGTAAAGGAGGTGTACGATAAACTCGCTAAAAGTGAAAACTTTTCTTGCAACAAGTAATTGGCTTCTGCTTTTAGGTTGAATGCCTGTATGGAAGGAGATTTTAGTACTAAGAAATTTTGATTTTTATCTAAAGAGGAAAGGTCATTAATAAATAGAGGCGCATCAACCATGCTCAAATAAGTTGCTCTTACATTTCCTACCAAATGTTTTGTAATGGTGCCTTTTAAGCCAACATACAATTCACTTGTTCGGGTATTAAATTGCTCTTTAGGCGCTGTTATATAAGGATTGAACTTGGCCAAATACTGGTAATTGTTCTTTTGCAGTGTACCTACAAAACCAAATTCTACTAAGAATTTAGTTTTAGGTATGGAATGTTCTGCCCTTATTTGCGGTAGCACAAAAAATCCTTTGCTGTCGAATCCGGGCTGGATACCTAAGTATAATTTAAAATTCGGTGTACGGAATCTAACCCCCAAGTCTGCCGAAACCACTGTATTATTTACCGTAGCAGTGTCAGGTATTACTTTATTGGTATAGCGTGTATAATCTAGGTTTAATCCCGCATCTAAAGCTAATAATCTGCTTACTGCTTTGCTAACGGGTAGTTTCACTAGCACATTCCATTCCTTGGTATTGGCCGTGTTTCCAAAATAATTGAGGTGCAACATGGGGTGGTAATACAACCCTTTGGTAGTGGGATTTTTGTTTTGAAGTCCCAATACCAAACCGAAGCTATTGTATCTAGCTCGTAAGCTGTCTTTCACAAAAACTTGGGTATCTGGTACATAGCCATAACGATAAGTAGTGTGGTTATCCCAATATGCTTTTACTCCCAATTCCTGATTGCTCATAGTAGTGATTACGCCTTGTACATCAACACCAGCTTTGCTAAATTCTTGATTTGGCAAACTGCCTTTTGCGCCCACATATTTCCCGTGGACAGACATTACAGACTTGGTGCCATTACCAAAAGAGGCCCCTCCTTCTAGGTAGGGGGATACATAGTTGCCAAAACCCACTTTTACATACTGATTCAAATCCCACACTAAGCTTGAATCAATGGCTAAGGCTAATGGTTTGATAACGGCGGGTTCATAAGAAAAAAACAAGTTTTGCGATGGCACATTGTAGTTAAACACCACTTTGCTGGTATCAACCAAAGGGGTAGCCGCTGTAAAATTTATTTTAGATGCATTGCGCAGCGTAGGCTTAAATGCCGAAGTGATGATTACTTCCGAAGGGGTGGTGGCCGTATCGCTTAGTACAATTGGCGCAGGAGTGGCCGTGTCTTTTCCTCCCGAAGTAATGCTTAATGTTTCGTCTCTTTTTGCATTGCCATTACCCTGCCTTGTCGTTTGGGGCAGTACAAAAGGCGCACTCGGGGGGGTAGGTAGCGGATTGGGTTTTGCCGTAGCTTTTCCCCTTTTGGGGGTGCTGGCTTTCCCTTGCCTACCTTTTGAAGCCGGCTTCTTGGCATTGCGAGCCGCAGCTGTAGTTTTGGTTGCGGCTTTTTTCTTTTTTCCTTTTTGCGCTTGGATAGCCCCAAAAGGCAGGCTACCTATCAAGATGAATAAAAGTATTTTAGTTAGTCTAATCGTCATGATCAAGTACTTTATTAAGTGGTAAGTTGTAAGTAATAGGTGGTAGGTTTTGTGGGTTTAGGTGGTACGTTCTGAGTAAAACAGAAAACTACTCACCCTTTTTCTATACTGTTTCCCATAAAACCAATTATTGAGGCGTACTTAAATTATTCGTTTTGCCTTTTTCTTCCGCCACCATAGCAAGCTTTGTTGCCGCTTCCTGTTTCAGCTCTGTAATAGTGCTGTTTTCCGAAACACTTTTGTAGGTGGCTTCTGCATTAAAATAATCTTTCTTCTTAAAATATAAATCGCCCAGCAGCAAATAGCTCTTTGTAACCCAAACCACATAAGAACCATCTTTTTTAATTACTTCAAAAGCAGCATTCTCCGCATCGTCGTATTTGTCTTGCAAGAACAATATCTCTGCTATGCGGTAGCGCGCCTCAGCAGTGTATTCGCTTTTGCCCAATTCTATCACCGATTTATAGGCCGAGGAAGCTTCGGTTAATTTATTATCAGCCTGATAGCCTTTGCCCAATATCATGTTGGCAATCATTTTATCATCGGTTGCCAACCCTGTTTCGGCTAATAGTTCTTTGGCATTATCCCCCGCCTCTTTAAATTTCTGTTGCTTAAACTGACAACGAAGCAAACCCCTCATGGCTTCTAGCTTCGTGTCTTGAAGGGTGGAAGCTGCCTTAAGCTGGGTAAAATATTTTTCTGCGTTGGGGTAATCTTTCAAGTTGAAGTAATAAATTCTTGCACATTGTAGCATACTCCTCTCCGCAAAACGGTTGGGTGCCTTTGCTGCCACTGTGCCATAATATGCCAAAGCATCATTGGGTTTTTTAGCAACAATGTTTATTTCTGCTAAGAAATAGTTGCTTTCCACGGCATATTTTCCATCGGGATATTGAGCCGTATATGCCATTAATCCTTTCTGTGCATTCTCATAATCTTTGGCTTCGTAGCGCAAAAAGGCTGCACGATAGGTTATTGAATCCGCCTCGGCAGAACTTACGGGGCGACCATTATCTCGCATAAATGTCAAATAAGCATCAGTGCGCTGGCTGCTGATGTATATTTCTCTGATGTACTCCACCGCTTCTTCACTTTCCTGGGTGTTAGGATATTGTTTTACCAATGTTGTGAAGTTGGTCAAGGCTTCATCGGTCTTGTCGGTATTAAAATAAGACACCCCTGTTTTTAGCAATGCTTTGGGCCACCAAATTTTGGCATCCTCGTTTTTCAGCACTTGTTGTAGCGGTGGAAGGGCTTCATTGTATTTTTCATCGGCCAAATAACTATTGGCTATTTCCATGGCCGCTTCTGGGGTCAACTTAGAGTTGGGGTATTCTTTTATCAGCCCTTGGAGCAAATTAATTTTTTCGTTGTTTTTGTTGAGCGCACCTGCTATAGATGCTTTTTGAAACAAGGCATAATCAGCACTTCTTAGTTGGTGGCTGTAGATGTCGTCATATATTTTCAAAGCGGGCTTGTACTGTTTGGCCATGTAATAACAATCTGCACTACGCAGGTAAGCATCCTGTTGCAGCGGTGTAGAATTAGCCGTTAAAACACTGCCCACTTGCTCAAAATAGCGTTGAGCCGTTTTGTAATCATTCTTTTTAAGATAGCAATACCCGAGACTGTATTTGGCATTGGTGCCATTCACCTCGCCACTCACTGTGGGGTTTACTAAGTAACTGCTAAAATAAATAATGGCGCTGTCGTATTGGTCTGAGCGATAAGCAATTTCTCCCTTCCAGAAATAGGTAAAGAGTAGTTGTTGGTTATTGTAAGGCACCCCTATGAGGCGCGACAAGAGTGCATCTGCCTGTTGCAATTGTTGGTCGTTGATTAATTCTACAGAGCGGCCATAGAGAATTTTGGGGTATAGTTTCTTTACGTTTTCGCTTGGCATCCGCAGGTTTTCATACAGCTCTAGGGCATCTTTATGGTTACTGGTACTGGCCAATACACCTACAAGTAATTCTTTGGCTTCCTGCGTATTGTTGCCTTTCGGGTGTTTGATAATAAACTTTTGTAGCTCCACAAGGGCAATGTCTAAATATCCCAACTCATACGATAGTTTGGCATAGCTAAAAGCCGAAATTTCTTGCTGCACCGCATTGCTTGAATTGCTTGCGCAAAACAAAAACGCACTGCGCGCATTCTCCTTTTGGTTGGTTTTCAAATAGGCATCGGCCAATAAATACATACTGTTTTGCGCCAGCGAATCTTCTTTACCCCCCAATTGTTTAAACCCTTCAATACATTTTGTCCACTCGCTTGCCTCGTAATAGCAGTAGCTCAATTGGTACAAATCGGTTCTGGTGGGCTTGCCACATTTCTCAACATATTCTTCCAAATAGGGCAAGGCTTTTTTAAACTGCCGCTTGTCCACATAAATATTACCTATCAATTGCTTCATCTGCAAATCGTAGTACTGTCCGCCAGCCTTCACCTTCGCTTCGGCATAGTTTAAAGCCTTGTCACGCTCGTTGTTGAAGTAATGAATCTCGGCAATATAAAAAGGTACAATGGTGGTGTAAGGCGCATTTTTTTCCGCAATGGCAAAGGCTGTGGAGGCGTCTTTATAGTTTTTTTCGGTAAATGAAATGAAGCCGTAATAATAATTAGCATCAATATAGTTCGAGTCGGTGGGTATTTGCCGAATGGCATTAAACATTGGCTTGGCTTCCTGAAACTGCTGTAGGGTAAAATGACTGTAGGCCTTGTGGAATTTCATCTGGGCAATTTCGGTATTACTCAGGTTGGCAATGGTGGCTTTGTTGTAATAAACAATTGCGTCCACATAGTTTTTATTCTTAAAAAAATACTCTGCTAAGTGGTAACACAACATCATCACCCTGGGTTGGTGATAGGCCAATTCAATAAAATCGAGGGCCTTGCTTTTGGCCACTTCATCGTTTAGCTTTAGGCCACAGAGTATGTTGTAGTATCGGCTTTCTACCGCTTGTGTGTTGGTATAATGGCCGTCGGTAGCAGTTTCCTCTTTGCTGTCTAGGCGTTTAAAGAGCGGATAGGCCAAGCTATACTTGCCCTTCATATAATATTCCTTTGCCAGTTTATACGTAGCATCTTTATCGTTGTTAACGGCAGTTGACTGTGCGTGCAGCGAGCCAGACGCAACAAACGCCAGCATCACTAACACTTTCTTTAAAGGTGTGTACATACAATTAAAATAGTCCTTTTTATGTAACAATATTGTAGCTGAATTTCAAAACAAAATGGGGTACAGTCCACAAAACTAGCGAATCACAAATATTGGTTTAGTTAAATAAACGTTGATGTATTTGTTTGTGGATAAACAACCAGCACCAATAACTTTACCAACAACCAAAAGCCCCCCCCGCCCATGTTTACCACCACCACCACCGTAAGGGTACGATACGCCGAAACCGACAAAATGGGTGTTGTTTATCACGGCAACTACGCCCTCTATTTTGAAATAGGCCGAACCGAAGCCATTCGCCACCTCGGCTATTCTTACAAAGACCTCGAAACAAGCGGCATCCTAATGCCCGTGGTAGAGCTGCATACCAAGTTTTTACGCCCCGCCCTATACGACGACGTACTCACCATAAAAACCACCTTGCCCCTGCTGCCCACCAACCACCTCATTGCCTTCCACTCCGAGATATACAACCAAGCCGGCAAACTACTCACCACGGGCGAAGTAGTACTTTGCTTCATAAAAGCAGACACCCGCCAAAAAACCAATATGCCCGATGATTGGCTGGAGAAGCTGGCTGGGTACTATTAGTAGATGTTGCCAAAAGGGTTGCAGTTTTAATTGGGGGTCTTGTTCTTGTTCATAGGAATAGCATGGCGGCATGTAGGTGTACAAACAAGAATTGGGAAATTATTAGCCTACGGCAAATGATACGCAGGTGGTCAGTAAAAGGGAATAGCCCAAAAACATAAAGATTTCCAATCAATTTGGGCAGTTTTATGTCAGCTATTTGTTTAATGACAACAGCATTAAGCTGATAAGAACCTATAAAAGAAATGAGGGCCGTTTTCCAGCATCTGATTATGAAGCCTTTGCAAAATTTTATGAACAGATGAATAGAGCAGACTTGGAGAAGCTGGTGTGGGTGAAATAATGGGTGGGAATAGTTAATCTTAGATAATCCGTAAAGCTGTTTGGTTACGCATTATCCTAAGCTCATCAGCTTTTGTCAGCTCATTTTTTCACTTTAATAATGGGTTTGTGCCAGTTGTTTAATATTCCGACTACGGTAATTACCACATCGGGTAATTGACCAATAAAAAAAACAAATCTTGTCAACGAACCGATTGTCCGTTTACACCTTCAAACCATCAGATTAATGAAACAAATGCAAAGGATAAAGCATCCGGGGTGCCCGATAATGAAAACGAGACACAGAACACACAAAAAAGCTGTCAGATTGTCCACCCCAAGCGTCGAAATGTTCTCCCGTGTAGTCGGAACGTTCTCCCGTGCGGTCGGAATGTTCTCCCGGGTGGTCGGAACGTTCATCTCGTCGGCCAGATTGTCAGTTTCGGTGGTCGGAATGTTCTCCCGTGCGGTCGGAACGTTCTCCCGTGTAGTTGGAATGTTCTCCCGTGTGGTCGGAACGTTCTCCCGTGCGGTCGGAATGTTCTCCCGTGCGGTCGGAATGTTCTCCCATACAGTCGGAATGTTCTCCTACAGAGTCGGAAGGTTTACCCTTGTGTTCGGAAGATTCTCCTACACGGTCGGAAGGATCTCTCAGAGAGTTGGAAAGGGCAAACTACTTATAGAAAAGAAGTACATTAATATTCACTTGTTTTGCTGTAATTAGCTGCTTAATTAACTGCAACTATTACCGTATTACCACACAAAAAATCATTTTGGGAAGAAAAAAACTGATGTAATCCTATAGAAAGGTAATTGTCCAAAAAAGAGAATAACAATAGCAAAAAATGGTTTTTCCAAATTTTTAAAATATTTTGTTGTGGTATAAATCAATTTCCTACTTTAGCCTCGCTAAATATTATTATAGAACTATCAATTTTATTAATTTATGGACGCTAATAACGATGAATTAAAATTTAAAACTTCGTATGGTGAGTTTTATAACCGAACACTAGAAAGAGAAGCCATAGCAAGACGAGATGAACCAATTTTACTGCAAAGGGGGATT
The DNA here is from genome assembly GCA_027486835.1 of Chitinophagaceae bacterium. Lineage (GTDB taxonomy): Bacteria > Bacteroidota > Bacteroidia > Chitinophagales > Chitinophagaceae > Parasediminibacterium. The sequence continues at coordinate 52,201 of JAIXOJ010000133.1, forward strand.
ACTAAAGCAGAATTAGACAGCTATCCCATCCTAAGAAAGGCATTTGGTGAAGTACAGAGCGATGAGACGATGAAGGGCTTGATAACGGTGGAAGTAATCAAGAAAGATGATCATTTGGCTGAGGCCATTATTTTAATAAGAGAAATACAAGGTATTGCCGAAATAACTTTTGGCGAAGACAGTGGTGAATTAAAAACTTTTGGCCCTTTTAATTTAACTGAGTTAACTGTTGGGGATATCTTAAACCTAATACCTGTGGTCGTCAGTAGGGGTACTACCTATTTAAATGAAATGAAAAGCTATGGGCTTACGGCTGATGCGCTCAAAGAATTGGAGGACAAAAAGTTGCTAATTGAAGATCAAGTAAAAAAAATAAGCCTAGCAGAAGGAAACAGGAAGTTGACCACTGCAGATCGTCGCAAAAAGGCCAACGCCTTGTATGATTTAGACAAAAGAATTTGTGATGTTGGGTACATCTATTTCCGCAACCGCGACGCTGTGAAGGCCGATGATTACCTAATCAATGATATTCCTGGAAATGTGCAAGTTCGCAACGGCACGGTGGAAAAAGGAACTGCCATTAGCCGCGAATTGCTTGGAGTGGGCGATGACACCCAATTTGAATTAAAAGTATCAGCAGGCAAAAGCCTTGAATTTTATTTCAGCCGCACCGAAGGCGGCCCCGTAGGCCCCAAAAGCGTAACCATTCTCTATAACCCCAATAATTTCTCCGAGGTAAAAGCTTCCGATTTGGGCTATAACAAAGACGAGGGCTATATTTTCTTCTGTATCAAAAACCCTAGCGTGGATGAAGATGGGGTTTATCGGGTAAGGGTGACTGGGTAGGAAGAGCTTAGCGAATAGTAGGAGGGAAAAGCTCGTGTTGGTTGGGAATAGCCATCGGTTATTTGTGTAGCCGATGGCTATTTTTTAATGCAAAATAAAGTGTTACAGAAAAAACAGGATTTGGAAATCCCAGTTATCTGTTTAGACGAGATGCGCTTCGCTAACAGCTCGTCCAGCTGGCTAACATCTAGCCCAGCTGAGAAATTTGGATATTTATATTTTCATCGCCAATACCAATTTTGTTTAAAATGATTATTATGTTTTTATTAATCCAACTTATTAAATAACCAACCCATAATGTCAAAAAAGAAAATTCTCATAACCCTTACTCTTTTAATAATAGCAACTTGTTTGACAATATATTATTGCAACAAACTAATTGTAGATATTGCGAGTGAGAAATTGTATTCGGAAACTGCATCAATACCATACAATAAAGTTGGGCTGCTATTGGGTACATCAAAATATATTGGTGATGGATATGTTAATGCGTATTACTCCTATCGAATAGATGCAACTATAAAATTGGTGAAAGATGCTAAAATTAAATACGTAATTATCAGTGGCGATAATGGTAAGAAAGATTATAATGAACCCGAAATGATGCGAGCCGATTTAATTAAAGCAGGAATGGATTCATCGCGTATTTATTTGGATTATGCAGGTTTCAGAACGTTTGACTCGATGGTTAGATTGAAAGAAATTTTCGGGCAGCAATCAGTTGCCATCATTTCACAGCAATTTCACAATGAAAGGGCTATTTATATTGCTTCAAAACTTGGCATCAATGCAGTGGGTTTTAATGCAAAAGATGTATTAATAGCCTATGGTTTTAAAACACAATTAAGAGAGAAATTTGCAAGAGTAAAAGTAATCCTCGATTTTCTTTTTGGAAAGAAACCAAGGTTTTTAGGCGAGAAAATATTGATACCTGCTTAGAAAAGAATGATCGATGCAAGAATATTCTTCCCAGCTGGTGCGCGCTTGTAGCGCGTACCATTCGCATAGGTCTTCGCTACAATTCTCCTAAGTAACTTTTCCGCTGGGCAAGTCTCAAAAATAGAAACCTGATATTTCCGAATACTAGTTATGTGTTTTGTCCAGATACAATAAGCAAAAAATCTGAATTGAGGAAGAAGCAAACATGCTTTTGCATTTAACAAATGAATCGAAACGAGTTGCGAATATTATGGACGTAAATTACAACCCTCAAAATCGTTTAGTGAACATAAAAATGTACTTCTCTATTTGTTTTTTTGAATTCAACTGTTACCAAAACTTTCTAACTTCACCGTGTAAAAAATTATGCACAGTTCATTCAAATTAATGTAGCTACAAAATGTTTTCAGACAGCAATTGGCATTGATAATCAATGTGTTTTAGTTTGCTCGCCTTATTCACAAGGTGAGCAATCAACAACTTATCCACAAATTTTAGGAACATGAGAGATTTAACCACATCACCCATCGACAGACAGAACATACTAAATAATCTTGATGCTGTTATGAATATACAAGAGTATTTGGGCGTTAAAGGTTTGCTGTTTGAAGGTGAATTTAAATTTACTACCAAAATGGTAGCAGCGTTTTATAAAATAGATATAAAAACTGTAAAAAGATATGTTGAAAATAGCCACAATGAAATAGCACATAATGGTTACGAAGTAATTAAGGGGCAGAAACTAAAATTATTTAAAGAACAATTTGGTTATTTTATAACCAATCTAGACGACATTGAACAGAGGGACATCAATGTCCCTCTGTTAACTGAAACGCTTGAAAATCAATCAAAAAGTCGTATTAAAGCATTAGCGCTTTTCAACTTTCGCTCATTTCTCAATTTAGGTATGTTGCTTGTAGAAAGTGAAATGGCAAAAGCTATTCGTAGCAAAATGCTTGATATAGTTATTGATACACTCAATAAGCGTTTAGGAGGCTCTACAAAATACATTAATCAACGTGATGAAGATTTTTTTCACAGTATCATAAAAGAGCCAATGTATCGCAAGGAATTTACATCTGCATTGCATAAACATCTAAATATGGGCAACTATAAATATGCCTATTATACCGATGCTATATATAAATGTATTTTCCAAGAAAACGCTAACGAATATAAGCAAATATTAAAGTTAGAAGAGCAAGAAAACCCAAGAGATACCATGTATGCAGAAGTGCTAAATCTAATTGCATCTTTCGAAACTGGCTTGGCTTATGAAATGGAAATTAAAGTGGGTGTTTTAGGCAGAATGCTAGAAAAAAACGAGATGGATGAACTGATAAAAACATTTGCAAATCATCCTTCTCATAAGCCACATATTGAAAATGCAAGAATAAAAATGGCTTCAAGAGATTATGGCTTTAGACAAGTATTGCACGAAAATTTAAAAACCTATATCAGCAGTATTGACTTTTCAGATTATCAACGTTTTCTTGGAGATAAAAGCAAAGTATTACAAGATAGAATTGAAGATAGTATTGATGTTTTTAAAAGATTAAAAGACAGATGATACTATGGAAGAAGTATATTACTTCGATACGGTTCATGCTATTATTGTTCACGATGACATTATATCTAAATCGGGTGGTCTTCAAGGAATTCGTGATTTGGGGCAGTTAGAAAGTATTTTGATGCATATCCAGAACGATTTATATTATCCTAATTTTGAAGACAAACTAACGCATCTGTTTTATGCAATAAATAAAGGACATGCATTTTCAGATGGAAATAAACGTTCTTCTATTGCTCTATCGTCATACTTTATGGAAATAAATGGGTACGATTTTGTAGTACGCAAATTCATTAGTGAAACGGAAAATATTGCAGTAGATGTTGCAGATAATCGAGTAGATAAAGAACTTTTATCGGAGATAATTTACTCGCTCCTTTATGAATATGATTACAGCGATGAACTTAAACTTAAAATTATTGAAGCAAAGCAAAGACAACTTTATTGAGACTGAAATTGCAAAAAAGACCTGCTTATAAATACTTGTGTTTTCATTGCACCTAAAAGGCATCTTACAATCGCTTAGGTCTCAACAAATAATCTTCTACACACCATGTTCCCCATGGCATTTCCCCTACAATTCTTTATGGCAAAATGTCCACCTAATGGATGTATATTTTTGCTCTAATTATTGCAGAATCAATTGTAGCCCCATTTTATAAGTCTACAGCAAACACAATGGCACTACCTCGAAAAAAGTTTTACCCTAGGTACTGACTTTCAAACAAGTTGGGGCTGTCTAACACAATATAGACAGCCCCAACTTAAGAAACACAACAAAATCTTAATCCCCTATACGCTACAACTTCTCCTCCACTATCCTCAAAATTTCCTTTTCCATTGCAATAGCTTGTTGCTCCATAGCAGTCGCACGAGTAAGTATGGTGTCGGTAAAAGATTTATCCTGATAACCAGCAGCATTAATGCGCACATTTAAAAAAGCCCCCCTAACGGCAGTGGTGGCGCAAAGCGCAGCAACCCCCGCATCGCTAATTGAATTTGGATTGCCGATTGCCGCCATTTCTTTAATCACTTCCATACTACCCAAAGCAGCTTCCATCACCTGAAAAGGTATTTCTATGGCATACTTAGTAGCAGCCTGAATGGCTTGGCTGCGGGCGCTTTTTTCGGCATCCGAATTTTTCGGCAAGCCAAATGCAGCCATAATTTCATTAAAAGCCAAGGTGTCTAAGTCCACCAGCCTAGCTAATGTTTGTTTTGCCGCTTGCGCTTTTTCTGCCCATTGGCTAAAAATTTCCCATTGGTCGTCCCATCCTTTTTTATGAGCCGATAAGTTGGCTACCATTCCCGCCAGCGATGCACCCAATGCCCCCACATAAGCCGAGATAGACCCACCCCCAGGCGCAGGACTTTCGCTTGCCGTTTCATCGGCAAAATCTGCTAGACTCCTGTTGATTAGTTTGGCATCCGCAGGATTATTGAGTAAGTATTCAATAATTCGCTCTTCAGGTTTAAAAGGTGTAAGCTCATCAAGCCCCATGGTTTTAATAGCCAAGCGAATAAGTTCTTTGTCGCTCACACCGGCGGAGCGTTGCTGTTTTCGCAGAAAATATTTACCCGCTTCTAAGAGTGATTGCAAAGGCACCAGCCCCACCAATTCGCTACCTGTAACCCGAATGCCTCTAGCTGCCGCTTTGTTGCATACTTCATCAAAGGCAATGTGTAGAGGCGTTACGCTAATATTGGTCAAGTTCATAGAAATCTGGGCAATACCATATTCCTCAATATACCAACCTATCGCTTTTACCGATTTTAAACTTCCCGGCACGTTCACGGCCTTTCCATATTCGTCTTTTACAATTGGCCCATTGATAGGGTCGCCAGTTCTCAATACCCTTCCAGCCTCTCTCACATCAAAAGCAATAGAATTGGCCCTGCGGGTAGAAGTGGTGTTAAGATTTACATTGTACGCAATTAAAAAATCCCTCGCCCCAATTACGGTAGCACCTCGCTGTGCATCAAAAACGGCTGGGCCACAATCGGGTTTCCATTCGGGCAATACAATTTTTTCGGCAAAGCCTTCATACTCTCCTGCACGGATGATAGATAGGTTGCTGCGCTTTTTGTTGGGCTGAGCGTGTTCGTACAAATAAACAGGTAAGTTCAGTTCCTCGCCCACCCGTTGAGCCAGTTGTTGGGCATAGCCAGCACATTCTTCCATCGTTACCCCCGAAATAGGGATTAGTGGGCATACGTCCGTTGCGCCCATCCTAGGGTGTTCGCCTTTGTGAAGCCGCATATCTATTAGTACGCCTGCTTTTTTTATTGCCCTAAAAGCAGCCTCAATTACTTTTTCTGGTTCTCCCACAAAAGTTACTACGGTTCTGTTAGTAGCTTTTCCTGGATCTACGTTCAACAACTTTACCCCTTCTACAGTGGTAATTTCTTGCGTAATCTCGTGTATAATATGGGCATCCCTACCCTCGCTAAAATTGGGTACACATTCTATAATTCTATCCATTGCTGTAATTAATTGTTGATGACAAAAAGTAGTACCCCGTACTAATTGATGCTATTGGTTACTAACCAGTTAATAGGAGGCACTACCCAAATAAAGGGATTCATTTTCTAATTGCAATAAAATCACCGCGAAAGGGTGCATAAAAGTTTTTCGTACTCATTTTTCTTCAACCGCTAATTTTACTAGCTACAACAAAAAAGATTTTGTTGTACAAACTTTTGAACTATAATTGTGATGACTTTATAAATTAAAATAGTAGCGATGACCGAAAATAATTTTCAACTAACCGGGATATTTGTTCAAGATCCTATTGACAAGGGTTTTACTGCTTTTTTTGCTCAACTACCAAACATTATTGCCGAAGGAGATAATGAAGAAGAAGCAACTAGAAATCTGATTCAAACAGTTCAATCAGTTTTTGAACATCAGCAAAACAATGGTTATGATCAACCTAATGTGATAAAAAAACAGTTTAGTATTTCGATAGCATAGTTTATGACAAGAGCTGATTTTTATGATTGGCTAATTGCACACAAGTGTACAATTGAGCCATTATCAGAGGATACTAGAGGGAATATTATTAAAGTTAAAAGTCCACGAAGCAATACTTACGTATATCTTGACACCCCTATTAATAATAAGCAGATGAAATGCTTCACTGTTTGTCAAATGTGCCATCAGTTATATATCCCTATACCAGAAGTTTGTAAAGAATCAGAGTCGTTGGCTATAGAAATTAAAAAAACGCACTACCCAAATAAGTAGTCTTAATAGTTACTGTAGTGTAGAGGAAGTGAAAAGCAATGGCGTATTGCAAAAAGAACAACGAACAATAAAGCTTTAAGCTCGGAATTAACACCTTTCATTATAGCAAGCCTTTTTTTTGATTAATGTCCATTATCATTTTTTGAATAAAACATTTTAACCATTAGCAATAGTCCTTCAATCAAACAGCCACAATCAGCAACGCTAAATAATCAAGTAACATGTCACATCAATATGGCTATTCATTCATCAAGCAATTTCCCATTCTCCGATTGTTGATTGGGTTGGTCTTGGGCATTCTCCTAGATTATTATTTCAAGCTGCCACTCTTTGCCGTTTGCTTATTAAGTTGTGTTTCTTTCTTTTGCATGATTGTGTACAACCGGCTTGGCATTGTAAAGCAGTTTGCATATTACTGGTTAAATGGAGTGGCTATTACTGTTTTTTTTGTTTGTTTAGGATGGCTTACTTGCCATTTTCACAACCATCAAAACCATTCAAACTTCTTGGGAAAACATTACCATGTGGGTAATCCAGTTCTGGTAACTCTGCAAGAAACACCAATAGAAAAAGCAAAAACGTATAAGTGCTTGGTAAAAGCAGAAGCACTTTATAGAGATAAGAAATGGCAGCCTGTGGAGGGCACCATTATTTTATACATTAAAAAAGACTCCTCCCCTCCTACGCTTGCTTATGGCCAACAATTCATTATCAACAATGCCATACAACCAATTGAGTATAGAAACAATCCAGGAAGTTTCAATTTCCAACAATATTGTGCTTTGCAAAACATTCATTACCAATGCTTTGCCCAATCGGCTACTATCATTAAAACGCCCTATTACCACAAAACTTGGTTATGGAATTGGATTGTGGTAATGAAACATCAAGTGCTACAAATTATCCGGAGCAACATACTTCAACAAGCATCTGCCAGCATTGCCGAAGCACTTCTGATTGGATACAGAGAAGATTTGGATAAAGATTTATTGAAGGCATATAGCAATACAGGTGTGATACATGTTATAGCAATTTCTGGATTGCACATCGGTATGATTTATGGGTTAATGGTTTGGTTGTTTTCGTTTGTAAAAAGCAGTAAATGGAAGAAATTACTAAAACCCGTCTCCATTTTAGTGGTCATTTGGGGGTTTAGCCTCATTGCTGGTGCTGCACCGTCCATTCTTCGTAGTGCCGTCATGTTTTCGTTTATTGTTTTGGGTGATGTGGTTTCTAGGAAATCTTCCCTCCTAAACAACCTAGCCCTTTCCGCTTTTTTCATCCTGCTCTTTAATCCCTATAGTTTGTGGGATGTTGGCTTTCAGCTTAGCTATACTGCGGTACTAAGCATTATTCTTTTCTCCCCTTACGTAAAATCTTGGCTGTTCATTCAAAACAAATTGCTAAACAAAATCTGGTCTTTATCGGCCATCACCATATCCGCCCAAGTCTTAACCCTACCTATTGTACTCTACAACTTCCACCAATTTCCAACCTTGTTTTTCATTACTAATTTCTTGATTGTGCCTTATTCCGGCCTCCTTATTTATGCTGAAATTGGTTTATTGCTGGTGAATAAAGTCCCGATGATTGGGCCTCTCTTCGGGTCAATGATTAGTAAAGCAATAGATCTAATGAACGATTACATCATTCACATGAATCGTTTGCCTTTTGCTGTGTGGGAAAATATCAGCATTTCATCGGTGCAAACTTGGTTACTATTTATAGCTATCTGCTTCACAATTGCTTGGCTAATACGTGTGAAGCATCAATGGTTATTAATCGGCCTAAGCGCATGGCTATTGTTAACCATGTTGCTTACCCTTGATAAAATTAGTCACAAAAAACAGTTGAGTCTAGTAGTGTACAACCTAGCAAAAGTGAAAGCAATTGATATTTTCTGTGGAAATCGAGCGTTCTTTTTTGGAGATAAACCCAAAGAAATAAAACGATACACAATGGAAACCCAAATAAACCCCGCAAGATTGCTGAACCGTGTGGACAAAATAGAAAAACTAAAATTTGCCTCAACCCAATCAGGAACTATTTTATCAGCAGGAAACCGTAAAATTTGTTTGATTGATTCAACCACAATGATTCCAAAAATAAAGTCTGGAATAAAAAAAATCAAAGTCGATTATATCATTGTATCCCACAACCCGAAGATGATGCTCTCAGATCTTGCCTCAGTTTTTGAATTCAAGCACATTATTATAGATGGTTCAAACTCAAGATGGCGAATCAATAGATGGAAAGAAGAAGCAGTTTTAAATAAGTTGAACCTTTTTATCGTTACAGAAAATGGGGCTTTTGTTGCTCAATTATAATAGAGTGATGATAATTTGCAGTATTAAGCATGGTTTCAATCTGCATTCCGTTTCTTTACCGATTTACCAAAAACCAAAAGATGTCAACATTAGGTACAACCTTACTTCTTCCCATTTTTTTACATGAAGAAGCTATTGAAACTATACCCGTTTACGTAGTGGATGCTGTGAAAACATGTCAAGTTTTTTTTGTGGAGAATGAAAAAACAGCACGGAGATACCTGAAAAGAATTTGGCGCGAGATGGTCATTGACAATTACCAATGGTACACTATTCATAAAGCCGAGCATCAAGTAATGGATGCTTTTGTTCAACAATTAAAAGAAGGGAAAACCATCGGCATCATAAGCGAGGCGGGATGTCCAGGAATTGCTGATCCAGGGCAAATTTTAGTAGCCAAAGCCCAACAAATAGGCGGAAAAATAATACCCTTTGTTGGGCCAAGTTCTATTTTGCTGGCATTAATGGCAAGCGGATTGAACGGCCAACACTTCCGTTTCAACGGCTATTTACCAATTGACCAAGTAGAAAGGCGTAAAGCAATTAAGGATTTGGAAACTGCTTCTGCCCGCAGCCAATGCACGGAGATCTTTATAGAAACCCCTTACAGAAATAATACGCTCATTAAAGAATTACTACAGACTTGTAAGGATCAGACCCTGCTTTGCATTGCTATTGATATAACATCCCCTTCAGAATCCATTGTTACTAAAACTATTGGTCAATGGAAGCAGACACCCATTGATTTTCATAAGCGATTGGCCATTTTTTTATTCCAAGGCTAGTAGATGCAATTAATTTTTTGGAAGTATTCTATTGTTGGAAAGTGACAGTTATATTGTCATTAACTATCGCTGTAGCTCTATTATATTCAAATAGTTTAGTCACACAAATTAATCAACAATAGAACTACCTAACTTTCCTACTTTTGACCGCTCAACCTCACAGCGTAACAAAACCCCATGCAACAATCAACCAACGAAATAAATCTGGACAAATTGCCGCAACATATTGCCATCATCATGGATGGAAATGGCCGTTGGGCTGAAGAAAAAGGGCAAGAACGTTTATACGGCCATTACCATGGTGTGGAAAGCGTGCGAAATATTGTAGAGGGTTGCGCAGAAATAGGCATTAAATATCTAACCCTTTACGCATTTAGCACCGAAAACTGGGATCGGCCAAGAAACGAAGTTGATGGTTTAATGACACTGTTAGCCGATACTTTGCGAAAAGAAGTGCCGACCCTAAATAAAAACAACATCCGCATGAACGTAATCGGCGACATGGAAATGCTTCCTGAATATGCCGTAAACGCGCTTCAAGAATCATTAGACCTAACCAGCCAAAATACCGGATTAAACCTCATTATGGCTTTAAGCTATAGCAGCAGGTGGGAACTGGTGAATGCCGTTAAGAAAATAGGTGTTGATGTTTCTTTAGGGAAAATAGAGCCAAATGACATTAATCAAGAACTACTACAAACCTACTTGACCACCAGTAAATTCCCAGATCCAGAATTGATGATTAGAACAAGCGGGGAGTATAGAATTAGTAATTTTCTATTATACCAACTGGCTTATGCAGAGCTTTACTTTACCAATACAAGGTGGCCAGATTTTAGAAAAGAAAACCTGTATGAAGCAATTTTAGATTTTCAAAATAGGGAACGCAGATTTGGAAAAACGGGCAATCAAATTCAGCAAGTAGAAACGGTAATAAGTGTTTAACAATATATGGCTCGAATACATTAGTGGTTTATTTAACAAACACTTTTAAATTATGCCGTTAATTTGCCCACTTTTAAGCGGTCTATAGCAGTATATAAGAAGTTGATTCCAACCATCATTCTTCGAGCCGATAACAAATTCACCACCGGATGCAGCAAGTGTACAAATCTTTATTTTTTGCTTTTACCACTCTTTTCATTTCCTATTTATCCGCTGCCCAGGAAAATCAATCTGATACCACCATTACTTCAGTTGATGCTGATTTGGTGAGCATTTTTACTCAAAAAGTACCTAAAAAATATAAGATTGCCGCAATTAAAGTGGCTGGTAATCATTTTTTTGATGAAAACTTATTAGTTTCTATTTCTACACTAAATGTTGGTGATGAGGTTTCTATTCCTGGTGGCGACAATTTTGCAAAAGCCATCAACAAGCTATGGGCACAAAACTATTTTAGCAATGTAGAGATATACCTAACCAAGTTGGAGGGCAAAAACATTACCGTAGAAATCAATGTTACCGAGCGACCAAGATTGGCAAAATTTTATTTTACAGGTATCAAAAAGGGCGATGCCGATGATTTAAATGCCAAAACTGGGTTAATAATTGGACGAGTTGTTACGGAAAACATGAAACGTTCTGCCTTAGAAGCAATCAAAAAATACTATGCTGAAAAAGGATTCCAAGACGTAAAAACCAAAATTGAGGAGAAGAAAGATAATAGTATACAGAATTCACTTCAAATCAACTTCATTATCGACAAAGGAGGCAAAACAAGAATAAATGATATCAATTTTGCTGGGAACACAATTGATGGATTGAAACTTAAAAAACGTTTTAAAGACACCAAGGAACAATCAAGACTTACTTTATTTCCTCCTGATAATAGTGGCGGATTTATTACCCCCCATCGTTACACTTTTCAAGACTATTTAGCAGAAAAAGGGTATTTAACCTATACCTTGTCAAGAAAATTACTAGACCCTTATGTGAGGATTAAACTGTTCACTTCTGCCAAGTTTAACGAGAAAAAATATATCGACGACAAGGAGAAATTGGTAGAGTACTATAATTCATTAGGCTATAGGGATATTGCTATAGAGAAAGACAAAGTGTTCAAGAATTCTAAAGGGTCGATGAATATTGACATTAAAATAAATGAAGGGCATAAATACTATTTCGGAAATATTACTTGGAGAGGAAACACAAAGTATACTGATTCGGTATTGACTGCCATACTGGGTATAAGGAAAGGAGACATTTACAATCTTGATAACCTAAATAAAAAATTAGGCAAAGGCGCACCAGAAGGGGCAGACATTAGTACACTATACCAAGATGATGGTTATCTCTTTTTCCGTACTGATCCTGTCGAAGTTGCTGTTTATAATGATACAATTGACTATGAGATAAGAATTGTTGAGGGGCCGCAAGCTACTATTAAGAACGTTAGAATTTTCGGTAACGACAAAACCAAGGAAAAAGTTATCAGAAGAGAAATTAGAACTATTCCTGGTGACAAGTTTAGCAAAACAAACCTAATTCGTTCTCAACGAGAAATTGCACAGCTTAACTTCTTTAACCAAGAAAAAATAGGCATCAATCCCATTCCTAATCCAGAAGACGGAACTGTGGACATTAACTATACTGTGGAAGAAAAATCCAGCGACCAATTAGAATTGAGTGCCGGATGGGGAGGGAATATTGGTTTGACTGGAACACTGGGGGTTACTTTCAATAATTTTTCTATTTACAATATTCTACACAAAAAGGCTTGGGATCCGCTGCCAATGGGCGATGGTCAAAAATTAAGTTTACGGGTACAGAGTAATGGTAGGGCATTCCGATCTTATAATTTCTCATTTACTGAGCCATGGTTGGGGGGTAAAAAGCGTAACTCATTTACTTTCTCCATTTACGATACCAAATATGCAAATGCTTATAACCCTGCCACAGGTACCTATACTAGTAGTGCTGCAAATTCATCATACATCCAAACAACGGGGTTAGGAGTCAACTTAGGCAGACAGTTGAAATGGCCAGATGATTATTTCTCATTGTCAGTAGGTATCAACTTTGCTCGGTACAAGCTTAAGAATTATTATATAGATCAAATTAATTTACCAGGATTTAATAACGGCTTTTCTCATAACCTCAATTTTAAAATTGCCTTACAGCGAAACTCTGTTAATCAACCACTGTTTCCAACAAATGGCTCTAACTTTTTATTGAGTTTAGCGTTGACACCACCTTATTCATTGATTGACCCCAATGTTGCTAAAGAATCAAATCCTTACAAATGGATAGAATACAACAAATGGAGATTCACTGGCGAATGGTATGCCCCTTTAACCAAACCAACTGGTGAAGAAAGAAATAAAATGCTAGTGTTTAAAGCCGCAGCGAAGTATGGTTTTTTAGGGCGGTATAATAAAGATTTGAGCATTTCTCCTTTTGAACGCTTTCAGGTTGGAGATGCTGGTTTGGCAAACCAATTTGCTTTATTAGGTTATGATATAATAGCACACAGAGGTTATCCAGTTTATCAATCCTCTAACCCAAGTATTAATCCAGAGCAATCTGGTGCAAGCCAATACTTCACCATTTTTAATAAATATACATTTGAATTGAGGTATCCCATAAGCCTTAATCCGAGCAGCACTATCTATGCACTCACTTTTTTTGAAGCTGCGAACGGATGGTATAGCATGAAAGATTACAATCCTTTCCAATTGCGTAGATCAGCTGGTGTGGGTATGCGCTTTTTCTTACCAATGTTTGGATTGCTTGGGTTTGATTATGGTATTGGATTAGATAGGGTTACACCCGGTGGTAGTTTAAAAGATGCAGCCAGATTCACTTTCATGCTTGGTTTCGAGCCAGAATAGAAATAAATGGCAACTATACATTTCTTAAATTAATTGATTATTACTTGAAATAAACGTGTATGAAAAAGATTTTGTTTTTATTGTTAGCACTCACAATAACATCGCTAATTGGCAATATCAAGGCTCAGCGATATGCCATAATTGATACAAAATACATTCTAGACAAAATGCCTGAATATAAAAACGCTGATAAAAAAATGAAAAATATCAGCGATCAATGGCAAAAGGAAATTGATGATAAACAGGCAGTGCTGGATAAAATGTATAAAGACTATGACGCTGAGATATACATGCTTACCGATGAGTTAAAGAAGAAAAGAGAAGCCGATATCTATAATAAAGAGAAAGAAATTAGAGAGCTACAGAAAAAACGTTTTGGATTTGAAGGTGATTTTTTTAAAGAAAGACAAAAAATTGTAAAACCAATTCAAGATAAGGTTTACAATGCTGTACAAAAATTAGCAGCTGCTCGAAGTTTTGATTTTATATTAGATAAGAGCGAAGGCATAACGGTTATATTTGCCGACCCCAAACTTGATAGGAGTGATGATATCCTAAGAGAACTAGGAATCCCAATTACAAATTAGTCGATAAAGAAAGGAATACAATTATTTACATAAAAAGAACAGATGAAAAAAGTTTTAGTAGGATGTGTTGCAATTATTTCAATAATCTGCACAGGGTTACAAGCAAGTGCACAAATGAAAATAGGCACTTTTGATGAGCAAAGTGTATTAGGGCTAATGCCTGGTATCCAAAAAGTGGACACTTTTTTACAGAAGTATGTATCTGACTCTTTAAAACCAGAGTATGACTACGAGTTAAGTGAGTTAATGCGTTTAGATAGTACTTTCAAAAAAGATTCTGCATCAATGCAGGCTGGTACCCGTGGCATAATGCAAAAGGAAATCAACCAACACAAGTATAAAATCGTAAATTGGCAACAATATCAAAACCAGATGTTAGAACAAAAACAAGAGGAATTGCTTTATCCATACAAACAAAAAGTATATGCATCCCTTGAAAAAATCATTAAAGAACAGAAATATACCCACGTCTTTAAAAGCGACGTATTACTTGTTGCCCCACCAACCGATAATTTAGTTATTAAGGTTGCAATTGATTTGAAGTTAAAGTTCCCTAAAGATGTAGAAGAACAGTTAAGGGCTCAAGGATTATTAGAAAGTACACCAGCTACAACTAGACCACCTAGTCAAAAACCTGCAGGTGCAAAACCAGCTAGCAAAAATTAGTCCCGAACTCTAGTTTTTAACTACAAATTAAATTGCCAAATAATTAAAGCCATCTTACCAATATCGTAAGATGGCTTTTTTATAGCACTAACTTCACACATTTTTCAATTAATACGTATGCACTTGATACAGCAAACCCCATTTATAGAAAAACATATTGCCTTAGGTGCTAAAATGGCAGCATTTGCAGGTTATAATATGCCCATTAGTTACAGTGGCATTAACGATGAGCACATGGCAGTAAGACAAAAAGCTGGCGTCTTTGATGTTAGCCATATGGGTGAATTTATTCTTAAAGGGGTAAATGCACTAGATTTAATCCAGCGCATTACTAGCAATGACGCTAGTAAATTATGTAAAGGGCAAGCACAATACAGTTGCTTTACCAATGAATCTGGCGGCATAATTGATGATTTACTTGTTTATTGTATCGAGACTAATAGTGCTTATATGCTGGTTGTTAATGCAAGTAACATTGAAAAAGATTGGGATTGGGTGGTGAAGAATAATTACAAACAAGTAGAACTACATAATATTAGTAGCAAAACTTGTTTACTAGCGATTCAAGGCCCACATGCCTGTAATTTGATTCAATCTTTAACTCCCTTAAACTTAACCGGCCTTAAATATTACACATTTGAGCGATCTACTTTTGCCGGCGTCGAAAATGTTCTAATCAGTGCTACTGGATACACAGGATCAGGAGGGGTTGAAATATATTTTGATGACAGTAATAATGCTCCCAATATCATTTGGGATTCACTAATGGCAATAGGTATTCAACCTATAGGGTTAGGTGCTAGAGATACATTGAGAGTAGAAATGGGATTTTGTCTTTATGGTAATGACATTACAGATGAAACCTCGCCTTTAGAAGCAGGATTAGGCTGGATAACCAAGTTCAGTAAAGAATTTACAGCAAAATCTATTCTAATTAGGCAAAAACAAGAGGGTATAAAACGAAAGCTAATTGGCTTTGAAATGGTAGAAAGGGGTATCCCAAGAAATGGATATTCAATTCAAACTATTGATGGTGCCACAATTGGAATCGTAACTAGCGGAACACAAATTCCTGGCATCAATAAGGCTGTGGGGCTAGGCTACGTTGATGCTCAACATGCAGTTATTGGCAGTAACGTCTATCTTGCTATTAGAAACAGTGTAGTAAAAGCCCAAGTAGTAAAAATACCTTTTTCTTGATTCATCTTGGCTGCATTTATTCACTAATCTTAGTTATTAGTTGTGTACCATCCTCAAATAATTAACAGAATAGGGAGAGTACACAACTAACTACTTTATATAATTAATTTATCAACAAAATTTATTTTCTTTAAATGATGTGAGTATTCAATAAATGTCACAAAATTCTTGATAAACATACCAGCAATAAATTACTAAGCGGCTTTGGCTATCCTAACTTCCTCAACAGCAATAACTTGTTCTTCAATTATTTGAATAATACCAACCTTGTTGAATGCCCGCATAATTTGATAGGTTAAGTCAAACTCGTACCATTTTTGGGCAAAATTTGCACTTTCCTTATCATAATGATGGTTGTTTTGAAACAGTTCTCCCATCAATAGAATTCCCCAAGGTGTTGTGTTTTTACTGAAATCACCATTGTTGAAATTGCTATACCCATATTTATGACCACACCAATTGACTATTGCCCCCTGAATGGGACCCATCAAAAAATGAATAGGTAACAACAGGTAAAACCAAAAATTTGGTGCGAACAACAGATAAAAGCTGGTATAACTAGCCATAAAGAATAATCGTGTAAGTGCATGGTGGCCAAACCTATCCAGATTATCCCAAACTGGTAAGTACTCTTGCGTAAACTGTGGATCGGGAATGTTTTTACCTGTTAGAAAACTTCTAAAAATGAGAATTGTACTTCTCATCATTTGATACACATCTTTAAAAAAATGTGGTGAGTGAGGATCCTTTTCTGTGTCGCTATATACATGATGCATCCTGTGCATTACACCATAAGCTCTCGGTACTAAAAACGAAGAACCTTGAGCCAACCAAGTAAGTATATAAAAGGTTCTTTCCCAATTTTTTGACATCAAATACATTTTGTGTGATGCAAAGCGGTGCAGAAAGAAGGAATGAAAAAAGAGGGAGAAAAACCAATGAATAAAAAAGAAAACTAAAATGGCAAGCATAAATAAGTATTAATAAAAAAGATGGAGAATGGTGTGGAAGGTAGTCATTTAACATTTAAAAACTCTTTTTGTACTTTCTTATAGAAACATAAAGAATTCCAAAAACCATAAGCCAATTAAAAAGAATTTGATCTTATGAAGTGCATTAAATTATTCAAAGTTAATTACAGGGTATTTTTTTAATGGGAATAAAAAAGAATCCATTTTACATAAAAAAGGGAAGTAACAAATTAATGTTACTTCCCTTTCTGTAAAGTACTTAATTATTTAAACTCTTATCTGCGTGGTTTTCTTGCTGGGAATACATTTCCTGTTTTTGTACTCGCTTTAGTTCCTTCTGCGGCACCATAGTGAGTCATCGCACAACGGAAGCCAATAGTACTGCTACTTTGTTCTTCTTCTAAGAATCTTCTTGCTCCAGGGCTTAACCAATAAGGTCCATCTTTCCAGCTACCCCCTTTTACAACCCTAGACTTATCAGAAATTAAAGTTGTTACACCATAACCATATCCTACATTACTAGTACTATCACCATCCATATAGTTAATAGCATACGCTTTTTGGTAGTTCCTTCTGTTTCTTAATGCAGAGTCTTCTTCGTTTACCATTTTAATCCTACCAACACTATCTCTCAAATTACCAATTCCACCACTCCGATCTACCTTCTTAAAGATATTTCCACGAATAGGGTTAAAATCTTCTGCTTCAATACTTGTTAAAGGTCTATAAACGTCTGCAACCCATTCACTTACATTTCCAGACATATTGTAAACTCCAAATCCATTTGGATAGAAACTACGTACATCAGAAGTAATTGCAGCATTATCGTTTAGACCCCCTGCCACACCCATGTAGTCACCATTTCCTCTTTTAAAGTTTGCAAGAAATGCTCCTTGAAAAGTACCTTGCTCTGTTAATCTTAAGCCACCAAAACCATCATTTCTCCAAGAGTAAACACGCTTGTTTTGAATATTTTCCTCACCCCTAGTGTTGTTACCTCTTTTCCTTTGTGGATTTTCTGATACATATCCATATGCAGCATATTCCCATTCTGCTTCTGATGGTAAACGATAATCTCCAAAAAGAATACCGTCTTCAAACTGTACTTGTGCACGAGGTTTTCCATTAGCATCTTTCAGCGGATTAGATGATGATTTAGCAATCTTACCAGGTTTCGCTTGGAATTCACCCATTAAATAACTTTTTGTATTGAAGTTGTTGTCATTCTGACCAAATTGACCTTTTCCAGATTGTTTAGAATCTATGTACTGCTTTTTCACCAATTCGTATTCATTCACCCTATCAGTTCTCCAAATACAAAAATCGTGTGCTTGTTTCCAGCTTACACCCACAACAGGATAATAATTGTAGGAAGGATGTCTGAAATAATATTCAACATAGGGCTCATTATAAGATAAAGCACTTCTCCAAACTAATGTATCTGGACGCGCACCATTCAATAGGTCGTTATATTTAGGAGTATCAACAAACATGTGTTCTAGCCAATATAAATATTCACGATAGTGAACATTTGCTACTTCGCTTTTATCCATAAAGAAGGAGTTAACAGTTACCCTTCTTGGAACATTGTTCCAATCGGCCATTACATCCTCTTGAGTTGCTCCCATTGTAAATGTACCTCCTTGAACAAATACCAAACCTGGGGCAACTTTAATGTCTTTTGGTTTTGCTACTGCAAATCCACCATACTTCTTGTCATTGTAAACCATCCCTGTAGCAGTAGATTTTTCTTTGGATGATTTGCAAGCATATAGTCCACCAACCGTGGCTAATACCAGAACAAGATTCTTTACACTAGATAATAATTGCATAAATGATACTTTGCGATTTGTTAGTTAATTATGTTAACTGTCCTAAAGGTCGAGGCGAATATAGGAGAAAATGAATTATTACACACTTGGTATTCACCCTTCATCGTTTACACTATGCCATGTCATTACTTTTTAACAATTTGCTTTAAATTCAAACACACATTTCTTGGTTTAAAACGGATTTTGAAGTTGATTTTTTAAAGGAATTGATTCCATCGATTTTTTTTGTTTTGAATACTTTTGAAAAAGACTTGCTTTAAACATTCACGCCTTGCTGTTGCCCCTACATTTGCAACCATCTTTTTTGAAGAGGAATTATTGAATTTTAATTTTAAATTACTTTATAATAATGCGTGTAACTCTAGAAACAGCCCAAAACTTACGATTAACCTCAGATGAATTTGAGTTAATCAAATCTAAATTGCAGCGAACACCCAACTTTACTGAATTGTGTTGTTTCAGTGCCATGTGGAGTGAGCATTGTAGTTATAAAAATTCTATTAAATGGCTGAAAACACTACCCAGAGACGGCGGCAAAATGCTAGTAGCCGCAGGTGAAGAAAATGCTGGCTTAATGGATATCGGCAATGGTTATGGTGTAGTATTTAAAATTGAAAGCCACAATCACCCGAGTGCTTTAGAGCCTTTTCAAGGTGCTGCAACAGGGGTGGGAGGTATTCAGCGCGATATATTCACTATGGGAGCGAGACCTATTGCCTCATTAAATAGTTTACGATTTGGAAACATCCGCGATAAAAAAACACAACGCCTTTTAGCTGGTGTTGTAAAAGGAATAGGACATTATGGTAACTGCTTTGGCGTACCAACTGTAGCTGGAGAAGTGTATTTTGAAGATTGCTATCATACCAATCCTTTAGTTAATGCAATGAGTGTTGGGATTGTTAAAAACGATAAAACAGTTAGTGCTATCGCTTTAGGTGAAGGTAATCCTGTTTTTTATGTAGGAAGTGCCACTGGTAAGGATGGTATAGGAGGTGCAAGTTTTGCAAGTGCAGATTTAACAAAAGATAGTGTGCAAGAATTGCCGGCTGTGCAAGTCGGCGACCCGTTCCAAGAAAAGAAACTATTGGAAGCATGTCTTGAAGTGCTAGAAACTGGGGCAATTATAGGTATGCAAGATATGGGGGCTGCTGGCATTATTTGTAGCACAGCAGAAATGAGTGCTAAAGGTGGTGTGGGTATGCGCATAGACTTAGACAAGGTTCCTACTAGGCAAGCAGATATGAAAGCTTGGGAACTACTGTTAAGTGAAAGCCAAGAGCGAATGCTCATGGTGGTGGCCAAGGGGAGAGAAGAAGAAGTGATAGCAGTATTCAAGAAATGGGATCTAACCGCTAGTAATATCGGTGAAGTCATTGAAGGTGGGATGTTATTATTTTATCAAAATCAGGTGTTAGAAGCCTCAGTGCCTGCCCATGAATTAGTATTGGGAGGTGGAGCCCCTCAATATGAACGTTCTTATCAAGAGCCAACTTATTTCTCTAAAATCACAGCTTTTGATGAAACTAACATAGCAGACATACATGATGATGCCCAATTACTAATTGCGGCAAAGAAAATCATTGCACTTCCCAATATCGCATCTAAAAGATGGGTTTACACGCAGTATGATAGTATGGTGGGTGCTGCCAACTTGAGTACCAATGAGCCGAGCGATGCCGCCATAGTGTTGGCTCATGGCACCGGAAAATCTTTGGCCATGTCAGTAGATTGTAACAGTAGGTATGTTTATGCTAATCCATACATTGGGGGTATGATTGCCGTTGCTGAAGCTGCTAGAAATATTGTTTGCAGCGGCGGTGAGCCACTGGGTGTTACTAATTGTTTGAATTTTGGTAATCCTTATGACCCTGAAGTATATTACCAGTTTGTGCTTGCGGTTACAGGAATGGGAGAAGCTTGCAGAAAATTCAACACGCCTGTAACAGGGGGTAATGTAAGTTTCTATAACCAAAACCCAGATGGTCCAGTGTATCCAACACCTACCATCGGCATGGTTGGGTTACTGGAAAATGCCGACCAGAAAATGACCATGTATTTTAAATCACCGAACGATGTGATTGTACTTCTTGGAAAACAAATGGAAGACATTGCTTCCTCGGAGTATTTACATAAAATATTGGCAACTGAATTTTCGCCAGTTCCTTATTTTAATTTAGACGAAGAGTTTATTCTACAGCAGGCATTGGCGAAGCTGATTAAAGATGGCTTCATCAAATCTGCTCATGACCTTTCCGAAGGCGGCCTAATTGTTACTTTATTAGAAAGTTGTTTTCATCAATCACTTGGTTTTGATGTTGTAGGTACACCACAAAAAAGGACAGACGGGTTTTGGCTTGGCGAGGCCCAAGGCAGGGTGGTAATTAGTTGTTCAGCAGTTCAATTAGATTCTGTACTAAGTGTGCTTAAAGAATTTGGAGTTCCTGCTCTTCAATTAGGTCGTGTAACTGATGGAACATTAAAGCTCAATAATGCTGACTGGGGCATCATTAACGATTGGAAACTACTGTACGACACCGCCATTGAAAATAATTTAGCCTTTCCTGAATAGCAATTCAACAAATGATTAGGCATTACTATTGTTGACCCTCGCAATAGCTTGGGTACTATGAAATTATTTTCGGTTTAAACATTATTCATTATGGATGTTAGGCAAACTACCCCATCAAGTACTAACGATGGGTATATTATCATAACAGGGGCGGCAGGATTTATTGCTTCTTGCATGGTTTCTTTTCTCAATAATCAGGGATTCACTAAAATTATATTGGTGGACAATTTTGGCGTAGAAGAAAAAAGACATAATTGGCAAACTAAGGTGTATGAACAAATCATTGAAAGACATAGCTTTTTTGAATGGTTGGAAACACATCAACCAAATATCCGTTGTATACTACATTTAGGTGCGAGAACCGATACTACAGAGTTTGATTATGCTGTACACGAGGCACTCAATGTTGAGTACTCCAAGCAAGTATGGGAATATTGCACTTTAAATAACATTCCACTTATTTACGCATCTTCAGCAGCTACTTATGGCGATGGTAGTTTGGGATATGAGGACAACCACGAGATAATTGAATCACTTGCTCCCCTTAATCCTTATGGAGTTAGTAAAAATGAGTTTGATAAATGGGCTGTTAAACAGGAAACTACACCACCTTTTTGGGCTGGATTAAAGTTCTTTAACGTGTACGGCCCTAATGAAGCCCATAAAGGAAGGATGGCTAGTGTTATTTGGCACTCCTTCAATCAAATAAACAGTACTGGATTGGTAAAATTGTTTAAAAGCCATCGGGAGGATTTTAAAGATGGAGAGCAGTTGAGAGATTTTATTTACGTAAAGGATTTACTAAATGTCATTTTTTGGATGGTACAATCTTACCCCTCCATCCCTTCTGGATTGTATAATTTAGGTACGGGTGTTGCAAGAAGTTTTTACGATTTAGCGGTTGCTACATTTGTTGCAATGGATAAAAGCCCCAACATTTCGTTTGTAGACATGCCCGTTGATATCAGGGATAAGTACCAATATTTTACAGAGGCTAACATGAATAAGCTAAAAGAGGCGGGATACCATCACCCGTTTTATTCCCTTGAAGATGGGGTGGACGATTATGTACGCAACTATCTGAGGCAAAACCAATACTATTAAAGTTTTAATCTTATTGAATCCGCAAACACAATAATGGATGAAATTCTTGGTTGGTAAATACTTCCTGCCTTGATAAATGCTGGATTTAATGGGATATCGCTACTGCTTCTTGAGAAAAGAATGCTTCCCTTTATTGTTTCTTAATTTATCATTCACAACAACTACAAATAAGTATGTCTAAAAAAATTGCCATTATTGGTGGCGGAAATCTCGGTTCTGCCATTGCAGAAGGATTATTGAACAGTGGTTTTGTTGTTCCAGAAAATATTTACATCACCAAGCGTAATCCATCCACACTTGAATCGTTGGAGCAGAAAGGAGTAAAAGTGGGCAATAACAACCAAGAAGCGGCCCTTTTTGCAGATTATATCATTCTAGCCGTTAAGCCATTTCAGGCAAAAGAAGTGTTGAACCAAATGCTGCCATCATTGAATCCTCAAAAGCAGGTGTTGGTAAGTGTTGTTACAGGTATTTGGGTAAAAGATTTGGAAGAAATAATCGGAAGTGCATTTGCTATTTTCAGAGCCATGCCCAATACGGCCATTGCCATTCAAGAAAGCATGACTTGTATTAGCGAGAGTAACGCTAGCAACGATCAAAAAACATTTGTAGCGGCACTCTTTAATCAGTTAGGTAAATCTGTGTTTATAGAAGAAAAATTGATGGACGCTGCTACAGTACTAGGGGCTTGCGGCACTGCTTACGCTATGCGTTATATACGGGCAAACATTCAGGGAGGTATCGAAATTGGTTTTAGTGCTGCAACGGCGTCGTTGATTGCTGCTCAAACTGTTAAAGGTGCTGCGGAATTGCTGCTAAAAAAGAATACCCATCCCGAACAGGAGATTGACAAAGTGACTACACCCAAAGGTTGCACCATTGCCGGATTAAATGAAATGGAACATCAAGGCTTCAGCTCTTCTTTAATTAAAGGTATTGTTACTAGCTACAAAAAAATATTGAGCGACATGTAGCTCGTGCCACCCATTAACTTAAATACAATCTTTTTTATTAGTTCTACTCCCTCTTTCAATAATTATATTTCATGCAAGTAGCGCCAATTCTTGTTCCCATTATCAATTTATCGCATCATCCACTCCCAAGTTATGCTACAGAAGGATCGTCGGGCATGGATTTAAAGGCTTTTATAGAAGCCCCCATTACACTCCAACCACTGGAACGGAAACTCATTCCTACCGGATTAAAAATAGAATTACCGCTTGGCTATGAAGCGCAGATAAGACCTAGAAGTGGATTAGCTATTAAGCAAGGCATCACTTGTTTAAATACGCCTGGCACTATCGATGCCGATTATAGGGGTGAAATAAAAATTATCCTCATCAACCTGTCAAATGAACCCCAAACCATTTTAGATGGTGATAGGGTGGCTCAAATGGTGATTCAACGAATTGAGCTTGTTCAATGGCTGGAAACCTCTGCACTTTCAACTTCCCAAAGAGCGGAAGGTGGCTTTGGCCATACGGGTAAATAAGCTTTCCTTGGTTGAGCAGATGTTTGTATTTCAATGCTATGCTGTGCGTCTGTGAATTTCAATAGGGATGGCTCGTTTCAGTAGAATAATAGTTTTACAGTAGTTATTTGATATTAATCTAGAAAGAAAAATTGTATCCTCAGCAGGTATTGTGTTATCATAAGTAAACTATCATTGCGCCAATTCATCATTATCGCTCCATTCTATTTCTACCTTATGAATCAAAATTTTTTGAGAATAATTGGCTGCTGTTTGTTGTTAATAGTTGCTTGTCGCCCTGTAAGAAAGGTGCAAGTAATCAAAGAAGCCATTAGTACAAAAGACACCACTGTTTCCATTGTTATCAAATCAACCCCAACTGTTGATACTGTTGCGCTGATACAAGAAATGTTGCAAAAAGTGGGGAAACGAAAAATAGATTTTAACACCTTTAGTGCCAAGGTAAAGCTAGAGTATGTAGGCCAAGAAGAAAGTCATAACGCCACTGCCTACATAAAGATGCGCAAAGACAGCATCATTTTAATACAGATCATTGGGCCTTTAGGCATAGTGGGCTTGCAGGCTAAAATAACTAAGGATAGTATTTTTATCGTTAACAAAATAGACAAGTACGTTCAAAAAAGAAGCATAGGGTATGTGCAGGATGTAACCCAAATTCCTTTCGACTTTTCCACCATACAAGACTTGATTATTGGCAACCCCATCTTCATTAACAACAATGTAGTTTCTTACCGTCCCTCCAAAGAAAAACTATTGGTACTGATGGTGGATAGCTTATTTAAAAACCTTGTAACACTAGATACTGCTAGCTACCAACCCGTCCATAGCAAACTAGATGATGTGGATTTACAACGCAACCGCACCTGCGATATTACCTATGCTAACTACGAAAACAACAACAATATTTCCTTTTCTACCAATCGCAGTATCTCTGTGGCAGAGAAAACCAAGCTAGATATTTATCTCGATTTCAAACAGTATTCGTTTAATGAACCGTTAAACTTTGTTTTTGTACTACCCAAAAATTACAAGCAAAAATAATTTAATTGCAACTTTATCGCTTTCATAGTAGATATTTTCTATTTCAACCCATTGTAAATGATAAAAAAGTGGTGGATATTGTGTTGTTTTATTGGCTGCATATCGCTGGCGTATGCCCAACAGCCACCTTCTCGCGAGGACTTACAAAGGCAACAACAACAGTTGCTCAAAGAATTGGCCGACCTCAATAAAGATCTTTCCTCCATAAAGCAAAATAAAAAAGCCGCCCTCAACGAATATTCTGTTGTGCGGAGGAAAATTGCTGCCCGTGAATCGTTGATTAACAACATCAACAAAGACATTAGGCTGCTTACCGAAACCATTTATCAAAACCAAATTCAGATATACCGGCTTAAAAAGGAACTAGATACCCTGAAACTTCAATATGCCCAAAGCCTTGTATTTGCTTATAAAAACAGGGGCAGTTATGATTATCTTAATTTTCTCTTTTCAGCCCAAAGTTTCAACGATGCCTTAAAACGGATGACTTACCTCAAAAGCTATCGGCAGTATAGGGAAACTCAGGCTCAAACAATTGCCAAAACGCAAAACCTGCTCATTTCCACGCTCGATCAGCTTAACAGCAACAGGGCTCAAAAAGGTGAAGTGCTTACTAGCCAAAGCAGCCAATTGAAAGTGTTAGAAGAAGATAAAAAAGAAAAAGACCTAGTTGTAAAGCAATTAAAAGCACAAGAAAAAGATATTGCGACACTCATAAAACAGCGGGAGCGCGATAGGCAACGGTTGAGAAGTGCCATTGACGCAGCCATTAAACGGGCGCTTGCCGAGGCAGATAAGCAAGCCCGAATTGCCAAAAAAACCAATGAAGAAATTAGGCGCAGAAACAACGCTAGCAACGGAAGCAAAGAGATGTCCACTACCAAAAGCAACCCTACTGGCTCCACAACGCCTAACAATAACCCTGATAATAAAGGCTCCGAACCCGAAAAATCAGGAGGCAGCACTACACCAGAAACATCCGATCCAAAATCAACCCGTGCTTATAGTTCTTTTGAGTCCACACCAGGGGGACTTACCGAATCGCTCAATTTTGAGAAAAACAGGGGCAGATTGCCTTGGCCGCTGGATGGCGGAAGAATTTATGGCCCATTTGGTCGCCATCTTATTGAAGGCACCAAGCTGGTAGCGGAAAATGATGGTATTTTCATCAAAACTTACATTGGCGCACCCGTAAAATGTGTAGCAGACGGGGAAATAACAGCCGTGATGGAACTTGACCAATACCAAGCCGTGATGGTAAAACACGGAAAATATTTCACTACCTACAACATGCTTTCTACTGTGTTTGTAAAAACCGGCGACCCAGTAAAAGCGGGCACCTTGCTTGGCAAAGTAGCTGCCGATTTCGAAGGCGAAGGTCAGTTTGAATTTCAGGTGGTGAATGAAAAAAATGGGTTTCAAAACCCAGAGAAGTGGCTAAAGCCTAGGTAATATTCCTCTATAGGCATGCACGTTTAGTAAAAGATAAAGGCCACACAATACTTTTAAACCATAAAAAGCTTGACGACCAATGCTTCTAAACTAAAAAATGTAATCCAAAAAAATATTATTGGCCTTTTCAATTGTCCTATGCTACACATTGTACACAGCCTAAGCTTACAATTTGTTCCGAGGCTATGCTACACATTGCTTAAAGCCTAAGCTGGACTTTGCCCCGACCCTATGCTTACAATTTGTGAAAAGCCTAAGCTAGACTTTGCGCAAATTATAAGCCTACGTTTAGTGAAAAGATAGCCTACGTTTAGTGAAAAGATAGCCTACGTTTAGTGAATGGATAGCCTACGTTTTGTAAAAAGGTAGCCTACGTTTAGTGAAAAGGTAGCCTACGTTTAGTAAAAAGGTAGCCTACGTTTAGTAAAAAGGTAGCCTACGTTTAGTGAATGGATAGCCTACGGCAAATGATACTCACTAATACAAGATTCCTCAATTCTTTATTGAATGTAATACCCGCCATAAACTGTTAACGGTATCAGATTTGGTGAATTCAACACTTTTTCTTAGACCCAAATCTGCGTAATGGGTTCGGAGTCTTTCATCCTTGTACATGTTTTTTAATTGTTCGGCTAAAGAATCTAAATCCCCAAGTTGGGTATATACACATGACTCCCCAAATATTTCTTGAATGGCCGGCAGTGCGGTACCAATAACAGGTACACCTGAATTAAAAGCATTCAACACTTCTATGGGTACTTGATTCTTTATCCGTACATAAACATACGAATAAGCCGCACCCATCAATAATGGGTTTTCTGTTGGTGTCAACACATTTTCAAGCAAAACCACATCGCCACGGTATTTGTAGTTAACCAGTTTTTGCTTGAACCCTTCCTGCTCTTTTTGCTCGCCGTTTATTTTAATTATCAGCTTCATATTGCTTTTCTGCCATTTTTTAAACAAGGAAAAAGCTTTTAGCAATAATTCTATATCATCCTTAGGAGTTCCTGAAAAATAAAAATATTCACACCCCTCCGAAAAGCGAGCCTTAACTGCTTCTTTTTGCTCAAAGTCTAGGGGCTGTAATGGTGTATTTGCACTTGCTTTGATGATACATCCATTTTCTTGAGGCCAGCCATATTGTAGTGTCATGGCTTGCTGCTCTACTTGGGAGTGAAAAAATAATTTGAAACCAGCATCCCTTTTAAGCTTCCTAGTGAGTATTTTGAAGTATAATTTCTTTCCAATGAAACTATATTGCTCATTAAAGTAGCTTGTTTGATTAAATACCATCAACTGTTTAGCTGCTTTTTGAACCATAAATTCCCCAAAAGGATGAATGACTACATCCACCTTTAGCTTTTTAATTAAGGCTGGCAATGCAATTCCACACCAGTAAATCGTTTTCAATAAATGTCCACTGGGGTTTGTATTCACCACAATTTCTTGCAGATTATCTTTTTTTGGGGACGAAACATTCGCCGCATTTACGATAAAATAAAACTGGTGTTCGGGGTGTTGTACCGCCATTTCATTACCAATGGCCTGCCACCAAGCAAGCACTTCTAATTTTTGGGGAGTGGTTGAACAAAAATTTATAGCTACTCTCATGATAAATAGTGGTTGTTGGTATCGATCATTCGTGCTACCAAAGCGGTAAATGTGGGCAAGATTCTCGAATTTAAATGGAGCGTTGATGTTTAATAAACAAAAAAAAACGTTAAGTAAAAATGTTTACGGAAAATTTTGAAAAAAACATTTGGAAGCTATCTTTTATTTTCTATTATTGCACGGCGGCATGTTGTGCGCGGTTAATGATTGATAATGAGTGATAAGCAGTTATATACACTGGAATTTCCAGTAAGGTGTTCCCCAATTATTCTTTGGGATTTTTTGAGTAATCCAAGTAGCTTACAAGAATGGTTTGCAGATAAGGTTGACGCTTGGGAGGGTATTTATAGTTTTTCATGGAGTGGCGAACAGCCTGATAAGGCTCAAATTGTTGATTCAGAGGAATTTGAATTTATCCGCTATCATTGGGTTAACTCCGATAAGGACGAATTCTTTGAATTTAGAATTGACCAAACAGAAATTTCCAATCAAACCGTATTGGTTATTACTGATTTTGCTGAAAAAAGTGAAATAAAAGACCAAACCCAACTTTGGACTTACCAAGTGAAAGAACTCATACACCGCCTAGGTGCTTAATTAGTTTATCTACTGATAGAGCTTATTTATAAGAAAAGCCACTCAATATTTTGGGTGGCTTTTCTTTTTCCGTTCTAAAAAGTTATCAATCTATTGTTAGCCTTTTGGATGGCATCAATTTTTTTCTTTCATCAATAGATTCGCTATTTGCAACAGTTTTGGTTCTGTAAAGTGATTACTCAATAATTGCAAACCGAATGGTAAGCCATTGCTGTGGGTAAACAACGGAATTGATATAGCCGGAACTCCTACTAAATTAGCAAACACAGTAAAAATATCTGCCAAATACATTTCTACGGGATTATTACTCTTCTCTCCTATTTTAAATGCGGTTGTGGGTACTGTTGGTGAAATAATAGCATCGTACTGGGAAAAAATTTCGTTGGTTTTCTCGCATAATAAGCGGCGAACTTGTTGTGCCTTGGTGAAATATGCATCGTAATATCCAGAGCTTAACACAAACGTGCCTAGCAAAATGCGCCTTTGTACCTCTTTACCAAAACCTTCGCTCCTAGACTTTTTATAGAGTGTATTTAAATCTTCATGCGCCTTTATGTTGGCTCTATATCCAAATTTAACCCCATCGTATCTAGACAAATTACTGCTGGCTTCGGCGGTAGTTAATATATAGTAAGTGGGTACTACATAAGGTAAATACTCAAAAGAAACCGGCTCCACTGTGTGACCCGCTGCTTGCAAGTCTGCTATATTGTCTTTAATGGCATTTGCTATTTCTTGATCCAATCCATCGTGTTCTAATACTTCTTTGAAATAAGCAAAGCGGTATTTCTTCGGTTCTTCTTTTATTAATTGAGCATATGCAGGCACTTCTTTTTGCGAAACAGTACTATCGTAAACATCAGCCCCCGCAATTACTTCTAGTACCAAGGCAATATCTTCCACACCATTTGCCAAAATGCCAATTTGGTCAAAAGAAGATGCGTAGGCAATTAACCCGAATCGGGATATTCTACCGTAAGAGGGTTTAAAACCAACGATACCACAAAAATCTGCAGGTTGCCTCACCGAACCACCCGTGTCGCTACCGAGTGATACCATACACAACCCCGCCTGAACTGCTACAGCCGAACCCCCCGAAGAGCCTCCTGGCACACGGGTTTCGTCCTTAGCATTTTTCACATGCCCATAAGCGGAGTTTTCATTGCTACTGCCCATGGCAAATTCATCGCAATTCTGTCTGCCAATGATAATAGCACCTTCGTCCAATAGTTTTTGGGTGGCTGTTGCACTATAAATAGAGGTGAAGTTTTGTAACATGCCAGAAGAAGCACTTACCTGATGGTCTTTATAGCAAATCACATCTTTTAATCCTACCACTACGCCGTGTAACTTACCCAAAGGCTGTCCAGTTTTAATGGCGGCATCTAGTTGAGCGGCTGTAGCCAAAGCCTCCTGTTCAAATACTTCTACGAAAACGTTCAGCTGTTTTGATGCTTGTATGGCTTGCAAATAAAACTGTACGGCTTCCACACAGGTTGTAGTACCACTTGATAACTGCAAGTGGTAATCTTGAATGTTTGTAAACTGAAACAAAGCTTTTACTTATTTTAATCTATTAAAAAAGAAAGCTGCAATTTTATTTAGCAGCTTCTTGGTCTTTTTCTTTCATTCCCTCGGTTAGTTCCTTTTTCACGTTTTCCTTGGCATCGTTAAACTCTCTGATACCTTTACCCAAACCTCTCATAAACTCAGGTATTTTTCTTCCGCCAAACAAAACAAGTATCACAACCGCTATGAGTAGTATCTCTTGAAATCCTAAATTGCCCATAAAATAAATTTTGAAAAGTAAAGGTAACCTAAAACACTAGGTAGCCTTTTTTTTAATTGCACGATATTGTTAAGGTTGGGGTTTGTAAGCAGTATTCATTGTTGAATTCCTACCCCATTCATTTTTACAGTAGTACATTTTGGTACAATAAAAAAGCGGAAACAAAGTTTTTTTATCAACAATGCTCCCGCTTCTATTATATCAATCAACAGACTAGAATCTTTTCTCTTTAATTCTTGCACTCTTACCGCTTCTTTCACGCAAGTAGAACAATTTAGCTCTACGCACTTTACCTACTTTGTTAAGTATGATAGACTCAATGTTTGGCGACTGAATAGGAAATAATCTTTCCACACCCACACCATCAGAAATCTTACGAACAGTAAATGTGGCAGTAGCACCAACACCTTGAAGCTTAATTACATCACCACGAAAACCTTGGATACGCTCCTTACCACCTTCTACAATCTTGTAGTTTACAGTTACATTATCTCCAGCCTTAAATTTAGGGTGAGATTTTGTAGTGGTAAGTTGTTCGTGTATATATTGAACTGCTTGATACATAATTATAAATTTTTTTGGAAGCGCAAATATAGGGGGCTGAAACTAATTATGCACATAAAACAAGAAGATTTTCACAATTTTCTACTCGCTTTTTTTTGTGGTGGCTATTTTCTTATAAATAGGCACGGTGCTGCAAGGTTCTCCGTACATAATACTCTTGGCATGTAACCTCAATTTTGCCGTTATAGCCACATAGGCTGCGGGGGTTATGTCGTAGTCTCCACATCCTTTTACTACTACTCTTTTGTCCTCGTATGCTGTTGCATCTATGGCAGCTATTTCTTTTGTAAAAATGGTTTCTATCAGTTGTTGCTCATTGCCAAAAACCACTTCTTTAGCAATGGGTTGCAAATAACTGGCCGCTAGCATATAGGCCCACATGGGTATTATGGCATCTGCCGTACACTGGATAGCAACGTATTGGTTTTCATATTTAGACCAATCCGTTTGTTGCAATGCTTGCCTGTAGTCTTTTTCCTTTAGCATTAATTCCATAAACAAGTATGGCTTTAAATCAAAAATGGCGATGCTTCCTTTTGGATAATAAGTGGAAAGATCCAAAGTGATGATACCGCTCTCTGCTACTTTATTGGTAATGATGTTGTCCATAAACGATTCATTTGCTTTAAAAACGCACTAAAAGTAATACCCGCTACTACCTACTTGGTTTCGCTATGCGCAAAAAAGCCGCTCAACTATCTTTA
The DNA here is from genome assembly GCA_027486835.1 of Chitinophagaceae bacterium. Taxonomy (GTDB): domain Bacteria; phylum Bacteroidota; class Bacteroidia; order Chitinophagales; family Chitinophagaceae; genus Parasediminibacterium. The sequence continues at coordinate 83,933 of JAIXOJ010000133.1, forward strand.
GTGAGCGGCTTTTTTTAAATTTATTCTTCTGGAAATTACTCCTTGCTATGATTATACGCCTAGAAGTATTTGTTACTCGTTCTCAAATCTTTTACATCGGCTGCTTTTCTTAGGGCAGTTCCACTTCTGTAAAAACCAGATTTTTGGCTCTGGGCCAATGATTGTTTGATACTTTGAATATCGCTAACACTTGGTTTTGCACCAATGTTTTCTACTTTAATAGCATAAACACCTGTGTTTCCAGCAATTGCTTCGCTTACTTTACCTTTTAGTTTGGCATTGAAAGCAGCACCAATCACTTTGTTTTCCATACCTGCACCAGGAATAAAGGCATTACCAAAGGTTAAGCTGTCGGCTTTTTGTAACGCAACGTTGGCAGCTTTTGCAATGGCCTCTAGGTTAAGGCTAGTGAACTTGGTGCTGATAATTTGTTTCGCTTTTTTCTCGTTGCGCACCAAGTTTTCTACCTGTGGTCTTAATACAGTAACTGAAGGAAGACCTGGTTTGCTCACATTGGTAATCAAAGCAACAATGTATTTATCTCCTACTTCAAAAGGTTCTGAAATAGCGTTTACATCATTTTCATAAATCCATCTTACCACTTGACGGTTTTGACCTAAACCACCAATGTAGGTATCGCTTTCTTTCACTTCACCAGAGTTAAGCAAGTTTTTGTTGATTTTCTTAGCACCATCTTCAAAAGCTTCTTTGGTTTTGTTAGTGGCAGAAAACTGTGCAGCTGCGTTGCTTGCAGCAGATACTGTTTCGGCACTAGCAATAATTGGTTTGGCCAAATAAGCAATTTGGTAAGCAGGCTGTGGATTTTTTTGACCCAATACCTCAATGTAGTGGTATCCAAAATCTGTTTTCACTACACCTTTAGAACCAACTGGTTTGTCAAAAGAAAACTCGTTAAAAGGCGGAACCATTTGCCCTTGAGGGAAAAAGTCGTATAAACCACCTTTTGTTTTGCTTCCTGGATCATCAGAATATTTAGTACACAATTCTTCGAAATTGGCTCCAGCTTTTATAGCGGTTTCAATGCTGTCAATTGTTTTTTTAGCTGCACTATCGCTTTTGATGGGTTGGCCGCTTCTGCTATCGGTTGTGGCAATTAAGATGTGGCGAACTTTTGCGCTGTCTGGCCAATTTTTAGTGCCTACTAATTTAGCTACTACATAATTGTTGCCTTCTTGGTAAGGGCCAAAAGTTTGACCAACTGCTAGTTTTACCAAAGTATCTTTTTTAGAAGATTCTATTTTTGCTTTTGATAAATAACCTTCTTTGTAAGCTATTTCAGTACCTACTTTCCCTAAATAAGCTTTTGCATCTGTAGTAGCAGTGAAATCTGTTTTCAAGTTGCTTACTTGTGCTAAAGTAGCAGCACTGTCTGCACCACTTGGTGTGGCATCGAAAGCTACATAGCTAATACCGCGGGTTTCCTCGTCTTTGTCATATTCTACATGGTGCTTTTTGGCAAATTCTAGAATTTCATCGTCGGTTACTTTTACGGTGCTATCTACAATAGTATTATAAGGTACGGCAACAAATGAAATAGAAGCTATTGCATTGTTGTCTGCCAAGGTTTTTTCAGCTAACCATTTTGGTACATACACGGCTTGTTGCAATAAGTCGTTGTATTTAGACCGTAATTTTTGTTGGATGGTTGGTTTAATGTAAGCCTCATTAATCATCTCTACTTGCTCGGCGTTTTTGTTCTTTTTTATTTGAGCAAAAGCTTGTTTGGCTTTGTCCACATTAAACTGCCCAGTTGCTTCGTCGGTAAATTCTCTTTTTAGGGGAGAAGTTTGAGGGTCGAACATAAGATCGGATAATTCCTTACCACTTACTGACAAGCCTAACTTGTCATACTCTTGCTCGTTAATAATTCTGTCCACTTCCTGGTTCCACACATTGCCCACTAGTTGTTCTCTGCTGCCAGCTTGTGCACCATACATTTTTTCCATCATGGTAATCTTAGCGTCGAATTCGGCTCGATCTATCGTTACTCCATTAATCTTACCTATTTTGGTGGAGCTAGAAAAGAAACTTCCTCTTCCGCCACCCATTGCTCTGTCCTGCATAATAAATGCAATCAAAGCCAATGCAATTAGGCCAAACATTATCCACGCACCTCTATCCCGGATCTTTTGTATAACAGACATAATACTTAATAAATTTAAAAAAAAATAAGGGTGGCAAAAATAGGGGAATAAGATGTTAGAATAGAATGTGGACAAAACCCGTAAAACTTAGCGCAAGAAGCCAGCCGAAATGGGGATAACTCCAATGCTATGTTCCTTTTTTCATCTCCATTATTTTAGTGATGCCGCAGGCCAAAAATTTAAATTCACATTCCTTATGTGGATAACCCTCATTTCCAGTGAATAACCCTTATTTTTTTCCTTTTTTTGGTGGATACAGGTGGGATAAACAAATTTGTGGTTGACAGAAAAATAGATTAGGCAGTGCTTTTTTATCCTTTTTTATCCCTGTTAAGTTAAGATGGATAACTTGTTAATAACCATTTCCCCATGATTGTGGATTGGCAATACAGCGATGTTTATAATTACACAAAACCCTTGATAATCAACTCTTTTAGGCGGTGAATAAAATGTGCATTAGCGTGAATAAGGGTGTGGTTATTAACTTCGCCCTTTGTGAATAAGTAAGTTATCCCGATATGCACAGCCGTAGTAGTAGTAGTTGGTTATATAAATACTCTATTATTATTTACTTATTACCTCAGTTATCAACAACTAAAATTTTAGGATATGTCCATCAACACCGATTCGCTCTTGCAACACGGCTTCCTCAACAAGGAGGTAGATGCCACCATCGATTTGTTTGCCGCAATAGAACAATTGAAGAAAGAGAAAAACGCCATTGTACTCGCACACTTCTATCAGGAACCCGATATTCAAGATGTGGCAGACTTTATTGGCGATAGCTTAGGGCTGGCGCAAAAGGCACAGAGCACCGATGCCGACATGATTGTATTTGCGGGGGTACACTTTATGGCCGAAACCGCTAAAATCCTCAATCCTTCTAAAAAGGTATTGCTGCCCGATTTAAAGGCAGGATGCTCCCTGGCCGATTCTGCCCCAAGAGACTTGTTTAAAGCCTTTAAAGAGAAGCACAGCGACAATTTAGTGATATCCTACATCAATTGCACTGCCGACATTAAAGCACTGAGCGATATTATTTGCACCAGCAGCAATGCCGAAAAAATTATAGAGAGCGTACCTGCCGATCAACCCATCCTTTTTGCCCCAGATAAAAACCTAGGTGCTTACTTAAATAAAAAGACGGGCCGCAACATGCTGCTATGGAATGGTGCCTGCATGGTGCATGAGATATTTAGTTTGGAAAAAATAGTAAAACTCAAAATCAGGCATCCAGAAGCGGAAGTGTTGGCTCATCCAGAATGTGAAGAGGCTCTATTACAAGCCGCAGATTTTGTAGGCAGCACTACCCAAATTTTAAAGTATGCCGTTCAATCGCCTAAACAAGTATTTATTGTGGCAACGGAAACAGGCATTTTACACCAAATGCAAAAAGATGCCCCACACAAAACATTTATCCCAGCTCCACCTAATAATAATTGTGCCTGCAACGATTGTCCACACATGAAACTGAATACTTTGGAGAAATTGTATTTGTGCATGAAATACGAACTTCCAGAAATTACCATGGACGAAACCTTGCGCCTAGCTGCTAAAAAACCAATGGACAGAATGCTAGACATTAGTAGAGCTGCGGGATTGATAGGTTAGCAGGTAATTATTCCTAGGTTGTAAGTAGTATTTCCAAGGTATTAGGTACAATAGCTAATTTATATTTTAAACGACTTAAAAAGATACGCTCCAGATACACAGCAGTTATACTTCCCGAAAGGTTATAACTTTCGGGAAGTTGATGAACGATGTTATAACCCATTTATTGTACAAAAAAGTCCCGTAAATCGGGGCTTTTTTCGTTTTTGGCCTTTTTCATCAATTTCGTCTAATTGACTTCATCCCTTATTCGAGTGATAAATCATCTGAACTACTACAAGCATCTTTGCAGGATTGAGTTAATGAACTAATTACCGTACTACCCCCTCAAATCTTACCTTATGACTTTTTCCATTGATGCCTTTTTAGAAGCAATTGGTTATGTAATCTTTTTCTCTATCATTATGTTTGGGTTCATCTTCCCACTAATGTTGGTTGAACTAAAGGCACACAAATCAAAACCTTATTCTCCCCGTAGCTTCCGTTGGTAATGACTAACTTACTAGTTGCTGCTTTATCCATTTAAAACCATTCATTGGCTGCTGACGTACCATTTATGGACTTTATCCACCGATTGTTGTTAGCCAATTTGCTTGATGTTCCTTTGTCTGATAAATAGTTACGCAATAAGATTCTTTTTTTAGCAAGCAAAAAACTCTTGTTTATTTATTACTTCTATCATCCGCACTACTACGGAAGGCAGTCTATGAAGTTATTGTGGCATCCGCACTACTGCGGAAGGCAGTCTAAGAAGTTTTTGTGGCATCCGCACTACTGCGGAAGGTAGTCTAAGAATTTATTGTGGCATCCGCACTACTGCGGAAGGCAGTCTAAGAAGTTTTTGTGGCATCCGCACTAATGCGGAAGGTAGTCTAAGAATTTATTGTGGCATCCGCACTACTGCGGAAGGCAGTCTAAGAAGTTATTGTGGCATCCGCACTACTGCGGAAGGTA
>JAIXOJ010000089.1 GCA_027486835.1 Chitinophagaceae bacterium
GAAATAAAATAAACGACCCAGAATAAATAGTGTAAAAAATTTATTTTGGGCGTTTATCTCTTGGAAAACTCAAAAGTATAAAGCAGGAAAACGTTCTAATTTATAGGGGGTTAGACCAATAGTTAGGCTTATAAGCGAATTGTATGAATTGAGGAAAATAAGTAGTAAAAAAACAAAAAAATGAATTTTCCATTTTCCATCTCGCCCTCATCCCTTGATTGTATAAAACAAAAAACCCGTCGCAAAAAATTTGCAGACGGGAAAAAAGAAAATAAAAATAGGGGGAAATGATGGTACGAAAGCAAATTATTTTTTTAACCCGATAATGGGGATTAGAAAGAAGCAACAAAATGTGCTGGTTTTTAGATTGTAAAGCAACAAGCGGCTATTTTTACAAGCTATGCAGTTTTCATTTGAATACGAAAAAGGTAAAACGTTACAGGCACTTCGTTATCATTTTCTCTCAAGAAATGAAATTAAGGTTTTGCTTGTACTCATTAATGTATTTGCGATAGTTTCTGCGGTATTGTTTTATAGCAAACGCATACGTCCAGAACCTTTTTTGCTTGGCACTTGTGTTTGGATAGCCATGATGGTGAGTATTTGGTACTTATTGCCGATGAGCATTTATAAAAAATCACAAACATTCAAAGACCACTTTTCTATTCAGATTACCCAATGGCAAATTAGATTAGACGGTTCGCAGGGCCATGTAGTTTGGGATTGGAAAATGGTGATTAAGCACTTGGAAACACCCTATTTTTTTCACATCTACTTTACAGAAAAGTCCTTTTTCTTAATCCCAAAAGATTCTATGAATGAGGAAATGAAACATGAAATGAGGGGTTACTTAAATGAATTGGTGAAAAAATAACGTAATCAGTCGCTCTTGTATAGTTGTTGATCACTGATGGGACAAATGCAGCTTTGGGTTTCATTTTCTTCTTCCCGTTCTTATTGACCTATTATTTGAGCATTAATTGCATAAACACCAAATCAAGCCATCGGTTAAATTTAAATCCTACATCTTTTATTCTCCCCGATTCCACAAATCCGAATGATTGATGAAACAAGCAACTCGCAGTATTAGCAGCATCTATACCGCCCAGCATGGTATGATACCCTCCGCTTTTTGCAGTAGCTATTAATTCTGCCATCAACATTTTCCCAACACCCTTTCCTCGCCAATTTGGATGAACATAAATGGAATGTTCCACAGTGTATTGATAGGCATCCCAAGCCCTAAACGTTCCAAAGCTGGCATATCCCACAGTTTCATTATTCCATTCGCAGACTAATACTGGCCAACCACTCTCTTGCTTTTGCTCGTACCATTTTTCCACTAAAGACATTGTTCGTGGGTGGTAATCATAAATAGCCGTGCTATTTAAAATGACATCATTCATAATAAAGTGGATAACTGGGAGATCTTTTGTGTCTGCGGGTCTTATTTTAATATCCATCGCTCTAAAGTTTTATCTGATTGTAGTCAGTGTTATTCAACTTGTATTTTTTGCTTGATTAAAAAATGGGTTAACTCTACTCATTCATACCCCATCTTATGGCCATGGCATTAAAAAAGGTAGCTGGCGTTAAAACACCAGCTACCTTTTTCATTAATAAGAAACCATTAAATTATCTAATCACTTGGAATTTGCCACTTTCAACAATATTTCCAGAAGCATCTCTTAATTGGAAAACATATAAGCCCCTGAAAAAACTTTCTAGGGGGAGCGTTATCTTGGTATTATTTACAGGTACACTTATTAATTTTTTTCCCAAAAAATTGTACACCTGCAAAGTGTAAGCCTTATCTGCGTTTTTAAATTCAAAATTGATGACACTGCTAGCAGGGTTTGGGTAGAAACGAGCTACTTTTATAAAAATCACATCGCCAACAAAGGGTTCGGCGGTGTTAGCATTAACAGCAATGGTGCAGAAAAATAAACAGGCGAGTAAGTAATATTTTTTCATCGCAAAGAATTAGTGGGTAAAAATAGTTATTCACATCCACAAATAGGCATGTGGATAGAAAAAAAGATTTTTTTCATCAAACTAACTACTCCTGCTGTGAAGACATTCATTCATAATAAAGTGGCAAAGTGTAATTTAATTGACTAAAAATTTTGCTGTCAGCCAAGCTTAATGCATGTTTCTGGATATAAAGCAAATCGATTCATCAATAAGGTTTCACCATGTTTTGTCGTTTTATCTTGCTTTTTAACTTCCCTTTTTTTCCTTACGACGGGTGTTGGTTTAGCTCCGTTACATTTGCTACTAATGGCAAAGGAAAAAGCGACCAAAAAAGTGTTTGACTTTTCGTTAATGAAAAGATTGTTTTACTATGTAAGACCTTACAACCAGTTTTTCTATATCAGTTTGTGCTTGGGTGTCTTAATGGCTTTTATTGCGCCTGTACGTCCGTATTTAATCCAGCTTACCGTAAACAAAGCAATTAATCCGCACTTGATAATACCTAGTTGGTTACAGTCTATTCTACAATTGGCGTCCACTAGCGGGGTATTTGAATTTATTCTGCACATCACCATTTTCCAGATTATTTTTTTAATGGTGGAGTCTGTTATCCGATTCGTGTTTTCTTATATCACTGCACTTATGGGTCAAAATGTGGTAAAGGATTTACGGGTGGCAGTATATCGTAAAATAATGAACCTTAATTTGAGTCAATTTGATAAAACACCAATAGGAACCCTTACTACCCGTACGATTAACGATATAGAAAGTATCAACGAAATTTTTAGTGATGGCTTAGTACCCATTGTGGCTGATTTACTCACGATTATTATCACTTTAGCCACGATGTTTTACATGAATTGGAAAGTCACTTTAATCAGCCTTATCCCCTTTCCGCTTTTGATTGTTGCCACTTATATTTTTAAAGAAAGCGTGAACAAAAGCTTTACCAATGTTCGGAATGCGGTGTCGGCTCTTAATGCTTTTGTTCAAGAACACATTACGGGTATGCACATTGTACAGGCTTTTGCAGCGGAGGAGCGTGAACTAGCCAAGTTTACCACTATTAACCAACAGCACCGCGATGCCAATATCAAAGCCATATTCGCTTACAGTGTATTTTTTCCAGTTGTAGAATTGGTTTTGGCCATCAGTACGGGTTTGCTTGTTTGGTGGGTGGCCGATAATCGGTTAGATGCTGGCTTGTTGGTGGCCTTTATCTTGTATTTAAACCAGATTTTTCGCCCACTTAGGGTGGTAGCAGACAAGTTTAATGTGTTACAAATGGGGATGATTGCTGCTGAAAGAGTATTTAAAGTATTGGACAATCAGGATGAACTACTTCCTTCGAGCGAAACACTTTTGGCATCGAGCCCTTCTGTTTTGTTTAAGGGTAGCATTGAATTTAAGGATGTTTGGTTCGCTTATGTTGAATCACAATATGTGCTTAAGCATATTTCATTTTCCGTTGCGGCTGGAGAAACTATAGCATTGGTAGGACATACCGGCAGCGGCAAAACATCTATCATTAGCTTGCTTAATCGTCTTTACCACATTCAAAAAGGAATGATTAGCATCGATGGGATGCCAATAACAGATTATCCGATAGAAACCCTTAGAAGCAATATTGGGGTGGTGTTGCAAGATGTATTTTTATTTTCTGGTTCGGTAATGGACAACATCACTTTACGCAACCCACTTGTTACTAGGGAAAATGTGATTTCGGCGGCTAAAATGATTGGTATGCACGAATTTATTTTGCGATTACCAGAAGGATATGATTACCAAGTGATGGAAAGGGGCAATACACTAAGCCTTGGACAAAGGCAGTTAATTTCTTTTGTAAGAGCTTTATTGTACAATCCTTCCATTCTAATATTAGACGAAGCCACCTCTTCTATTGATACCGAAAGCGAAATACTGATTCAACATGCTATTGATACCTTAATCAAAGGCCGCACTTCCATCGTTATTGCTCACCGGCTTTCAACGATTAAAAAAGCGCATAAAATTATTTTATTGGACAAAGGTGAAATCAAAGAAATGGGTACTCACGCTGAATTATTAGCACTTGGTGGTTATTATGCACAACTTCATGAAATGCAATTTGACGAAGCCGTTCGTTGATGAATGCTTTTGCAAGTGTTTTAATATAAATTATGGATGCAAGATGGAATTACTAGTACCATTTGTTTCTAACCATTGCTCAATTTTAGGAAATGCAATTAAAAACCATTCAGTAAATATTTGGGGCTGGCTTGTTATGTCGGTTTTAATTACTTCCAACGAAACGTATTTATAATCTGCAACTTCCTCAATATTGGGGGAAATGTTGTCATCGTACTGACCAATAAACACATGGTCAAACTCATGCTCAGTTAATCCATTGGCAAAATGAGCCTTGTAAGTAAAATTCAGTGCATAATGCAATGGTGTCACAAAGCCTAACTCCTCCTGCAACCTACGAACTGCGGCTTGTTCGGTCAATTCATTGGGCTTAGGGTGGCTACAACAAGCATTCGTCCATAACCCACCACTATGGTACTTACTAAATGCCCGCTGCTGGAGTAGCATTTCACCCTCGTTATTGAAAATAAAAATGCTAAAAGCTCGGTGTAGAAGCCCTTGTTCGTGAGCAGCCATTTTTTCCATAACCCCAATCTCAACATCATTTTCATTAACAAGTATCACTTCTTCCACATTCATTTGTTTACTATAGTTATTGATGGATTATTGAAAAACTAATTTAAAATACGGGCTTGCCTAATAATGCCTGAACAAACAAGAAGGTTGTAACTATAAAGTAAATAGCCGCAGCCATTACAATGGTTTTAATATCCTTCAACAAATAATATCCAAGCAATGGAAGTACCTGCAAAGCATGCATCCCCAAAAAATGAGCGATTCTTAAATCGCCGTGGTGCTTGCTCCATTGAGTAACCGGAAATCCTTCTCCACCATCCGCAGCCCCTACCGTATGCGCCAATCTAGCACCCATTAGGCCGCCCTCAAGCGCAAAGACTACAAATAGCAACAGACCAAAACGGATACCCCAAACATAAGAGTCAGGCAACTGGGGGAATGTGGTAGTAAAAAAAAGAAAACTAAGGAAGGCGGTCCACACCGTTAATACCAATATAGATATGCCCATTGCTGCATACATGGCCGAGTTAAACGATGTGCTGATATTGAAATGTGACAACTCCCCTTTGCTAGCTTTGAACGCTATATATAGGGTTTCAAAAGCTAAAATTGCTATGGTTGTGCAACTATAGGCAAACACATGTCTGGGTGTATTGAGGTAATGCAGTATCCATGCCATTGTAAAACTAAAAATGGCAGAGGAAATAAAAAACTTGAAGGGTTTTAACCAAGCATTTGCCCCTGCAATTATGGTTTCTGTTTTAGCAATACCCACAATGCAGGCTATTGCCATAACCATGCAAATCCATCCAAAAGAAGATAAAATGGGATTCCGATGATGTAGTGTTGCGAAGAAATCGATAATAAAATTCATGGTAAATCAATGCTGAAAGATGAATAAAGCAGTATAAACTTTCTTGTGGCAATTAATTGAAAGTACTCTAACTTATTTTTTAAGGTACTTCAACTAATTGCAGCAAATATAAAATTCGACGAGGTACATAAAAATTTTTACGCATTCGCTAAAAGCCGAAATTGGATTCTACACTTCATAGCGTTGATAAAGAATGGCATGTTCAAATGGGAGCACTTTTTTCCACCTAAAACGACATTTCAACTGCTGTTGCTATACTGTTACTCTTACAATCCTGCCAAATAGGCATCAGCTTCTTGCTGTAGCAGTGCTATTGAAACAGTCAATTTTTTTTGAAGTACCAGTCCATTGTCTTCTATGCGCTTTTCGGCTTGATACTGTTGTTCGGCCAGCCATCGCTGCCGTCTTTCTGTAGCATTTTCTGGCTTAGCTTCCAGTGTAGGCAACAGTTGCAACATACGCAGCCCTTGTGCATATCGCTGCTGCATTTTGGTCAGTTGCATCTCTAGCTTCTTTCTTTTAAACTCGCAGTTTGCCGCCATTTCTTGCAATTGGGTACGTTCCTCTGTTGACAGGGGTAGTGGCTCGGGAGTAGGTAGCCCATGAAGAAATGTAAACATTTCGGCCATTTTTATTAAAGCTAGGGCAGGTAATGTGCGGGTATTATCGATAAATCGGGACAAGTTACTTGGATTTACTTCTATATAAGAAGCCAAATCCTGATGGGTAACGCCTGTTAAAGACACTATAGATTCAGGTAGAGACAGTTCCTTTGGCATGAAAAACGTTTTTGTATTTAAAACTCAAAGAAAATAAGTTGCGGCAAAATAGTAGTTGGCAATTTAAAACAATCAGTAGAAACAAATTGCCAATGCAGGCAAAAACAATTAGGCAATTTATTCAGATTGCCTAAATAAAATTGCCAACATTGGCAAAAATCAATTTCTCTGTTTTAAAAATTGCCAAAAGAATAATTGCCAAATTATTTTTTCATTCCTTTTGATTGAAAAAAGGTTCTATCACTCAGAAAACCGTTTTCGGGGTTAAAAACGATAAAGTGGTTTACAGTAAAAACACCTGCTTGCTTTTCCATTTGTTGAAAAGAGGACAACATAAACTAAGCGGTGTATAACGAGGCATCCTGACTCGAATAGAGAAGAACCATTTTATACCACTTCGTTATTTGTTTTAGCAGTAAAATGTATGTCTTATTCAGGTTTGGTTAGGATGATTGGAAAGTTTTTTAGCCTTTTTGTTTTTTTGTGTATTTCACAACTATACATGTAAAAGTGTGGTCAGTCTTTTTGAAATTGCATTCTGCAAGGTGGAATTAAACAAATGAGCAACTTGAATTGCATCATGCAACCTCACATAATGTTCAATTGGCTGCGAATGCCTGCTTTGGCTACAATAAATAATTTATTATAATCTGGTATTCTGACTCTTTCGTGCATTATTTTTTGCGGTTGAAGTTGTTGTATTTTTTTAAATAAGGATAGATAGTATTTATATGCCACGTACACGCCAAAACGGGCTTGGATAGGCAGCATCAAAATGGCATTATAAGCTGCATCGAAATCGCGCTGGATATCTGCTTCGATGGCCGCTTTGTCTGTTTGCCCAAAATTATTAAAGTCGCATTGGGGGAAATAGACACGCTCCAAACCCATAAAATCAGCCTTAATATCACGCAAGAAATTTACCTTTTGAAAAGCGGCTCCTAAACTTTTTGCCCCTGGTTTTAATTGTTCATACAAGGCTTCGTTACCATCACAGAATACATACAAACACATTAAACCAACAACCTCGGCACTACCATAAATATATTCTTCGTAGCCAGCACGATCATATTGCTGTTTGTTTAAGTCAAGCTCCATGCTATGAAGAAAAGCTTCAATTAGTGATGGATCAATATTGTATTGGTTAACGGTAATTTGAAAACTATTTAAAATTGGATTAAGGCTAATGCCTTTATCAATGGCTTCGTAAGTGTCTGTTCTAAATTTTTGTAAGAGTACTGCTTTATCGTGATCGTGGAAAGTATCTACTATTTCATCTGCAAAACGTACAAAACCATAGATATTATAAATAGGTTGTCGTAATGATTTCCCCAATAGTTTGATGGCTGAAGAAAAACTGGTACTATATTTTTCTGTGGTGTTTTTACTGCACTCCTGGCAAACGTTGTGGAAGAGTTGCATGTTAGTCATATTCCTGATTCCGATTTTTAATGGGGCTGATTCCTTATGGAATCTTTTTAAAATTAGGTACTATTTATTTGAATTTTAAATTACCAATCACCAATGGTTTTGTTTAGAAATCAAGGAAAGAAAAGAATTTTTTTTGTATAGGGCTATTGTTAACCAAAAGCTTTAACAATTTCTTTGGCTACCACTTCGCCACTAATTAAACTTGGCGGCACTCCTGGGCCAGGTACCGTAAGCTGTCCTGCATAATATAAATTCTTCACTTTACTGCTTTTACAAGCGGGTTTCAAAATAGCAGTTTGCAGGAGTGTATTTGCCAATCCATAGGCATTCCCTTTGAATGCGTTGTAATCTTCCACAAAATCGGTTAGAGCAAATGACTTTTTGTACACCACATGCGGACGGATGGATTGATTAAATTGTTGTTCCATGCGGGCAATGATCATATCAAAATACTTTTCCCTCAATGGTTCATCATCGCCGGTAAGACCAGTGGCTACAGGAATAAGAAGGAATAGATTTTCACAATTTTCAGGCGCACCAGAAGGATCTGTGGCAGTGGTGGCGCTTACATAAAACAATGGATTGCTGGGCCATTTTTTGTCGGTATAAATTTCATTACCATGAACCTCAAAAGAAGTATCAAAAAATAGGGAATGATGCGGAACATCTTTAAGGCGTTTATTCAACCCAACATAGTACAATAGACAACTGGGCGCCATCACTCTTTTCTCCCAATACTCATCTGTGTAAGAACGCATGTTCGATGGCAGCAACTTGGCTTCTATGTGGTGATAATCTGCACTACCTACCACTATTGAAGCTTCGAACCTATCACCATCTGTACATTCAATACCAGTTGCAATAGCATCATTGATGGTAATCTTGCTAACGTTTTTGTTGAATTGGAACTGAACACCAAGTTCGACTGCTAATTGATACATCCCGTCCACCACTTGATACATGCCCCCATTGGGAAACCAAGTACCTCCCTTTATGTCAGCATAATTCATGAGGCTGTATAAAGCAGGGGTGTTTTTGGGTAGTGCTCCTAAAAAAAGTACTGGAAAAGCAAGCAATTGGCGGAGTTGCTCATTTTTAAATAATCCGTTGATGTGGGATTGTATGGAGTTAAACACATCGAGTCTAAACACGCCACTAATTAAATCCCAATCAATAAATTCTGTTAATGATCTTCCGGGTTTGTGTACCAGCTTGTTGATACCTACCTCATATTTATAGGCAGCTTCTGCCAAAAATTGATCAAGTTTTTCGCCACTTCCAGGTTCCGTTTTTTCAAATAATGCTTTTAATGCTTCATAATTTGCTGGAATATCCATTGTGCCGTCTGGCCAATAGATTCTATAAGAGGGGTCTAATCTTGTAAGTGTATAATAATCCGAGACTCGTTTGCCAAATTGAGCAAAATACCTTTCGAAAACATCTGGCATCCAATACCAACTTGGCCCCATATCAAATGTGAACCCAGCGGCCTCCATTCTTCTTGCCCTGCCTCCTGGTATGGCGTGTTTTTCCACCACCGTTACCTCATAACCCCATTTTGCTAAAAAGCTGGCTACAGATAATCCTGAAAATCCAGCTCCTATGACCACTACTTTTTTATGATTGTTTTTCATTTGGACTTATCGGTTTTAATGAAGAAGATATTCAGCATGAAAAATCAGGGTCAAGTTTTGGGATACTCTTTACTTTAAATATTGGTAAATGGGGGTTAACTATTTTTTTTAAGCAAGTAGATAATAAATAAGGTCTGCTTTTAATAGCGTTCAATCTGTTCTTTCAACAATTTGCGAGCAAAGTGAATACGGCTTTTGATGGTGCCGAGCGGCTCTCCAAGCATTTCTGCAATTTCGTGGTACTTATAACCATCAAAGTATAGCAAGAATGGGTTTTTAAAAATGATGGGTAGGTTATGAATAGCTTCCTGTACTTCTTTAATGTTTAAGCTAGCAACAGCTTGATTGACCACCGCACCTTGGTTAATGTTCAACAAATACTCATTAGGTGTGCTATCAAAAATGGTATTTTGTTTAGCCTTCCTACGATAATTGTTAATAAATATGTTACGCATGATGGTGTACAACCATGCTTTAATATTGGTACCTGCGTGGTATTTTTCTTTATTGGCTAAAGCCCTGAAAAGTGTTTCTTGAAATAAATCCTTCGCTTGTTCATTGTCCCTTGTTAGGGTGATTGCGAATGGTTTTAAAAATTCGGTGTTGTTCAAAAGCATTTGATTAAAATCGTTCGTTGTCATGATATTTTCTATTTTTCCAGTACTAAAAAGGGTTTTGTTTAATTATGATGGATGCGAAGCTAAACAAAAAATTGCCCTTGTAGCACTACTGCTCGTAAAAAAGCATAAAATAATCTCTAAAGAGTGAAAAAAGTCTGGCAAACAAACGGTTTGTATCTCTTAGAAATTGTAGTCCGTTGGTTGATTTATAGCATAGGGTGAAATAAACGAACCCACTCCTACCGAAATGAGTAATGTGAAATACCGTGAAGCAAGGCAGCTATATTTGTCCCTGATGCTTCGATTGCTTGCCAATTTTACGTTTGTACTGCTGTTGATTATACAGATGTTTTCAGTACGCGAGTATTGCATTGACCAAAGGACTAAGCAGATTTCACTAAACACCCCTGTATCACAGAACGAAGAAAAAGAAGAAGATGAAGATGATACTGATGAAGACAGTTCAGGAGGAACTATGTCGCTCATCAAAAAACTAATGATTAGGCAGGCTATAGAATTATCACCCGAGGATTTGTCCATTGCACAGCCAAAGGGGTTAGTGGCTATTCTTTACTCTGAATACGGTGTAATATTCCCCAACAATCTTGCCTGTGAAGTACAAACTCCACCACCCATTAAAGCTGTCTAACACATTAAACTGTGCTATGAATATTACAGCGACTTTTTGGGAAAAATGTAATTTGCATTTTTAATCCAGAAAAACTATGACGTAGCTAGTTAGAATGTTATACCAGTTATTGCCATCCCCTTTGAAAGTTTGTTTACTTACATAATCACACAACAGAATAAATAAATTATTTACCCTTCCATCAAGCTAAACGCTAGGTGGATAATGGCTCTTTGTAGCCGACAACCTTAAACCCCCTAACGGTTTTATTATGCAAAAATATTTTAAGTACGCGGGTGCAGACCTACCTGCATCCATTGTTGTATTATTAGTGGCTTTACCTCTTTGTTTAGGTATTGCTCTTGCCAGCGGTGCTCCACTTTTTTCCGGCATTATTGCTGGTATTATAGGCGGTGTAGTGGTTGGTTTTTTCAGTGCTTCGCAATTGAGTGTAAGCGGCCCGGCGGCGGGGTTAACAGCCATCGTATCTGTAGCCATTCTTAAACTCCATGTGTATGAAGCGTTTTTACTTTCGGTGGTGATAGCAGGCATTTTACAAGTGATCCTTGGCTTTTTAAAAGCTGGGATTATTGGCGATTATGTACCCAATTCGGTAATCAAAGGAATGCTAGCTGCAATTGGTTTGATTTTGATTTTGAAACAATTACCTCATTTGGTGGGCTATGATGCAGACTACGTGGGCGATGAGAATTTTGCACAAATGGACAACGCCAACACTTTCACGGAAATAGCGAAAGCATTTGGTGCGTTTGCCCCTGTGGCCATACTTATCGGCACCTTATCAATAGGTATTTTGATTTTGTGGGAACTTCCGTTTATGAAAAAACAAGTGATTTTCAAATACATACCAGGGCCGTTAGTGGTGGTAATTCTTGGTGCTATTATCAATCAATATTTCATTATTTCAGCTCCTTCATTGGCTTTAGAAGGAAAAGAATTAGTACGACTACCTGTTGCACAGCACTTTGGGCACTTTCTTTCTTTTTTTACTTTCCCCGATATACATTTTCTAAGCAATATTGAAGTTTGGAAAACAGGTGTTACCCTAGCGGTAGTTGCCAGCTTAGAAACGCTTTTGGGCATTGAAGCAGTGGATAAAATTGACCCGCTAAAAAGGGTAACGCCAACTAATACAGAGTTAAAAGCCCAAGGCATTGGGAATATAGTGAGCGGATTGATTGGTGGGCTACCAATTACTTCAGTTATCGTTCGTAGTTCAGCCAATGTGGGTGCTGGAGCAAAAAGCAAAACCTCCGCCATTATGCACGGCTTGCTAATGTTGATGTGTGTGTTACTGATCCCACTTTTATTAAACAAGATTCCCTTATCTGGCTTAGCCGCAATACTGGTATTTACTGGTTACAAATTAGCCAAGGTCTCTTTGTTTAAAGAGTTCTTTGATAAGGGATGGGATCAATTCATGCCATTTGCGGTGACAATTGTGGCCATATTAATGACAGATCTGCTTATTGGAATAGTAGTAGGATTGGCTGTTGCCTTATTTTTTATGGTCAGAAGCAATTTCAGGTCATCTATTTTTGTGGTAAATGATGAAAACAATTACTTAGTACGCTTGAGAAAAGATGTGTCGTTCTTAAACAAACCCATCATCAAAAAGAAATTAGAATCTGTACCTGCTAATGCCTATGTGCTTATTGATGCCACCCGAGCAGATTTTATTGATAAGGACATTATTGAAGAAGTCAACAATTTCATGGTTCATGCACATCTCAAAAATATTAAGGTGGAAATTAAAAAAAGCTCCTTTAAGCCTATGCACTTGCTGTTTAAACAACCTGCAGACGCGTGATAGGTGTTAGGTTGCTAATTAGTGAGTATAAAAAGTATATAAACGTCAAACATCGATTGCTTAATTTTTTGTGTTAACCTCACACTTTGATGATTAATACAAACAGAATAAAAAATTATGAAACTATACGAAAGATTATTGCTTGAAAACAAAGCTTGGGCGCAGGAACAACTGGAGGAGGACCCAAAATTTTTCTCTCGATTGGCAGATTTGCAAACACCTGATTTTTTATGGATTGGGTGTAGCGATAGCCGCGTACCAGCAGATAGAATTACAGGTACGCAACCAGGAGAAATATTTGTTCATCGAAACATTGCCAACATGGTGGTTCATACCGACCTTAATTTGTTGAGCGTTTTGCAGTATGCGGTGGAAGTATTGAAGGTGAAACACATTATCATCTGTGGACACTACGGTTGTGGTGGGGTGAAAGCGGCCATGTCGCACCATTCGTATGGCATCATCAACAAGTGGCTTAGAAACGTGAAGGATGTGTACCGATTTAATAAAGAAGAGGTGGACGCTATAGAAGATGAAGATAAACGACTAGATAAACTCATAGAGGTAAACGTACGCGAGCAGGTAATGAACCTTGCTAAAACATCCATAGTGCAAACTGCTTGGAAAAACGATAACAGACCGCATTTGCATGGGTGGGTATATGGACTAGAAAATGGAATCATCAAACCCATTTTTGAAATGCCTGCCGGAACTGAAATTGATCCTTTTTATACTTACGATAACCTGTAGGGGCTAGATTGGAAAAATCTTTTGGTTTTGAATGGTGGACATATTGCTAGTTCAACTGACATAAAATGGGCTTGGGTCATTTAAGGGTACGCTTCCTTTAACCCTAAGCCCACTTTTCCTTCTTATTTTATCGTTTAGAACTTTGCCCAAGGGATAATTTGGGCAGATGGTGCTGAGCTTTTACTTAAAAACTATTATCCTCTTTTCCATATTCGTTACCTTATTTTTAAGCACAACTCCTGTATGAATTACCTAGCCCATGCTTATTTATCATTTCAGCAACCAGGGGTGCTTGTAGGCAACCTCATTAGCGATTTTGTAAAAGGACGCCAGCAATTTCAATTTGATAAGGCTATCCAAAAGGGCATTCAACTGCACCGAGCAATAGATACTTTTACCGATACCCACCCTTTAGTAAAATCTACCAAAGCATATTTCAAACCCGCTGTAGGCGCTTATGCTGGTGCTTTTCTAGATGTGGCTTTTGACCATTTTATTGCCACAGACACCACCATTTTTCCGTCAGACCAGCACTTATTGGACTTTTCGCAGGACACTTATCGTTTACTCCAACTACAAGCTGAGCAAATTCCAGAAAACTGCCAACCCATGTTTAACAGCATGCAAAAACATAACTGGCTGTATCACTATCAACATTATTGGGGCATAGAAAATAGTTTTAAAAGCTTAACCAAACGGGCTGCTTATTTAGATGCTGACCATCAATGTTTTTCGCTTTTCACTGAGCATTACTTTGACATTAAAACCGCCTATCAGTCTTTTTTTCCAGCGTTGGTTGCTTTTGTTCAAGCTGAGCTAAATATTTCTTCATAGGAAATAAGGCTTACAGGAATATAACCTAGAATGAAGCCTTTTTTTGCTATTTCCCTATTTTTATTGCCTTTTGAGGGGACATTTTGCTGTTGCTTTATTTTATTAAAAAAGATTTCCTTAATCAAGCTTGGCAAAAAGAGAAACTATTTGCATTTGCAGATATAGGAAAGTTCCTTTGAGTAGTATATACGTTTATTTATTTTTTCTTTTAACCATCAAAGCAAAGCTGTAAGATTTCAAGCCATTTAATTAATTAAGAGGGATGCAAACAATTACCATAGATATTATCAACCAGAATGCCCTAAGGCTATTACAAGATTTGGAACTACTACAGCTCATTCGTCTCCGAAAGGAAAAAACGCAGTCTGATACTGTGGTCAATTGGGCCACAAAATACAAAGGGGCTATGACCAAAGAGCCTTTGACCGATATCGACAACCAATTAAACGAATTACGTAACGGATGGGAGTAAAACATTTATGGGATACCAACACTGCCATCTACAGAATCTTTGCCACCAACTTATTTTCCTGTTGGAAAAAATCGGCATATAGTGGGCATTCATGCACCAGTCTTTTTAGCCATTCTGCACCATCTTTTTGCGAAGTCAAGCGGGTATTCAGGTGTTCGGGGTCAATGTAGCCATGACGGCAGTTGGCATACATGGCATAAAATGCGGCCTGCTTTGCATCTTTTGCTAAACGAGCCGCTTTTTGGTAGTAATAGGTGGCTTTCGGCGATTCGTAGGTTTCGTAAGAAGATAAATTGGTCATGAGCCAGAATTTGCCACTAGAACCCATACTGAAATAAGCATTGCCAATGATATAGCAAAGCCGAGCCTTTTTTTCCATATTGGTTTCTTTGGCTTCTAGCGCTTTATAATGCATAAGTTTTTCTAGAAAATGAGCTTTGTTAGGGTCATTCTTGTAGGTACTGTCTTGACTGTCTTCATTAGGATGGTAAATATTTACTTCAAAGGGATTTCCTGTGAGATAAAAACAAAAGGCGTGAGCGCTGTCGGTCCAAAATTGCGGTGCCACCTGTTTAAAGCTATGGAGTGCAGCAGCTATATTGTCTTGCTTTAGGTAGTAGATTCCTTGTAAATCATGTACCCTAAAAGTATCCCAAAGGGGTATCAACTGCCCATAATTGGTGTTACTAATCTGTTTACGCAAATTGGCTGAATCACCAGTTTCATAGCCATAATTGCCATAATCGTAGAAAATAGCAAGGCGGTTAATGCAATACTGCTCATAATGTGAATGTTTTTTAGCTCGTAACACCTTTAATAACTGCTCAAAATCTGCCCCTTTTGCATGTTCATATAATATGGTATAAACGTTTTTGGGGGAATTAAGCATCCAAACGCCCCAAGGCTTGTTGGTATTGCCAAGTAACAGTGCAGCATTTACCACATCGCCAAAAGCCAATAGCGTTTTCCCAAGGTAAATACACAGATCATCTTTAATGGATAAACTAGGATTAAAATTGTAATAATTTACGTAGTTGTCTTCCAATGCTTTGTTCACCGTGTGCTGTGCATCCATGAAAGTAAGCAGTTGGTAAAGTTGTTCTTTCAGCGGTTCATCTAGTTTTCGTTGCTGTTGTAGGCGGATAGCCAGCATATTTATCCTTGCTTGCAAATAGTATGTTGAGGTTTTGGCACAAAGGTTCATGGCCTTGGTGCAATAGCTCAATGCTTGGTCATATTGGTGGAGCATTAGGTGCAGATGGCTGATGGCCAAATACTTCTCTGCTGGTTGAATGATTCCGTTTGTGGAAATGTCGGATACCAATGCCAATAACTGCTGTGCATAAGCCCGTTCTTTTTGGCTACTCCCCTTTTCTACGCCATAGTTGTAGATAAAATAATCCTCCTCTTTCTGCGCTTCCTTGCCCATTAGAGCAGGGGTAAGTAAATAGGCTTCTACCTTATTGATTTCTCGGCTCAGCAGCAGGGGCAGCAACTTATTGTAAGGATCTAATTGAATGATTTTCTGTAGCGCAGCCAAGCAATGAGCCTGATTTTTCACGGCAAACACTGCATGGGCCAATGCCTTTTCCTTTTTAGTGGGCAATAGCGGAAGCAGGTGCTGTAGGCTATCCCGCGTAATTACACGAATGGCTGCCAACCTTTTGTCTGGCGATTCTGACACTACATGCAGCAAATGGCGGTAGAAATTGGCATTGTGGATGTAATTCCTGGTGCGGCTAGGTTCTAGGTAATCATCATATGCACTGTTTCTATTGCTATCCTTTGCCGCAGTCATGGTTACGTAATACTCAGCCGCTGCTTTTATCCAAGGGGTTGTCCTAGGTTTGTTTAGATATTTTTTATACACCGAATCTAATGAGTGGGGCTGGTGACCGTAATGAAACAAGCGGCAAAGCAAATAGGCACATCGCTCCTGAATAAAGGGATGCTTGGTGGTATTGAGGAGTTGGGCAAGTGCAAGCTGTGTTTGGCTTTCAGCATAGCTATGTACCGAGTCTAAACCCCAAGGGTCTTTATAGGCATTGAAACTATTGAATCGCTCGGCGCTTTTGGCTAACGTAAAATAAGTCCAAAACGCCTGATTGGTAGGTTGGCGTAAGGCTTTAATAAAAGAGTTGCAGGTAAAAAAAGCCTGATTGGTATCTGCTAATGATTGATACTCCAAAATTGACATGGCCGTATCAAAATCGGGTTTAGAGAACTGTTGTTGCAAGGCTTTTCTCCAACTTAAATAGTTTTGGTTTAATTCTATGGCGGAGGCGTATACGTAACCATATTTGTTTTTTCCAAAAACGTCTAATGAAAAATACAATGCCTCCAAATGACCAGAGGAGTCCAATGCCGAAGGTTGCCATAAAGCCACCCTAAAATCTTCATCGGGTATAAATCCAATGCAGGCGATGGTGGTGTGTTTGGGTAATAATAGCAGGAAAGCAAATAGTACACTAGTGCTTAAACACTTCCATTGCTTTTTCAATAGCGGCATAATTTGTAGCATTTACATGGTCAATATCAAAAAACACAACACTAAATTCGGGTTGGTTAAGGGCTTTTTTACACAGGTTAGCCGCTTGCAGCAACGATTTTTCGCTGATGGTTTCGTGGCGCAATACATCGCCTTGGTGCAGCAATCGGTCGTGCAAAACGGTATCTATTAGCAGTTCGAAGTTATTACCCGAAAGCGGACGTACATACGGCGGGAAACTAAAGAATGAATCCTCTATTTGATTGTCTAAGCCTACAAATTGTCCGTTTCTAAATATAACTGTCCACGAAAAAAAGGGCAGCGCAATGTTCATTTTTACTGGGTAGCTAGCTGCCTGTTGGAAATAAGGTTTAGCCGCTGCTTCGGTAAAAATGGAGTTTTCTTCTTTAGGGCTTTTTAGTTGCCCGGTATTGTAGCACATGAGGTACACTTCATCCACGGGGGGCACTCCCGTTTGTTTCGGGTATTTATATTGATGCAGCCGAAGCGTGGCCGATAGCAGCAAGGAAGGCTGTTGTTGTTTAAGGGCTTGGAGCAGTTGGAAATACTTGTTGCGGGTCTGCACCGTCCAGTCGCAATCTATTTGTAGTGCATGGTAATGGAGTGGTGTATTAGGAGGCGGTGGCGGTGGTTGAGAATAATAAAAGGGGTTAGTGGATATATGGAGTATCTCTGTTTTCAGTAGTATTTTATTGGCCAATGCGGCTATTTGGTTGCTATCTATTTTTTCCAAGGTACGGTTGGTAATAAACACCACGGGGGTAACAGGGGCAGTAAACGTATCCCAATGATTGCGGAAAAGCGAATCACAATTAAATGTAGCGGTGGGGTATGCGCCATAAATGTCTGACCAATCTACGTCCATCACTTTTATAAACACCTGTCCACAACGCAGCGTAATGGCAGAGTCACTTTGCGAATAGCTATGATTTCCCATCATCCGCCAATGATAAAAACCCAAGGTAGGATGCTTGGGTTGTCGCTTACACCCAAAGCAGCATAAAGTGGCGATGACAAATACGACGAAAAAGCGAGTAGTTATTTGTTTTATGGTAACGAGTTGCAGCATAAATACAGGTTGATTTGCCCCCAAGCAATGCACCAATATTAGCTGAAATAGTTGATTGGGGAGGGGGTGGGAGGGATTGGGACACAATATTTTTTGTGGCTAAAAAAATAATCGGAAAAAATTCAAATTACCATTATTGTGTTTTTGACAAATAAAAAAAATAGTATAAAATTCAAGACGGACAAGCGTTACAAATTAACCTCATTGGTAAAGGTTCGGGGGAGATGTTAATTCAATAGACTTGAAATGTTGAATACACACGTATGCACCCACATAATTTAACACTTATTTTTTACTGGCAAAAGAAACTTTTTCTATTATTGCACACGATAGCATTCTTTTAGAATTACAAAAAATATTTATGGCATTAACGAATCTTGGCAGCAAGCATCTTACTGCTGCACAAAAAGCAACCATTGACACTGCATTAGCCAGCATTTTAACGGTTTTGCAGTCGGTATCTCCCAATTTTTCCGAAAAGGATCGAAAAAAATATGGCAGTATTAATGAACAAAACAAATTGGTGGTTAACAAGGCCAATGATTACCATTTAGCCCAACCTGCCCTTCAAAGTCCAGATGTAGATTGGACAGAATTTGATTTAGATTACCAAGACAGATTGTTTGCAGACACTCGGTTGAACACAGTTGACAGCATCACTCACCTTTTGAGTGATTTTAAAATTGCGCATGATTTTGACAATTTACAAGATGCGCTAACCGATTATGGATATGCTCAATATAAAGCAGGAAGTAATACCCCTGGTTTTGCTGCTAAAGTTGCTGATTTTAAACCATTATTTCCACGTACTGGAACTGCTAAAAGTAAAGAAGAAGAAGTAGAAGAAGACCCAACTGGTGAATAGCACCACGAGCGTTCTACTTGTTATTGATTGATTAGTATAAAAAATAAGTATTGCAAACCCGTCAAGTTTCTAAAGGCTTGACGGGTTTTTTTGTGGGTTGCAGTTCAAATACTTGTTCAGCCTGAGGTAAATCCAAAGCCTTGTGTGCATAAAACCAACAGAGAGCAGTTGTAGCCCCATTTTTACGTGTACTTACCAAAGTTTTACCCTTAAGTACGTAAAGTTTTACGTTCTTGACCTAAAGTTTTAGGCTCAGGACGTAAAACTTTAGGCTTTATATCTAAAGTTTTACCCCTAGGGAGGTAAAGTTTTGGGTTCTTGACCTAAAGTTTTACCTCGCGGAGGTAAAGTTTTGGGTTCTTGACCTAAAGTTTTAGGCTCGGGACTTAAAATTTTGGGTTCTTGGTCTAAAGTTTTATGCTCGGGACTTAAAATTTTGGGTTCTTGGTCTACAGTTTTAGGCTCGGGACGTAAAGCTTTGGGTTTTTGGTCTGAAGTTTTACTTCGAGGACGTTAAGTTTTGGGTTCTTGGTCTAAAGTTTTAGGCTCGGGATGTAAAGTTTTGGGTTTTTGGTCTATAGTTTTAGGCTCGGGACTTAAAATTTTGGGTTTTTGGTCTAAAGTTTTACCTGTGTAAACAATATTTGGTCATACACCTCGCTTATTAGATGTGTTCTTTACATGGTTTTTCCCTTCAATCCCAAATAGGATGAAGCTGGTAACAAAATTCAAAACCCAGGGCTTTATAGCACTGGTAAAAGCATTTCAAAGTAAAAAAGGAGCGCAGTACTATCAAAGTGACTATATCGAATGTTAAAGCAAATCAAGATATTTGCGAACACTTGGAGGCTGGATAAGATGAAGCCAAGCTATTTTTTTAGAGCACTCAATTAAAGTATAAAAAACGTAATTATGAACCCTAAAATTGGATACCCTATAGTTTGTTCACAGCCCATGTGGTTTCAATTGTCTGCAGATGCTAATGGTCTTATTACAGAATTTTACTCAAATAGGGATAAAAACGTGCATCAACTTCCCGAAAGTTTTAAACTTTCGGGAAGTTTTACTTAGTATTCCGAGCGTATCTTTTTATCCCGTTTAAAGTATTATTAGACAATTGGAGTAAGACCTTAGCTCTGTTATAAGTAAATCAAACTACCCTCCTAGTCAAAAAAAGCATACTTATTTTAAAGAAAAAACAAATCAATAAAATGAAGATAATTAGCACCCATACATTCAAACACATCCTTAGAGATATTCACAAAAAATCTAGTAACAGAAACTTCTGTTTTATCATTGGTGCAGGAGCCAGCTATAAAAGTGGTATCCCCACAGGAGGCCAATTAGCAAATGGTTGGTTTAAAGAAATACAATACAGATCCTCAACCAAAGAATTTGAACAATGGATAGCGGATGTAAAGCTTGATAAAAATGACCTTGCTGCCCATTATGGGGATATTTACAGAAAACGTTTTGAGTACGATAAAACATCGGGGTACGAGTTTTTAATTCAGGCAATGCGAGATGCGAAACCATCGTTTGGCCACTTTGTACTAGCCCAAATATTGACCAAAGTGCCAGAAAGTTGTGTTTTGACTACCAATTTTGACAGCTTAGTGGAGTCCTCCATTTATCAATATACCGATAAAACACCCTTAGTATGTGGCCATGAATCGCTAAGTGGTTATGCCCGACCCTCTAAAATTCACCCATTAATCATTAAGATTCATAGAGACCTATTGTTGGCCCCCATGAGTGAACCTAACCAGATAAATGCATTAGATAAAGCTTGGAAAGAACCCTTGGATAATATTTTTAGCACCCATATACCCATCATTATTGGTTATGGAGGAAATGATGGCAGCTTGATGACCTATTTTGAACAAATGAACAAGCCGAGCAATTTCTTTTGGTGTGGACTTGCTAACAACCCACCATCGAACCATATAAAAGAATTGGTGGCAAAAATGGGTGGATGCTATGTGGAAATTGATGGATTTGACCAATTGATGCATGAGCTATTGTGGGTTTTTGATGAAATTAAACCAGCAGATGAAGAATTAGAAACCATCACTAAGAGTAGGTTAGAGGCCATGAAAAAGCAACTAACGGAAATGAAGAATAAACCAAGCACGACTAACGCTACTGAAACAAATACGGTTAAGGAACTGTCGGCATTTGAATATGCCAACCTTGCGGACAATGAACCCGATTATGAAAAACGAAAAACCATTTATTTAGAAGCATTAGAGAAATTTCCAAATACCGCTTGGTTATGGAATAAGTTCACCTACTTTTTGCAATGGGTAAAAAAGGACTATTCTAATTTAAATGACTATTATCTAAAAGCTTTATCCATTGACCCTGAATATGCAATGAATATTGGAAATTATGCCGCTTACTTATTCGATATTAAAAAGGATTATGAAAATGCAGAAAAATATTATCTCAAAGCCTTAGCAATAGACCCTAAAAATGCAAACATTAATGGGAATTATGCAAATTATTTGTGTGATATAAAAAAGGATTATGAAAATGCAGAAAAATATTATCTCAAAGCCTTAGCCATAGACCCTGAAAATGAAAACAATAATGGGAATTATGCAGTTTTCTTAAAAGAAATAAAAAAGGATTATGAAAATGCAGAAAAATATTACCTCAAGGCCTTATCGATTGACCCAAATAGTGAAAATAAGAATGGAAATTATGCAAAGTTGTTATTAATAACAAATAGACAAAATGAAGCAACTACTTATGTAGAAAAAGCATTTGAGTTAAATAAAAATGAAGAAAATGGATTATTACTAGAGTTATGGTTTTACCGATTTGCACATTATCCAGAATGGTTGGATAAGGCCGAACAAGCAATGGAGCAATTGTTAGAAAAAGGAATTCAATCCATTGGTTGGGATTTCTCACAAAATATAGAAATAGCCATTGCTAATAACCACCCCAAACCGGATAAACTAAAAGAGCTTGCAAAGAGAATTACAGAGAAGTAAGGGATGATAAAATGGTAAAAATTATAGGCGAAACATCAGCGGTTTAAACAACTGAGTATAAGTGAATAAATAAGCATGAGGGTGTCTAGAAATCCTATTTAGCTTTTCATACAATAAGCACCAAAGAAAACGATACTCAATACTTTAATTTTTAAAATAGAGTTAGCTGGTTTGCCCAAAGATATATTTGCTAATTAGCCGTGTTTTTAATCGAAAGGGTAATACGTAACATTGGAAGACAATTTAAATCTACAAGAATATGAATGTTTGGAAAATAAGTTCTAGATGGGATGAGAATGGAGGAAGGGAGGCCTCAATTTTATGGTTATTCAAAGAGCTAAAATTTGTATTTGCCTACACGTACGATTCAAAAATTAAGGAAAGGGTTAAATCTGGTGATTTGGTGGCCATTGCTGATGGAAGGACTGTTGTAGCAATAGGCAGGGCTATTAAAGACCCCTGTCTGATAATTGATTTTGATGAAGAAGCGCTAAGTAAGTACGATGACGGCAATGATGTTTATGGTTTTGAAGTTGACTTGGTAGAACTATTACCCGAAGAAAACTTTCATTACACACGTTCCACATTTCATGTTGTTCAAAGTGAATTTAGAAACAAAGTCATTGATTTATATAAAAGGCATAAGAATGTTTCTTTCCTTGAGGGTTATTTCAGGATAGACAATTTAGAATTAACAAATTTTAAAAAGTATGAACATCTAGACATCGCTTTCAATCCCTGCATTAATTTATTTGTAGGCTTAAACGGGAGCGGAAAAACCACTTTGTTAGATGCAATAAGTGTGGCAGTTGGTGGGTTCTTTTCAAGTAGGGAAAGTAAAATGCAACGCTACATTAAATTCGAAGAAATAAGAATGACTGGTGTAGATGTAGAAACTGGTAAAATACGCCGGGAAGCCAAAACAAGTGTTTCAGCTACATGGAATCAACACCATTTTCTTTGGAAACGAACCATGAATAGGGACACAAAAAGCAATGAAAACAAAGACATGTTTTGGGCTGGTAATTATGGAGATATTTTTTTTGAAGGGTTCGAAAAAAACAATGGCGATAGAACGTTGGTTGCCCCATTGATTGCATACTATTCAACCTACAGGCTTTCAAAAGACAATAACCAAAATAAGTCACTGAATTACGATTTCGCAATGGGTCGGCAGAATGGCTATTTGCGCTGTTTAGATGAAAAAGGAATCAAACAAACTTTGTCAGAATGGCTAGGAAATGCCTATTCCAGACGAGCGACCTTCAAATTAAAGGAAATTGAAAGGAGGGATTTAGATTTAGATAATGTTGAGGCTGCCATAAAAAAAGTAATGATACTTTTTTTGAAACTCCCCGAGGATTTTGCACTAAAGATATTTCCAGAGCCTGATGAGGATAACGAATTATACATTGGGTATGACCAACATATAATGCCCCTCAGTTATTATGCGGATGGTTTTAGAAATGTGCTGTTTTTGGTGATAGACTTAGTATGGCGAGCATCTAAGTTAAATCCCTGGCTAGATATTGAAGGTTTAAAGGAATATTCTCATGGTGTTGTAATGATAGATGAAATAGACTTGCATTTACACCCAGGATGGCAAGCAGATGTACTACCACTTTTAAAAGATTTGTTTCCGAATGTTCAGTTTTTTATTACCACCCATAGCCCAACAGTAGTAGGTAATTTCAAGCCGAGAGAAAGAGAAAATCAGGATGGATTATTCAAGGATGGATTATTCATTATTGAAGACAACAAAATACATTCATATAACGACAGATATTTTGGCAAGGAAATTAATGAGGTGCTTCGGGATGTTTTAGGGGCTTCGGACAGAAATATTGAAATACAACAGAAGCTTGATAAATTGTTGAACTTGGTCAGTGAAAATGCAAGCGATTATCAAGGTTTATTGGAAGAGCTTAAAAAAACTTTAGGCGAATATGATGCTGATATACAAAAGGTTGTAGCAATACTAGATTGGAATAAGTATAAAATAGAAAACAAGGATGCAGTTCATTCATAAACAAGATGCCCCACCAATAGGTTGGGAAAATTGGTTCACAACTGCCACAGGAAGACGGTCATTTGATTATAAAGAAGACTATTCTGCAATGAGGAATATTCCAGAAGCGAGGAAATTTCTTTTAGAAGAGCAACATTATTTATGTGCTTATTGTCAAAAAGAAATCAAAATAAACACATCTTCAATTGAACATGTGGTACCTAAATCTTCTAATGTACCGTATTCAACTGTTTACCAAAACTTAGTGGCCATTTGTGTAAATCCTCCTAAAGATCCGGCTACAAAAAAATCACACTGTGGCGATCTGCGAGGCGATGATTTGTTAACACCCATTCTTTTTCACAAAGAAGCTCAATTTACCATAGCATCTGGACACCCCTATTTTGAAGTGGAGAACGATGGGAGTATTGCGGCACAATGCAACTTGAAAGACCCAATTAAAAAGCAAGTTGAAGCATTTATAGAAATTTTAAATCTTAATATTAGTACGCTTAAAAAGGATAGGGTGGTTGCTTATGACAAATTAGTAAAAAACATACCTCCAACGGAATTGGAGAACTTTCTAAAGCGACAAATTGAAATTATACTAGGCGATTTAAAACGACCATTTAGGCAGTTTCTTCTTTTATTCATAACAAAAAAATTGGCTCACAAATAAATTCCCCAACTCGTATAAGCATTCAGGTCGTGCCCCAAGCGTTCAGTTTTTAGTTTTTAAAAAATTGATTAATGGATAAAGGAATAGCAATATTGTAATCATCATTTCGGTAATGGACTATGTGAAATCCAAGCTCCATAAAATGCCAAGTCATTTTTTGTTAGCAGTTACCTAAACAAAATACAAAAACTTGATTAATAATTACCAACAAGAACAATGCGTCTGACTACATTAAAAATTGCAGTATTATCACTAGCACTGTTGATATTGTATGGCTGCAACTACATCAGCTATACTCCACACACGAAAAAGCAACAGCAAGGTGCTAAACCATCCGTTGTGTTATTAAACTACGTGGTAGAATTTCGTGAAAAGAATAATGCCTGGCCAAATTCTAAAGCTGAATTTGCTGCAACAAGTGCAAAATATAAGCAAGCCATCAATGAATTTCCGTACCTCAATATTCGATTTAAAGTAATTGACCAAGATAAAATGACTTTTTATTTCGATTCACACATTTATGATGTAGAAAAACAAAAGACAATAAATAAGTTAGACTTGAATGCTTATGGGGGAGAAGTTAGATTCTATAAAGAAAATGGGAAGTTTCTATGGAAAACAAAAATGTATTAAAGCTGTGGTTACTTCTAACACTTGGTTTAACTGTACAAGACTATCAGCAACAAACCACTACTTTAATTCAATTTCTGACTAACCATTAACATCTAACATAATCTCCAATCTCGCTGGCGTAATCATGCTGCTTGTGTCATTTACTCAAGTCGTTGCTGTTGGACAAAATATTCCGAAATGTTTATCGCCTAATAGTAAAAAATCGTTTAGTTACCAGAATATACCTATACTTTATTTACCGTTTACCTGGTCCTCTTGACTCACGCAGACGATGCGCCTATTAAAATTAGGATCTCGTTTACTATATGTTTCTTTCCCATCAAGTAACAATTTATTAATCATTTAATAACACCAATTTAATATGAGCCATCCTATTACTAGAGGTTAGCCCGTTACTTTTGCCGCTGAACTTAATTTAATATGCGTAAAAAAATTACTCCATTTTTAGCTTTTGCTGCACTGCTTTTTTGCTTGCAAGCCCTACACGCTCAAAGCACCATTACCCAATGGAACTTTAATTCCAACCCACCAGATGCTAGCAACAGTACCGGAAGTCTTGTAGCATCTGTTGGTAATGGCACAATTGCTTCAGTTAGTATTACAACTACCACATTCAACAGCGGTACTGGTTCAAGTGACATAGCAACAACAGATAACACTGGTATGGGTTTATCAGGATTTCCTGCACAAGGAACTGGAAACAAAACTGCTGGTATTCAGTTTAGTGCTTCTACGGTTAACAATACTAATATTGTTATTACGTTTGATTTAAGACATAGTAATACTGGGCCAAGACATTTTACAGTACAATATTGTACTGATATTACTTCAACCACTCCAGTTTGGGTTGATTTTGCAGAAGATTCAACATTAGCTGGTGATGTATTTGTAAATGATAGAACTTACAATTTTTCAAGCATTACAGCATTAAATAACAATGCAAATGCAGGTTTTAGGGTTGTTGCTTCTTTTAGACCAACAACTAGCACCTATGTGGCTGCTACTTCAACAAGCAATTACGCCGCTACAGGCACTTGGCGCTTTGATATGGTAACTATAAAAGGTACCTCTAGCGGGTCTGATGTAGTAGCACCAGTTGCACAATTATTAAAAACCACATCCTCTACTACTTCGTTTATAAAATTTAGCGAAGCGGTAACTAGTGCTACCGCTTCGGTTGTTGGTAATTATGTGTTTAATCCTGCATTAACGGTTACCAATGCTAGTTTATCTGCAACAGGCGATACTGTATTTTTAACACACAACAGCTTGGTTAATGGTCAGCCTTATTCCGTATCGGTTTCTAATGTAAAAGATGCTGCTGGTAATACCATGGACACTGCCAACTTTAATACCATATTTAATGCCTCAACACCTAATTTGGTGATTACCGAAATCATTCACTCTCCTAATGATATTGAAAGTATCGAAGTGTACAACGCTGGCACTACTACTGTAAACTTAGGTGGTTTAAGATGGACTGATGGTACTGGTGGTGCTTTCCCAACAACCACACTTGCTGCTGGCGGCACTGTGGTATTTGCAACTGCACCTACCACTGCTTCAACAACTTTAAATGTTGCTACTGTTTACACGCTTACTGCTGGTTTAAGTTCTTCCAACGATATTTTGGTAATAAGAAATTCGCTTAACCAAGTAGTAGATAGTGTAGCCTATTTTGTAGGAACCAATGGATGGCCTACTGCACCTACTGGTGTATATGGCTACTCTATCGAACTAAATAGTGCTACCAACGATAACAATATTGGTAGCAACTGGATAGTACCACAAAACACTGTAACCCCACAACCTGCTGTTGGTGTGGTTAGGGCTACACCTAGCGTGTATCCTGCACCTTTTTCCCCAACGAATGCGAGTGTAAGCTTTGTAGGCACTAAAGTTTCTGTAAGTGAAACCACCTCAACCGTAAGCATTATTGCCAAACTAGTAGGTGGTGGTGCATTACCCTCATCTATTGATATAGAAGTATTGCCAATATCTACTGCTACCAATGGCAGCGATTTTGCCATTGCAACACCATTAAAATTTGAATGGGCTGCTGGTGCTAATGATGTAAATGACACCATTTTGGTAACCATTAATAACGACGCTATTCCTGAAAATGCAGAATACTTTATTGTACGGTTTACAAATCCAGTCAATATTGCGTTGCCAAGTGCTGTTGCTAATCATTTTACTGTAGTAATTACTGATGATGATAAAGTAGCGCCAACTGCAACTCAAAGTATTAAACTCAACCATATTGCCTCATTTAGCAATGGCCCTGCAGCAGCACCCAACTCTGCTGAAATTGTAGCACACGATCCTGTATCTCAACGCCTGTTTATAGCCAATTCTTTGGCTGGTAAAATAGACATCGTCAACTTTAAAAATCCTGCAGCCGCTACATTAATTGGTTCTATACCAGTATCAGCTACTTACGGTAATATCAATTCTATTGCTGTAAAAAATGGCATTGTGGCCGCAGCCATAGAAAATACAGTACCAGAACAAGCGGGCAAGATTGTGTTCTTCGATACCACTGGTACATTCATTAGCCAAGTTACGGTAGGAGCCATGCCCGATATGATTACGTTTACTAAGGATGGTTCTAAAATTTTAACTGCCAACGAAGGCCAACCCAATACTACTTATACTATTGACCCAGAAGGTTCAGTTAGCATTGTAGATATTTCTGGTGGTGTGGCAAGCGTTACCCAAGCCAATGTAACTACTGCCAGCTTTGCGCCTTTTAATGCACAAGCAGCTACCCTTAAAGCAGCAGGCGTAAGAATTTTTGGGAAAAACAATCCTACAGTAGCACAAGACATGGAGCCAGAATACATTAGCTTTTCAGATGATGGTGCCACGGCTTATGTTACTTGTCAAGAAAACAATGCCATTGTAGTTATTAACATGGCTACAAGCACGGTTACGTCAATTCGTCCATTGGGTGTAAAAGACCATAGCCTTTCAAGCAATGCATTGGATGTAAGCGACCAAGGAAGTATTGTTGAAATAGCTAACTGGCCCGTTAAAGGCTTGTATATGCCCGATGCCATTGCATCTTACAAAGTGGGTGGACAAGATTATTATATTACTGCAAATGAAGGTGACGCTAGAGAATATGGAACTGCATTGGTAGAACCAGTAAGAATTAATTCTTCTACCTACGTATTGGATTCCTTAAAATTCCCATACCGTGATGCATTAAAAGCAAATATTGGCAGATTAAACGTATCAACTGTTTCTGGTGATACAGATGGTGATGGTGATTATGACGAAATTCATGCGTTTGGCGCAAGGTCTATTTCTATTTGGAATGCTAGCACAGGTGCATTGATTTGGGATAGTGGTGATGCATTGGAATTAATTACTGCAAAACACCCTATTTATGGCGCTTTGTTTAATGCCAGCAATGCTAACAATACCTTTAAAAACAGAAGTGATGATAAAGGACCAGAACCAGAAGGAGTAACTATTGCAGAAATTGGCGGTAAAATGTTTGCCTTTGTAGCCCTTGAGCGTATTGGTGGTTGCATCGTTTTTGATGTTACCGACCCTAACAACCCTGTTTATGTTGACTATAAAAACACCAGAAACCTAACCAGTTTTGCTGGTGATAATGGTGCTGAAGGTATTGTGTACATTAGCGCAGCCAACTCACCTACTGGTAATCCAATTGTTATTTTGGCAAACGAAGTATCCTCTACGCTATCTTTCTTTGGGGTAGATGCTAGCTTACTAGATATTACCTTAACCAATCTTGATGTTAAAAACGAAGGCGCTAAAAATATCGTAACATGGCAAACGGCTAAAGAAGCCAAAGGCGATATTTTTGAACTGGAAAAAAGCAGCAACGGCATCAACTTTTCATTTGTAACCACCATTGCTGCCAAAGGCACAGCTTCTCAATACAACTATACCGATGCACAGCCTTTCAATGGTGTAAACTATTACAGATTGAAGTTTAAAAATGTGTCTGGTGCCGTATCTTATTCATCTATTGTATCGGCTACTGTAAAAACACTAGAAAACAGTGGTATTCAAGTATATCCTAATCCTGCGGTTAATAAATTAACTGTTACCACCAATAACTGGCAGAATACAACTGTAAGCATTGTAGATGTAAAAGGTAGTATCGTAAAAACGGTGCGATTAACAGCCCAACAAACATCCATAGATGTTACAGCCTTGCCAAGTGGTACCTATAGTGTACGTAGTTACAATGGCGATTATTTATTGAAAACAATAAAAATAACGAAACAATAATATTGTTGTAGTGAGCATTATTTCAAAAAGCCTGAGGTTGCAAAACCTTGGGCGTTTTTGTTATAACGAAACACCCAATGAGCAATCAAGGGATCGTTTTCTGATCGTTCTTCCTTGCTTATTGGAAAAAATCTAGCGACACGAGATAGACAAAACAACATTTTCCCAAATCAAGAGAGAAGCAAACGTTGCATAGTAGTAAGGAGATATACGCCGAGCATTATTATGTAAAAAAGAATCCTACACCTAGCATGGCTAACACAAAATTTTTTGTTCTCCTTTTTTTAAGAAAGATTCCCAATTGCATCAATCCCTATTTTTGAAGCGCTACCATAACATAGAATATTTTGTTTTAGTCCTGCTACTCTTAGCGGGACTTTTTTTGTCCAATAGAACACCCTCATTTCCCTCCTCAACGGGTTTTATCCTTGGCAATGCATATTAATCCCTTTCGGAGTTGTTGGAAAATTGAAATTCGACTGTTTATTTCAGGTAAACATCGCAGCGCCTATTGTGGTACTATTTTAATTTCCAATCATTGGTACTTATTCCTCTTAATGGGATAAAAAGACATGATATAGAAACTGGCGTGTTTAAACTTCCAGAAGGTTTTGAACTTTCCGGAGGTAGAGAGACGATTTTATCCCATTTTGTGTATTATTTATCCCAATGGAAGATTATTTTTTCCAAAATAAATAATGAGTAAGATTCTTTCAAGGCTCTGTAAAAGCCCATTTGCAAACTGAATGATCGTTTGCCGTCCATCGGCTGCTACAAAAGAGCGTTACGGATAAGTAAATTAAACTAGCCACTTTTTCAAATGCTTGATTCTTTCATCTTTGCCAAAATTTTAAAAAACTTCGTTTAATGAAAATAGTAGCAATGATTCCTGCACGCTATGCTGCCACCCGATTTCCAGGGAAGCTAATGCAGTTGCTAGGAAATAAAACGGTGATACAGCATACCTACGACAATACGATAGCCACTGGCATTTTTGATGATGTATTTGTGGTAACAGATAGCGAATTGATTTATGATGAAATTACCAACAACGGCGGCAAGGCGGTTATGAGTAAACGAAATCATGAAAGCGGTAGCGACCGTATAGCCGAAGCGGCAATGGCCATTGATGTGGATGTGATTGTGAATGTGCAGGGCGATGAACCTTTTGTGAAAAAAGAACCATTGACCAAATTGATAGAAGTGTTTGAACATGATGCCACCAATCAAATACAAGTAGCTTCGCTGATGCAGGTATTAACGGACGAAAAGAGCATTGCCGACCCTAATTATGTGAAAGTGGCGGTGGACAGAAACTGGAATGCACTAATGTTTAGCCGCTCGGTGATTCCATATAATAGAGATGGAAAAATAAAACCCACTTATTATGAACACATTGGGGTGTATGCCTTTAGAAAAGCAGCCCTACTCCGATTTACGGCATGGAGCATGACCCATTTGGAAAGTGCAGAAAAAATTGAATGCCTCCGCTATTTGGAAAATGGTGTGGGCATCAAAATGGTGGTAACAGATTATATGGGCATTGAAATAGACACTCCGGAGGACCTGGAAAAAGCTAGCAAAACTTTCCCTGCTTCTGTTTAGTGCTGTCTATTAGTGTTCATTCTTGGCGCAATAGGGTGGGATAAAATGGGGTGGTGCTTAGCGCATAACTTGCTTACAAAGAAGTTTATGTACATCGTTACTGCTTAGAACTCTATTTTTACCACCCTCCAAAACACACCATCTGTGTTGACGGAGCATCCACTCCATTCTGAAAAAATAGAATTTTAATTTATCGGTTAATCCCCTTCAACTATTTTGATATGAAACAATTGCTGCGCTTTCTTATGGTTGCTTTGCCCATGCTGTTGCTATTGTCTTGCGAAACGATGACTAAGTACAATTTAGGCAATGGCTATTTTTTAATTGCAGATAAAGAAACCCCTGCCAACAGCAAAGTGGCCCATGGCAAGGAGGACAATTTTGAGGATGTAATACTCGGAGAAATATTAGACTACGACATTGATAATGATTTTATTCTAATCCACCGCAAAGTGACCGACCAAGCTCGTAGCATTTTTGAAGAAAGCAATCTTTGGAAAAAACAATTGGGCGAACCTGACCAATATTGGATCATCGAAAAAAAATATGACGGTATTCATGGCCCAATGAACCTAAAAGAATATGAAATAAAACGGAAAGAATTGGGCATTTCTCCTGGGGTAAAAATTAGAAAATAATGAATGGAGAATGGAGAATGGAAGATTGAGAATGGAGAATTGAGAATTAAGGATTGAGAATTAAGGATTGAGAATGGAGGATTGAGGATTAAGAGTGGAGGATTTACACTTACCTAATAGAACATAATACTTGCCATTAACCATTAATAACTAACAACTAACAACTTACAACTTACAACTAACAACTAACAACCTATAACATTTATGAGTAGTACTTCAGAAAATACGTTTCAGGCAATTGTTTCCCATGCCAAAGAATATGGTTTTGTTTTTCCATCGAGTGAAATTTACGACGGCCTAAGTGCAGTGTATGATTATGGCCCTTACGGTAGTGAACTGAAAAAAAACATTCGTGACCATTGGTGGAAAAGCATGACACAATTGCATGAGAACATTGTGGGTATTGATGCCGCCATTTTTATGCACCCAACCACCTGGAAGGCAAGCGGACATGTGGACAATTTTAGCGACCCATTAATTGATAACAAGGACAGTAAAAAAAGATACCGCGTGGATCACCTCATAGAAGCCCATGCGGAAAAACTTGCCCTTGCTGGTGATAAAGAAGGGGAGTTTGACTTGCTAAAAAATATGGATGAACTCCTGAAAGCGGATGATTTTGTGGGTCTTAAGCAATTGATAGAAGACAATAAAATCGTTTGTTCTGTAAGCGGAACAGGCAATTGGACTGAAATCAGACAGTTTAACCTAATGTTTGCCACAGAATTTGGTGCTATTGCATCTGATAATCCCGAGGATAACAAAGTGTATCTACGTCCAGAAACAGCACAAGGCATTTTTGTGAACTTCCTAAACGTGCAAAAAACGGCTCGGATGAAAATACCATTTGGTATTGCCCAAACGGGTAAGGCGTTTAGAAACGAAATAGTTGCCCGTCAGTTTATCTTCCGCATGAGGGAGTTTGAGCAAATGGAAATGCAGTTTTTCGTACGTCCTGGTACTCAAGGTCATTGGTACCAATATTGGAAAGAAGCTAGACTAAAATGGCATACCGACTTAGGCATTAGCGCAGCAAAATATCGCTACCACGATCATGTGAAGCTAGCCCACTATGCTAAGGAGGCTTGCGACATAGAATTTGAATTCCCATTTGGATTTAAAGAAGTAGAAGGTATCCACTCCCGAAGCGATTTTGATTTGACCCAACACCAGCTCTACAGCAAAAAGAAAATACAGTACTACGACAACGACATCGACGAAACCACTGGCAAAGCTTTTGGCAACTATGTTCCTTATGTGGTAGAAACATCCATTGGCCTAGACCGTATGTTCCTTCTAGTGCTTTCCCATGCTTATGAGGAAGAAACCATCCAAAAAGAAGACGGCACTAGCGATAGCCGAGTGGTATTGCACATTCCACCAGTTATAGCCCCTAATAAATTGGCCATATTACCGCTTACTAAAAAAGATGGATTACCAGAAATTGCCCGTGAATTAATGGACGAATGCAAGCCCTACTTCAAATGTTTTTATGAAGAAAAGGATGCCATTGGTAAACGCTACCGCAGGCAAGACGCCATCGGTACTCCATTTTGTGTAACCATCGATCATCAAACCAAAGAAGATCAAACGATTACCATCCGCTACAGAGATAGTATGTTGCAGGAGCGTATTTCGCTTAGTATGGTAAAATCATTAGTGCTTGCAGCGATACAGTAATAGGATTGTTATTTAGCAAAACGGTTAATACCTAACATAAAAAAGCCTCACACCTTAATTATAAAATGGGTGTGAGGCTTTTATTTTTTTCTTGGAATGAATCGCAACTAGAAATAGTATCCTTTTAATTCTCTAAAGTGCCCGTTCATTTGGATGCGCTTCTTTATTTCGGTAATACTAGCAGTGGCAGGAACATTTTTTTGAAGGTGACGCTTGATGTACTCCAATCGTTGGGCTTCAAAATACAACCCAAGCAACTCATATTCCTCTTGCATGGTAAAGCCTACATGATGGGCAACATCGTAGCTCAACAATTCATTGGTGGGTATTTTGAAATCTTTCTTAACCTTTATTGATTTATGGAACTCTGTTATCAAAGCCATAACAGAACGCATCATGCCTGCATTGTTGAGGGTAATGTTTTGAGGATAATTTACAATGGCACCGCTGTATAATTTGCTTGGAATGGTTTTAACTACGTCTAACATCTTAAACACTTGCAACCCCTTGGTCCTGATGTCCATTTTGCCATCTTTATAAACCTCCACAATTTCTTTTATTTCTACCAAGGTGCCCATTTCCTTCAATCCTGTGTTTAGTACTGCCGGAATTCCAAAAGGTTTCTTATTAGCAAAACAGTCTTTCACCAATTGTTTATACCTCGGTTCAAAAACGTGTAGGTTCAAATCCTCGTTTGGAAAAACAACGATACCCAA
Organism: Chitinophagaceae bacterium; assembly: GCA_027486835.1. Classification (GTDB taxonomy): domain Bacteria; phylum Bacteroidota; class Bacteroidia; order Chitinophagales; family Chitinophagaceae; genus Parasediminibacterium. Next base: position 34,147 of record JAIXOJ010000089.1, read on the forward strand.
TGGAAAGATGGGGATAAAATTTGTCATAAAACGATATTTTCAATATCAAATTTTCTTTTCGGATTAAGCGGTGATAATGCGTTCTATTACTAGCTTAACTGCGTAAACTATCTATTTTCTATTTCACCTCTTGCATTTCAATTAATTTATAATACAACCCGCCCAAAGCTAATAATTGTTCGTGGTTGCCCCGCTCAACAATATTACCTTTTTGTAACACAATAATTTCATCAGCATGTCTTATGGTACTAAGGCGATGGGCAATAACGATACTTGTTCTGTTTTTCATCATTTTATTTATCGCATCTTGTACCAAACGTTCGCTTTCTGTATCTAGCGAAGAAGTAGCTTCATCTAATATTAAAATCGGTGGATTTTTCAATAATGCCCTAGCAATGGTCAATCGCTGCCTTTCGCCACCGCTTAGTTTGCTGCCCCTATCGCCAATATTTGACTGAAAACCATTCTCCTTTTGCAGTATAAACTGGTAAGCATTGGCCACCTTGGCCGCATCCTCCATTTCTTGCTGAGAAGCCTGTTGTTTGCCCAACAATAGATTGTTTGCTATGGAGTCATTAAATAAAATAGGATCTTGGGTAACCACACCAATTTGGTTGCGAATACTTTCTAGCGTATAGTTTTTAATATTCACGCCATCAATTAATAATTCCCCGGCAGTTACATCATGAAACCGAGGAATCAAGTCCGCCAAAGTGCTTTTGCCTGCACCACTGCTTCCAACCAAAGCCACCGTTTTTCCTTTTTCTATAACCAAGTTGATGCTATTGAGGATAACACCATCGCTGTAAGCGAAGGTTACGTTTTTAAATTCAATGCTATGTTTAAAATCATCCAACTGTTTAGCCTCTGGCAAATCGAAAATAACATTGGTGGTGTTGATGATCTCTTCAATTCTTCGCAAAGCGGCAGTACCACGTTGCATGTTATAAAAAGAAGTACTCAAACTTTTAGACGGATTAATTATTTGGCTGAAAATAGCTATGTACATGATAAAAGCCGCTCCATTTAGCCCAAAGCTTTTGTTTTCCAAAATCAATCGTCCACCAAACCAAAGAATTACACAGAGAACAATAATCCCCATCACTTCGCTTGCAGGACTAGCCAAATCGCGTTTGAAATTCATCTTGTTTTTGAGGTGAAACAACTCATCATTTATTTTCAAGAATTTGTTTTGGACAAATTTTTCAGCGGTAAATGCTTTGATGACCCTCATTCCAGAGAGTGTTTCTTCAATTATACTTAGGCTATCTGCATTTTTTTCAGCAGCCGTATTGCTTTGTTTCTTTAAACTTCTACTAATTCTACCAATAATAAATCCTGCAAGGGGTAACAACACCAGCAGTATCAAGGATAATTGTGGGCTTAAAAAAACAAGGGTGCCTAAATAAAACAACACGGTTACCGGGTCTTTTATCAATCCCTCTAAGGTGTTTACAATGGCGATTTCCAATTCCCCCATATCGTTGGTCATTCGACTCATAAGATCACCTTTGCGTTGTTCTGAAAAATAACCAATAGGGAGAGATAAAATTTTATCGTAGAGCTTGTTTTTTATTTGAATAACCATCCCATTTCTGATAGGCCCGAGGATATAATAACTGAGATACATCGAGGCGTTTTTCAAAAGAATGGCACAAATAATAAATACACACACTAGACCCAAAGCGTATTCTTTATCGTGATGAATGATGATCTGGCTGAGGTAATACTGCAAGGTGTTGATGAAAAAAGCAGAGGTAAACTCGAGCTTTGGGGGATTTAGTATTAGGTTGTCGTTGTTGAAGATAATTTGTAAAAAAGGAAAAAGCATGGCAATAGACACCACACTGAATATGATAGAGAAAAGAATGCATGCAAAGTATAACACAATTTTCTGCTTATAGGGGGATAGATACTTAACAAGACCCAGGTAATTCTTCATGCAACAACTTAATACGGCGTAGGTAACACCTATTTGAAAAGTTGCTAAGGTAGTGTCGAAACATTCACAGCTTTTCGTGTCAAGCCAAATTGATAAAAGATTATAGAATCTTTAGTTAAACAAGGGCTGGCTTAGTCGTTCGGTTATAATTAGTTTATAAGGTCAATGCCCTGTTTTTCTTCCAGCAATCTGCTGGCCTACCAGTTTAAGCCCTTGCCCAATTGAAATTAGCGGATGTATTTCTTCTTATTCTGGGTAATAATTCTTGCTTTATTTTGCCCTATTCAATTGTTTATCATGACAAAAAAATTAATCCGCTTCGATTGGGCCATAAAAAGGCTATTAAGAAACAAGGCAAACTTTGCTGTTTTAGAGGGGTTTTTGAGCGAGCTATTGTTTGAGTCTATCTCAATTGTGCGCATCATGGAAAGCGAAAGCAATCAAGACACAGCCGATGACAAGTTTAATAGGGTGGATATTTTGACCCAAAATGCCAATAACGAGCTCATTATTGTGGAAATTCAAAAC
>JAIXOJ010000185.1 GCA_027486835.1 Chitinophagaceae bacterium
AGGGTAAAGGCCCTAAAGGAGCTTAATGCTGCGACCGAATAATACAGCGACTTCTCAACGTCTTTAATAATTTCTCTTACCCAAAATGGTAGGAGGGTAAATTGTTAAAGACGTTTTTTATTTGACCAAAACATCAAATAGCATCAATTTCTTAACAATCAAATCGGATATTGACTAACCTGGCTCAGTAAACACAAACTAAATTCATCAAATACCCAATGGCATGACTTCTCAATACTACATTAAAGTATATATAAAAAATTGACAAATTTATGACCAAGGAATGTCATCAATAAAATTGCCAAAAACAATCCGCTTCCATTTTCCACCCCACAATAAAAACACCTGACTAACGTTTGACCACCACTAACAAGCCCCTGCGCTTTGCCCCAATCCACCCCTTAGCTCCATAACCAGCTTTCATTCAGCAAGCAAACCCCTTCCCCCTTCTGCCATTTTGCCGAACAGGCGATTACCTATAAAAAATGAAGATTTCGGGGGATGTGGATAAATAGAATGGGCTAAAAGTGTGCGATGAGTAGAAAATTGTGTTCTTTTGTGGGGCAAAGTGGTAGAAAGTGGAAGTTTTTAACCCCAAATCAACTTAAATGAACGGTTTTCATGGCGAATACGAGGTAACAATTGATGCGAAGGGTCGCATCATGCTGCCTGTTGCCATGAAGAAGCAGTTGGGTGAGGGTGACATCAAATTGATGTTGGCCAGGGGTTTTGAAAAATGCATTACCCTCTACCCTATGCCCACCTGGGAAAAGCTGATGGAAAAGTTCAACACCCTTAACCAATTTGACCCTAAGGTGAGGCAGTTTACCAGACAGTTTTTGGGGGGTGCTACTGAAATAGAGCTGGACAGTGCAGGCCGTATGTTGCTCCCAGCCTCTTTTAAAGAGTACGCAACAGTGACAAAGGATGTGATGATTGCGGCAGTGCTGGACAGGTTTGAGATTTGGGATGCGGTTAAATACAAGGGCTTGTTTGAAGATATTTCTTCTAAGGAATACAGCGATTTGGCCAAAGAGGTGATGGTTGGTTAATAAAAAAAGAATAACGTAAATACTCAATCGGAATAAAAATTGTTTTAAGTAATTAGGGAAAAATGTCAAAGGAGAATATCATTGAACATATAGGTGAGGATAAGGCAGGTTATCACACCCCCGTTTTACTTGCAGAATCAATTGAAGGGTTGGCCATTAAGCCAAACGGTGTTTATGTGGATTGCACTTTCGGTGGTGGTGGACATAGCAGGGCTATTTTGGACAAACTAGATGAAAACGGGCGATTGTTTGCCTTTGACCAAGATGAAGATGCGTTGGCCAACATACCCGAAGACAAAAGAATCACGTTTGTGCCTCAAAACTTTAGGTATATACAACGCTTCTTAAAGCTACATAAGATCACTAAGGTTGATGGGGTATTGGCCGATTTGGGCGTTAGTAGTCACCAATTTGATGAAGGAGATAGGGGTTTTTCTATTCGCTTTGATGGCCCGTTGGACATGCGGATGGACAAGCGTCAACCGCTAACCGCTTCGCAAATCATTGGTACCTATCCTGAAAGGAAGCTTCAACTGGTTTTTGAAAAATATGGGGAGGTTACCAATGCTAAAACGCTGGCTAAGCTAATCTGCGAAGTGCGGGAACACATGCAAGTGCGTACCATCCTGCAATTCAAAGCGATGATTAGCCCGATAGTAAAGGGTAATCCTAATAAATACTTAGCGCAGGTTTTTCAGGCGTTGCGTATGGAGGTGAATAGCGAAATGGAGGTATTGGCCGAAATGCTATTACAGTTAAATGAAGTGGTGGCTACTGGTGGTAGGGTCTCTATCATTACGTTTCATTCTATTGAGGACAAAATTGTAAAGCAATTCTTCAGGGATAGTCATTTGAGAGGACTGGATTTTGAAAACCCATTTGTTCAACATGCTAAGGGTCAACTATGGGAGGCGGTTCATAAAAAACCTGTACTCCCTTCCGAGGCAGAATTGAAAAGCAATAGGCGTAGTAGAAGTGCCAAACTTAGGGTTGCGGAAAGAGTGTAATTAGTGGTTAGTGGTAAAAATTAGCCTGTTTTTTTTACTGACTTTCTAATGATTTATAAAATCGAGTTAGACCTGAAAGGTTTTAAAAACCTGTCAGGACTGAACATCGGAAAGGACAGAACCACTTGGTAGATTAAATTTTAAAAGGATTGTTTAGATAAAATATTAAGTAAACGCTATGGCAGCATCGATCTTGGAAAATAGGACGACCCAAAATAAGGGGAGCGAAAGATTTAGAATCATTCGCGAAACCCTTTCAGGTGGGCGTTGGATTATGGACAACTTAACTTTTTTCTTATTTCTATCTGCAATTGCCGTGCTCTACATAGCTAATGGGCATATGGCAGACAGAACAATCAGGGACATTAATAAAACCCAAAAAGAAATAAAAGACTTACAGTTTGAATATAAAACGGTTAAAAGCGAGGTGATGTACAAAAGTGAAGTAGGCCAGATTCAAAAAGCTGTTGCTCCCCTCGGTTTGAATATTTCAAACGATGTACCCTTTCGATTACACGCTGAAAAAAAATAATTTTCTTAACCCTTATTTCTCAACCTTAACTAACAAAACTGAACTCGTTTAACAAAAATGGAAGTAAAAAAGGACATATTATGGAGAGTTTATCTCAGCTACTTTTTTATAGTAGTGGTATGCCTTGTCATTTTTAGTAGGGCAGTATATATACAGCAATTTGAAGGTCAATTCTGGCGCAACAAGAGCGATAGTATGCACCAGAAAATTCAGGAAGTGGAGGCAGAAAGAGGCACTATTTACAGCGAAGACGGCAAAATGCTTAGTACCAGCATTCCGCAATTTGATGTTTTTATCGACTTTAAAGCCGCTGGACTAAGGGAAAAAAATGGGGAAAGATTTTACAAGAATTTAGACAGTTTGTGTTTTCATCTAAATCGAGTATTTAATAAGAAAAGCAAAGAAGCCTATCGGACAGAATTGGTAGATGCTTTTGTGAGCAGTAGGACGTATTACCCCATTCTTAAAAACATTACTTACAAACAATACAATGAACTCTGCCAGTTTCCTTTAGTGAGGTTGGGTAGGAATAAAAGTGGTTTTATGCCTGTGGACAAACACCTTCGGCTGAACCCGTACGATTTAAATGGTGCTAGAACTATTGGACTAGATAGAGAAAATGCACAAAAAGTAGGATTAGAACAAACCTATGATTCTCTGTTGAGTGGTGTAAGTGGAAGGAGATTGGTGCGATACATTGCTGGTGGCGTGAGTGTACCGATTGATGATTACCAAATAGAACCAGAAAACGGGAAGGACATTGTAACTACGATAGATGTAGTGATTCAAGAAATAGCCGAAGTGGCTTTGCATAAAATGATGGTAAAAAATGACGCACAACATGGTTGTGCCATTGTTATTGAAACCAAAACAGGAAAAATAAAAGCCATTGCCAATTTGGGTAAACTCAAAAAAGGCGGCTATGGCGAAGACTATAATTATGCCATCATCCCTTCTGAACCAGGGTCCACTTTTAAGTTGGTAACCATGCTTAATTTACTTGAGGATAAGAAAATAACACTCAACTCATTGGTGGATTTGAACCGTGGAGTTTGGAATATCAACGGCCAAACTGTTAAGGATTCTGAAAAACATAGTCACATGCTGGTAACTGCCCAACAGGCATTTGAACTGAGCAGCAACGTGGGCATGGCCAAAATGGCTTGGAATGGCTATGGTCGCAACCCTTATGAGTTTCTTAGAGACATACATCGATTAAGGTTAGATACCTTAACGGGTATTGATTTAACAGGGGAGCGCAACTCCATCATTCATAAACCGGGTGGATTGGGCTGGAGTAGCACTACCCTTCCTTGGATGGCTTTTGGTTACAACCTAGAACTAACGCCTTTGCAGACAGCGGTATTTTACAATGCCATTGCCAATAAAGGCAAAATGATGCGCCCTTACTTACTTAAAGAGGTGAAGTACGAGGGACAAAGCATTAAAACTTGTTTGCCACATGTGGCCGCGGAAAAAATCTGTAGCGACTCTACCATCGCTCAATTGCAAAGATGTTTGATTGGCGTTTGTACCAATGGAACCGCAAAAGCACTATTCAAAAACACGGCTTATCCTGTTGCTGGAAAAACAGGTACAGCACTTGTTGCAGATAAAAACAAGGGGTACGAAAACAAAATCTACCAAAGTTCTTTTGCAGGTTATTTTCCAGCAGATGACCCTCAATATACTTGTGTGGTAGTTATAAAGAATAAGGAAGATGCACCTGTATTTTATGGTGCAGATGTGGCTGGTCCTGTATTTAAAGAGATTGCAGATAGGCTATACACTTCTTATGTTCAACAAAAACACAATGAACCGAACATCTGGAAATCAGACAGTAGCTATTTCAGTTTTGCCGGATCTAAACAGGCGGTAAAAACGGTTTTAAATACTATAAAACTACCCTTTAACGATGATGGAAACTACAAAGACGAGATGGTGGGAATAAGTGGAAATATTGCCAATGTGGTATTAGAAGATCGCAACCAATCGGATAAATACATGCCTTCCTTGAGGGGATTGACCTGCAAGGATGCAGTAGTGGTTAGTGAAAGAATCGGTTTAAGAGTAACTGTAAGGGGGAAAGGAAGGGTTACCAATCAATCAATAGCTCCCGGACAATACGTTTCTAATGGACAATTATTAACCTTAACCCTCGACTAATGCAACTACTAAAAGATTTACTATACAAAGTACGCATACAGGAAGTTAGGGGCAATACCTCATTGTCCATTTCAGGCATCCATATTGATAGTCGTCAAGTGGAAAGCAATGGCGTTTTCATTGCTATCATGGGGGTTCAAACGGATGGTCATGCTTATATATCTGCCGCTATTAACCGTGGTGCAATAGCCATCATCTGCGAAAGCCTACCTACTGAGCTTGTAGAAGGCATCACTTACATACGTGTGTTAGATAGCAGTGCTGCATTAGGCATCATCGCTAACCATTATTATGGTGAACCCTCCAAGAAATTAAAATTGGTAGGGGTAACTGGTACTAATGGCAAAACAACTATTGCCACCCTTTTATTCAAATTATTTAGTCAGTTAGGTAATCAATGCGGACTAATAAGTACGGTGCAAAATCAAATTGGCCAACGTATTATCCCCTCCACACACACTACACCAGATGCCATTACCCTGAATGAGTTATTGAACGAAATGGTGGAAGCTGGGTGTAGCTATGCTTTTATGGAATGCAGTAGCCATGCCATCCACCAAAACCGTATTGCTGGATTACATTTTCAAGGGGGCATTTTTAGCAACATAACCCACGACCATTTAGATTACCACAAGACTTTTGACGAATACATTAGGGTTAAAAAACTTTTTTTTGATGGTTTGCCTGCTGGGTCATTTGCCGTGAGTAATGCCGACGACAAAAGAGGGGCAATCATGTTGCAAAATACCATTGCCACCAAACATTACTATAGCTTAAAAACTACCGCAGATTTCAAAGGAAAAATGCTCGATAATTCTTTGATGGGCATTCAAATGGCGGTGAATGGCATAGAAGTGCATTTTAATTTGATTGGTGAATTCAATGCCTACAACTTATTAGCTGTATATGGTGCAGCCATCTGCTTGGGAGAAGATAAAATGCAGGTATTAACTGCATTGAGCCTGTTAACTGGAGCAGAGGGGCGATTTGATTATATCGTTAGCAAGCAGAGGATAGTGGGCATTGTGGACTATGCACACACACCTGATGCACTGGAAAATGTATTGGCAACCATTAAGAAATTGAAAAGGGGCTATGAACAAATTATTACTGTAGTGGGCTGCGGTGGCGATAGGGACAAAACAAAAAGACCCATCATGGCACAAACGGCCTGCAACTTGAGTGATAAGGTAATTTTCACAAGCGATAATCCAAGAACGGAAGATGCCGCTACTATTCTGTCCGACATGGAATCAGGATTAGATAGTGCCGCAAGGAGAAAATACCTAACCATTGCTGACAGAAAAGAAGCCATTAAAACCGCAGTGAGCTTGGCTAAAGAGGATGATATCATTCTCATTGCTGGAAAAGGGCACGAGAAATACCAAGATATCAAAGGGGTAAAATACCCATTTGACGATAAGTCAGTGCTTCAAGAATCATTGGAAATTTTAGGAAAATAAATTATCACTTAATACAGTAACAGAAAAATAATGTTGTACTATTTCTTCATCTGGCTAAAGCAGCAATTTCATCTTGTGGGGGCTGGTGTATTCCAATACATCACTTTCCGTGCTGCCCTAGCAGTTGTGCTTTCGTTGATTATTACAACAGTATTTGGTAAAAAAATCATTCTAGCGTTACAAAAAAGACAAATTGGCGAAAGCGTAAGAGAACTAGGTCTTGCAGGCGAACAGGCCAAAAAAGGTACCCCTACCATGGGAGGGATTATCATTCTGATGGGCATCTTGATTCCTACTTTACTGTTTGCCAACCTCCACAAAGCATATATCAGGTTGATGATTCTAACCACAGTATGGTTGGGTATTATTGGCTTTGTGGACGATTATCTAAAAATTGCTGCTAGAAAAAAAGCATTGGCCAAAGGGGAACAATACAAGAAAAAAGACAGCGATGGTCTTGCGGGTAATTTCAAAATCATTGGCCAAATAGGGCTAGGCATTATCATCGGTTGCACCTTGTATTTTAACCCAAACGTGGAGGTACAACGAGAAATTTATTCTGCTACAACCACCATACAAGATTCAGTACTCAAAAAAGGGGAGCGTTTAATTGGGGATACTATTAAAATTTACGATGGCAAAGCGCATCATTTTGCCCGTGTAAAAACCCCAATTACTACCATTCCATTCGTAAAGAATCATGAATTCAACTATAGCAAATTGATAAGCTGGATGGGTAATGGGGCAGAAAAATACACTTGGGTCATTTACATACTAGCTGTCACTTTCATCATCACAGCGGTGTCCAATGGTGCGAACCTCACAGACGGACTAGATGGTTTGGCTGCAGGTGTGAGTGCATTGATTGGTATTTGCTTAGGCATATTCGTTTACTTGAGTGGCAACTTCCGTTTTGCCGAATACTTAAACATTATGTACATACCCAACATGGGAGAATTGAGCATTTTCATTGGTGCTTTCGTAGGTGCCTGTGTTGGATTTCTATGGTACAATGCTTATCCCGCTCAAGTATTTATGGGAGATACTGGAAGTTTAGCCCTTGGTGGCATTATCGCTTCATTAGCCATTATTGTGCGAAAGGAATTATTAATCCCCATTTTTTGTATGGTATTCTTAGTAGAAAACTTGAGTGTGATACTCCAGGTTTCTTATTTCAAATACACCAAGAAGAAATACGGGGAGGGCAGAAGGATATTCTTAATGAGTCCCCTACATCACCACTATCAGAAAAAGGGATTTCATGAGAGTAAGATAGCTGTAAGGTTTTGGATTGTAACCCTCATTTGTGTTGTACTCTCCATTATAACCCTAAAAATTCGATAACTCAATTCTCAACTTGGTTCAAAAAATTTTTCCGCATTAAAATAACTTTTTCACATGTACATGCACATCCCTAAATCTAACATTAAGCCCTTGTGGCCAGATAGCAGTTCTGGTACACAACGCTTGGTGGTGCTGGGTGGTGCCGAAAGCGGCATTGGTGCAGCCATTTTAGCTAAACAAAAAGGCTACGAGGTCTTTTTGAGTGATGGAAAATCACTCAAACCAAATTACAAAGCGGAACTAGAATCGCTTCAGATTGATTTTGAAGAAAATGGACATACCGAAGCGAAGATTTTATCTGCAGACGTGGTGGTGAAAAGTCCTGGCATTCCTGAAAAAAATGAACTGGTTCAGAAAATTCGTACGCAGCAAATCCCCATTATCAGCGAGATTGAATTAGCTTATTGGTATAAGGGGGAAGCTAAAATAATTGCCATTACTGGTAGTAATGGAAAAAGCACTACCACTAGTTTGATTCATCATATCTGTGAAGGTGCAGGGTTCAATTGCGCCTTGGTGGGAAACATAGGTTACTCCTTTGCCAAGCAGGTGGCCGAAGACCCAAAGGAATGGTACATCGTAGAAGTGAGTTCCTTTCAGTTAGATGACATTGTACACTTTAGACCACACATTGCCTTGCTGCTCAACATAACAGAGGATCACTTGGACAGATATGATTACAAAATGGATAATTATATCTACAGCAAGTTCCGAATACGAGAAAATCAAACGGAAGAAGACTACTTCATTTACTGTGAAGACGATGCGATAATTACTGAACACCTTAAAATTATAACCCTAAATACAAATACCCTCACATTTTCAATGAAGCACGAAATAAAGAAAGGAAGTTACATCAAAGGCGGTAACATGATACTCAAAATTCAAGAAGAAAGAGTAAGCATGAGTATCTATGATTTTGCCCTAAAGGGAAAACATAATTTATACAATTCTATGGCAGCAGGTATAGCAGCTTCAATAGCAGGCATCCGTAAAGAAAAAATTAGAGAGTGCGTAGGAAACTTTCAAGGACTTGGTCATAGAAATGAGTTTGTAGCTTCCGTGAGGGGTGTAGAATTTATTAATGACAGCAAGGCAACGAATGTTAACAGTACTTGGTTTGCATTGGAAAGCTACGACCGTCCTGTTGTGTTGATTCTTGGTGGCCAAGACAAAGGGAATGACTACAGTATCTTGGATGAGTTGGTAAAAAAGCGAGTGAAAGCCATTGTTTGCCTAGGCAAGGACAATTCAAAAATTGTAAAGCATTTCAAGAATATAGTGCCTGCAATTCGCGAAACCTCAGACATGGCTACCTGTGTAAAAACCTGCTTTAGAATGTCCACAAAAGGCGATGTGGTATTGTTAAGTCCAGCTTGTGCCAGTTTTGATTTATTCAATAACTTCCAAGAAAGAGGTCAGGCATTTAGAGATGCCGTTAGAGAACTCTAATTCAAATAACCAAACATTTTGCGCTTGACTGTGACACCAATAATTTTTCTGTCTGCCTAATTAATTTTTTATGAACGATACTTTATTTCCAGAAATGCCATCTATGGATGGTGTAAGGAGCCAACTGGTTTGGAAAACCCGTGGTGATAAATTCATCTGGGGTATTGTATTGGTATTGGCATTGATTTCTGTATTGGTGGTTTATAGCTCAACTGGTTCCCTTGCTTATAAAATGTATAAAGGGAATAACGAAATTTATCTGTTCAAGCAATTGGCATTTATGCTGGTTGGGCTGGTAATCATTTATTTTCTGCACCGAGTAAACTACACCATCTACAGTAAAATTGCTTGGATGTTGTTTATGCTTGCCATACCCTTATTGATTTACACGTACTTTTTTGGGGCTAAAATAAACGATGGTAGTCGATGGATTCGATTGCCGATTATCAACATGACCATGCAAACGAGCGACTTTGCAAGGTTGGCCTTGTTCATGTATATGTCCAGATTGCTGAGTAGAAAGCAAGAAGTAATCAAAGATTTCAAGACTGGTTTTTTGCCCATCATTATTCCAGTTGCCATCATTTGTTTACTCATTGCGCCAGCAAACCTTTCTACAGCATTGCTTACTGGTGCTACTTCGTTGCTTCTAATGTTTATAGGCAGAGTGAGCATCAAGCATATTATGATGTCCATTTTAGTTGCGGCCATTCCCGTGGCTCTACTAATTGGTGTAGCCATTTTTACGCACAATGCCAAAGCAGAAGAAGCCGATACCGATGAACAACCTGTAAAAAAAGAAGGTCGCTTTGCAGGGATGGGGCGGGTAGGTACTTGGGTAAAGCGGATTCAAGACTATCGCTATGCAAAAAAAGACAGCATACCCTATCAGGTACAGCAATCAAAAATTGCCATTGCCAATGGGGGAATTATCATAGGTCTTGGACCTGGGAATAGCCGTCAAAGAAATTTCCTGCCGCATTGCTATTCGGATTTTATATACGCCATAGTAATTGAAGAATATGGTCTATTGGGTGGTGCATTCATCATATTTATTTACCTCCTTTTCTTATTTAGAGGAATTCGCATTTTCCGTAGATGCCCATATGCTTTTGGTGCTTTTTTAGCCATGGGGCTCAGCTTTACGCTCATCATTCAGGCAATGGCGAATATGGCCGTAGCCGTTGATTTGGTACCCGTTACAGGGGTCACACTACCCTTGGTGAGTATGGGGGGAAGTTCCTTTTTATTTACCTGTGCTTCTATTGGCATTATACTAAGTGTGGCAAGAAATGTAGAAGTAATGGAAGGAAAAATTACGGAAACAGAACCCGAAGTTCCCAACACAGAACCAGAAGATGGAGAAGAGGATACCGAAACGGTTAATCCATTTGGGATGACCAACTACCTGAAGCCAAAGGCCAAAAAGCCAGCATTCACTGCTAAAAGCTTTGCATCTTAATTCAACCCTTTTTATATCAACATAAATATTTCAACCTAACCCTTTATAATAGCAATGATAAAAGTAGCTCAGTCACCTATCGCAACTGCAACCACGCCAAATATTGGCGATGGGTTGGCTTTGCGTATTGTGATAGCGGGCGGCGGTACTGGGGGGCATATTTTCCCAGCTATTGCTATAGCTAATGCTTTGAAGAAAATAGATGACAGGATTGAGATATTATTCATCGGAGCTATTGGGAAAATGGAAATGGAAAAAGTACCCCAAGCTGGCTACCGAATTATTGGACTACCCATTGCTGGTTTTAATAGGAGTTCTTTACTAAAAAATATTTCATTACCCTTTAAAATCATCAAAAGCTTTTTAGCTGTTAGGCGTATTTTCAATCAATTCCATCCTGATAAAGTAATTGGTGTGGGTGGCTATTCCACATTTCCAGTGTTGAAAATGGCGCAACGATTACACTTACCAACCTATATACACGAGAGCAATGCCCTTGCTGGCAAGAGTAATGTGCTACTAGGGAAAAAAGCTACTACCGTATTTGTTGCAAGAACAGGTATGGAAAAGTATTTTCCTGCTAATAAGTTGATTGTTTCTGGCAATCCAGTACGGACAACCATAGCCCAAAGTACAGTTACCGAAACGGAAGGAAAAAGCTTCTTTGGACTTAGGCCTGCAGTCACCACCCTGTTGGTGGTTGGAGGTAGTTTAGGTGCAAGGGGTATAAACGAGGTTATCCTCCTTTTACTTCCACGGCTTCTCCAAAAAGGTATACAAATCATTTGGCAGACAGGAAAAGTGGACGCACAAAAATATCAGGCTGCTACCGTACCAAATAAAGTGTGGGTGGGCGATTTTATTACTGAAATGGATAAGGCATATGCCGCAGCAGATTTGATTATCAGCCGCGCGGGTGCAATGGCAATAGCCGAATTGTGTGTGGTGGGTAAACCCATCATCTTGGTTCCTTACCCCCATGCTGCCGAAGATCATCAAACTGCAAATGCTATGGATTTAGTGAAGGCTAATGCGGCTGTTTTAATTCCAGAGGCAGACTTGGCTAAAAAACTCTTTGCCTCCATTGAGGCATTATTGAGCAATCCTAAAGAAATGGAGGTCATGAAAGCCCAGCTCAACCAATTAGCCATTAAGGATGCTGACGACATCATTGCTCAAGAAATTTTAAAGAATTAAAAAAAATAGATACCCCTCGAAATGGAAATACATCACCAACATACTAGTATCAACGCCTCCCCTGCTTCCCACAAGCATGAAGTGGGTGAAGCAGCCCCTGCTGTTTACTTTATTGGTATTGGTGGCATTGGGATGAGTGCGCTGGCTAGGTATTTTCATGCTCAAGGGTATCAAGTAAGTGGATATGATAAAGTATCAACCCCCCTCACCCAACATTTGGAGCAAACGGGTATGGCTATCCACTACGAAGAAAATATTGAATTAATACCCAAGCAGGTTTCAATGGTGGTATATACACCAGCCATTCCTGCCCAACATGCCGAATTGGTGTACTATAAACAGCATGACTATAAGGTATTAAAGAGAAGCGACGTATTGCAATGGATAACAGAACATGCATTCAACGTGTGTATTGCCGGTACGCATGGCAAAACAACGGTAACCACTTTAACTGCCCATATCTTGAGGCATAGCGGTTATGGATGTAATGCTTTTCTTGGTGGAATTGCTAGTAATTATGGCACTAATTTTTGGAGCCATTCTAATAATGTTGTAGTAGTTGAGGCTGACGAATACGACCGAAGTTTCCTCAAGCTGAAGCCCGATGTTGCTGTAATTACTTATATGGATGCAGACCATCTAGACATTTACGGCACGGAAAAAGAATTGCAAAAGGCGTTTGTTGAATTTGCTGGGAAAATAAAACCCAAAGGATTGCTGATTAGCAAAAAAGGCTTGAATCAACAACATAGCTTCCTCGTAGATCATCAGCAGACTTATAGTTTTAATGATACCGCTGCCAATGTGTATGCAGCCGATATTAAGGTGGAAAATGGGACTTATCGTTACGATGTGCATTACCACGAAGAAACGATTACAGATGTAGTATTACCCATTGGGGGGCTTCACAATATTGAAAATTCAGTGGCGGCCATTGCAGTAGCCAAACATTTGGGCATTAGTAACGAAGCCATTAAAGCAGCTATTGCCGATTTTAAAGGCGTAAAAAGGAGGTTTGAGTACATTATTAAATCAACCGAGCAAGTGCTAATTGATGACTATGCCCACCATCCTGAAGAACTGAAAGCCCTCATTACTGGGATAAGGAGTTTATATCCCAATGAGAAATTGACCCTTGCTTTCCAACCCCATTTGTATAGCAGAACGAAAGATTTGGCTGCTGATTTTGCTACCAGTCTTAGCATGGCAGATGCGGTTGTTCTATTACCCATTTATCCTGCTAGGGAATTGCCCATAGAAGGGGTAACGAGTACTATGCTGATAGAAAATATGACCATTGAAGAAAAGCAGGTACTAGAAAAATCTGCATTTCTAGATTGGGTTGCTCAAGAAAAACCTTCCTTGCTAGTGATGGCAGGGGCTGGAGATATTGACACCTTAATACCTACTGTAAAAGAGATTTTATTAACGAATAACCACTAGATTATTTTTTACCCTTTCAACTAAATTATTGCACAGTGAACTTTAAAAGAGAAACAATACAACTTGGCTGGATACTCTCCGGAGTACTATGCGTGGTATTGTTTACTGCTGCCATGCAATTAAAGGGAGACAAACTATGCAAGGGCATTAAAGTGTCTATTGATGGCATAGGGGGATTGATGTTGGTGGATGAAAATAAAATAATAGAAATCATTGGTGGTAGGGAGGCGATGGAGCATCGGCATATTGTTGATATTGATACCCGTGTACTGGAAGCAGAAATAGAAAAATCGCCTTGGGTTAAAAAGGCCGATTTGTTTTTTGACAACAAACAACAACTGTGTATCAACATATCCGAAAGGCAACCTGTAGCCCGTGTTTTTACCTTAAACGGAGGTTCGTTTTACGTGGATAGTGGAGCGGTGCGCTTGCCTCCTAGCAGCAGAATTTCTTTGAGGGTAGCCACGTTTACCAATTTCCCGAGCGAAAGGGATGGACTATCTACACCAGACAGTTTGTTGCTGCGGAATGTGGTTAAGATCGGACAGTTTTTGCAATCAGATAGCTTTTGGAATGCGCAGATTGGGCAGGTGTACATTACCCCACAGGCCACTTTTGAATTGATTCCAACTATTGGCAATCATACCATCATATTGGGTGATGCCACGGACATTGAAGAAAAGTTTGCTCGCCTGTATGTTTTTTATAAACAGGCGTGGTTGCAGTCGGGCATTAATAAGTACAGCAAACTGGATATTCAATACAAAAACCAGGTGGTGGCGGTAAAATCTGGAATAGTGAGTGCCGTAGCAGACACGGCCAAGGCAAGGGCAGCCATCAATGCACTGATGAATGGAACGATTGTGGTATCGGAAGACTCCACAGATTTTGTAGCAATTGGGGGCGGAGACACCTTGATCGCCAAGCCAATAATACCAACTAGGTTAGGGGCTAAAAAGGCGATTAAAAAAAATAAATCAAAAAAAATAACCCCCTTGAATAATAAAGTGCCAAAAAAACCGTTATTAATAGTGAGGAAATCAAAACCACCACTTAAAAAGGCCAAAAAGGCGGAGAAAAAGCCGGTTTGATTGATTTAAGGTTGGGAAGGCATTTGAAATTGTACAAAATTATTTTTATCTGGTTTTAGAAATTAATGAGAGTTTATGAATAGCAACGAAGCACCAATTATTGTAGGTTTAGACATTGGCACTACCAAAATAGCGGTTATTGCTGGGCGTAAAAATGAATTTGGGAAGTTAGAAGTATTAGGCTTTGGACGCGCTAACAGTAGTGGCGTGCAACATGGTCAAGTATTGAATATAGACCATGCTATTTCGGCCATCTCTAATGCGCTAAAAAATTGCGCCTTGAGCAATCCTGAATTAGAGGTGAATGAAGTGTATGTAGGTATTGCGGGACACCACATTAAAAGTTTGCCCGCTCGTGGCGATTTAGTTCGTCATGATGCTGAAAATGAAATTCAGCGTTCAGAAATTGATCAATTAATCAATAACCAGCGTAAGATGTACATCCCCGCTGGCGATGAGATTATTGAAGTAATTCCTCAGGATTATCAGGTGGATAATAACCAAAACATTAAGGATCCTGTAGGGTACAATGGCGTGAAAGTGGGTGCTAATTTCCACATTATCACCGGCGATAGAAATGCTATAAGAAACATTCGTCGTGCTGTAAACAAAAGTGGTTTAAACACCAAAGACTTGGTGTTGCAGCCCTTGGCTAGTGCCAGTGCAGTAATGTCTGATGTTGATTTGGAAGCGGGTGTGGCCATACTAGACATTGGTGGAGGTACCAGCGACCTAGCCATTTTTCAAGATGGTATATTAAAGCATACCGCAGTGATTCCTTTTGGGGGTGAAAACATCACCGAAGACATTCGTAAAGGCTTAGGTGTACTTAAAAATCAGGCCGAGGCTTTGAAGGTTCAGTTTGGTAGCACCCTTACAAGTGCAGCCAATGCCAATGCCTTCATCACTATCCCTGGTTTAAAAGGCATGCCTTCTAAGCAAATTAGTGTTAAGAATCTTGCTGAAATTATTCAGGCAAGAATGGAAGAAATCTTAGATTTTGTTTCTTTCCACTTAAAGCAAAACGGTCTAGAGCCTAATGCATTGAATGGTGGATTAATCATTACTGGTGGTGGTTCTCAGTTGAAACATTTGGTACAATTGGCCGAGTTTAAAACTGGTTTGAACGCTCGCATTGGTTATCCTAACGAACACTTGGTTACCAACCACATACCTGAGCTTAAAATGCCCATGTATGCCACTTGTATAGGTCTTATTCTAAAAGGATATAACGACCACGAGAATTTACAAAAGAAAGTAGAGGAAATTACCCCTGCCAAAGTGGAACAAACACCAAAGCCGCAAATGGTGAAGCCAGCCGACGCTGCTCCTATTGCTAAGGATCCAGAGGCCAAGGTGGTAAATGAACCAAAACCAAAATCTGCTGGTGTAGATAGACCTAAGTTTTGGGATAAATTCAAGGACAATATCATCGATCTTTTTAAAGAGGAAGAAGATAAAGTCATCAAATAAGTTGTTTATTAAAGGTTCTTTGGTTATTTCTTTTTAACCAAAGAACTTTTGTAATATCATTGTAATTATTTTTGTTAACCCTTAAAATGCTGAACCCACCCATTCAGCATCCCCCCCTTTAAAGCATACCCGTATAATCCGTAATTAAAAAAGAGTTTAAAAAATAAAGATGGAGTTGTTGCGATTAGGTAAATAGCTAAACCTTCTCTTTATCATTCGTTCACATTTAATCCCCCCCTCAGCTATGATTCATTTTGATTTACCTAAACAAAAATCATCTATCATCAAAGTAATTGGTGTAGGCGGCGGCGGAAGCAATGCTGTTAATTTCATGTTTTCACAAGATGTGGAAGGTGTTGATTTCATTGTTTGCAATACCGATGCGAAAGCATTAGAACAAAGTCGTGTTCCCAATAAAATTCAATTAGGCCCATACCTTACACAGGGTTTGGGTGCCGGTGCTAACCCCGAAGTGGGCAAAAAAGCAACCGAAGAAAGCCTTGAAGAAATAAAAAAAATACTAGAAGTTAATACCAAAATGGCTTTCATCACCGTAGGCATGGGTGGTGGAACGGGTACTGGTGGCGCGCCTATTATTGCACAAGTGTGTAAAGACCTTGGCATACTAACGGTAGGTATTGTTACCACCCCCTTTGGCTTTGAAGGTCCTCGCCGTTTGGCAATGGCCGAAGAAGGTATTAACCAATTGAAACCACATGTGGATACGCTGTTGGTAATTAGTAACGACAAACTACGTATGCAGTTTGGCAACTTAAAAATGCGGGAAGCATTTGGCAAAGCTGACAATGTGTTGGCTACTGCTGCAAAATGTATTACCGACATTATCAATAGTCGTGGACACATTATTGTTGACTTTGCCGACGTGTGTACGGTAATGAGAAACGGTGGTGTAGCTATATTGGGCAAAGCCGAAGCAGAAGGTGAAGACAGGGCACAAGTGGCCATTGAAGCTGCTTTAACCTCTCCACTATTGAACGACAATGAAATTAAAGGGGCCAAATGGATTCTCATTAATATCAATTGCTCCGAAGGCGACCATGAAGCAACAATGGACGAAATTGAAACCATTAACAACTACTTGTCTATGCAAGCAGGAGAACATACCGACGTTATTGTGGGTATGGGCTACGACAACAGCTTAGACAAGAAGATTGGCATTACCCTTATAGCTACTGGGTTTGATGCACGCAACCCGTTTGCAAAAGAAGAGGCAGAGAAAAAACCAATTCACCAAGCGGAAAAAATAATGATGACGTTGAACGTGGGCGAAAATGGAAAATTGGGTACGGACGCTACACCGCTCCCCACCAATTCCCATTCTTTTCAACAACCAACTTCGAGTATTCCAGATGAGCTTGCTCCGCGAATGAATGGTGGCTACCAACAAAATGTACAAAGCCCATTCCTTTCGGGCGATGGTGTTTCGCTGCCCAACATTCAAAGCAATACTTCCAACTTTGTGGACGATAAGCCGCTCATTTTTGAATTGTCAACAGACATTAGCGATAAATCTGCTCCAGCAGAAATGAAAAAACCGGAAGCGCGCCAGGCTGTGGACGAAACGCTGAATTTCGTATTCAACGACAATACGCAACCAAAACCAACATCAATTTATTCAGCACCACCGTCTGCGTTTCCTCCGGTAAATAATATTAATACTCCTGCTTCTTCGTACATGAAAAACAGTTTTGATGCGGCCAAATCGGGCATTCCCGTGCAGCCTATCAACGTGAACGATGCGGCAAATTTTACACCCACCCCTCCCCCGCCACCACCACCTGCACCACCAACCTACCCTACGGATGCAACCCCCGCTGGAGGAATGATGAATACAGACGTTAGCTGGGAAGCGATGGAACACCGCAAAAAAGTGCAAGAGCGCATACAGTCTTTGCGCAACCTGAGCTTTAACCCAGCCAGCACCGATGCCAACGATTACAATGCTGTGCCTGCGTATATCCGTAAAAAAATCAACTTGATTGACAATGATTACAAGCCCAATGCGGCAGAAGATTATTACAGCAAGTTGCACGTAAACAAAGAAGAAAATAGCAACCGCGGCGAACTATCTACCATCAACCAATTTCTTGGTGGTAAAAAACCAGATTAGTTTGGTTTAGCTGCTAGCTACATAAAAGGAAAAGGGTATTGAGTTATTATAACTTGATACCCTTTTTTTAATGGGGGAATTCCTGCTTAATTTGTTTAGGGTAGTATGCGGGTAAAGTTATTGATTTCCCAACCACCATTGTATGGAGTGATTCTCCTCCTTTATGGCATTCAAAACATGCAATAATCTTTCTTGTGGTGTCGGTTTATCCATAAATCTTTATTAAATCCTTGGTAGCCGTTTGTAGCGCAAAATCACTTAGAAAGCCTTTTTCCACCAAGTCCACTTTACGCCCAAGTTCATTTTCAAGCAGGAATGTTATGTCCAGCAGGTCAAACATGGAGTATTGTTTTTCATTGTTTAAATCCACCATAATATCAACATCGCTATGTGAACCCTCGTCCCCTCTTGCAAAAGAACCAAACAACCAAGCACAAGCCACGCGGCCATCTTCATTAAAAACAGTGCTTATTGCACTAATCATACTGCTTTTGTTAGTTGTGGTTTTGGGGATATAAGCCACATTTTCTTCTGCCATTTGTAGTGCTTTCATATCACTATCCACTTCTACTACTTCAACAACAAATTGGTCATTTAGCCTTGTAACCAATAAATCATTTTCGTGCACGTTAAAATATTTTGCTAGTTTAATTACTTGTTCCCTCGTAGGCTGTTGTTCATCGCATTCCATCTTACCAAGTAAACAAGGGTCAATGCCTAAAAAACTTGCAACACTTAGCAAAGGCAGTGCTTTGCCCTCTCGGAGTGTTCGAATGGTATTGCCAAAACTGTTCATTTTGATTGATTGTATGCTGATGTAATTGGCCAAATTTAAATCCCTTGAATCATTTGGGCAAAGATTGATTGCTGATTATTTAAGTAAAGAGGTGAAGCAAACTTAGGGTGTAGGTTTTGCAGTGGATTAAGCTTATACCAACGGTTGATTATCAGACAAAACCATGTAATTAAAAGGGCATTTACTAACCGAAAAAAGAAAATGTTCTACGCTACAATTGGACTTATTGTATTTTACAGCCACAAAAATTATCCATAATAACGAAAACAGATATTGGGCAATCCTTCCATTTAAGGTTAATAAAGAAAAAGATTTACAGTATGCACCAAATACATCCACAGTATATTACAGACGAAAAAGGGAAAAAGATAGCAGCTATCCTGCCCATAAAAGAATATAAAACCATACTCGAAGCGTTGGAAGAATTGGAGGACATTAAACTTTATGATGAAAGCAAAAACGATCATGAGCCCGCTATCCCAAAAAACAAAGCGTTGGAAATGCTTGCTGCTGAAAGAAAAAACTAGGTAAATAAAATAGGTACAATTTATAAGAAATAATCAACCATACCATCTTGCCATAAAAAAACCCGTTAGGATTTATCAACCTAACGGGTTTAAAAGGATCGATATAAATAATAAGTCATTTAGTGAACAAAAAATAAAAAAGGGGTTTAGCGGGTTTAAGACTTTCTTTTGGGAGAGGAACTGGTACCAATTACAACATTAAATCCATAAAGACCTAAAGTGTCCTCCATATTTTTAAATTTACCCAACAACCTAGTTTTAATCAAACCAATATCAAAATAAATCGTACCAGGGGTAGATATCGTTTGCCCCTTATCAATTCCCAAAATTTGATTCGCCTCCTGTATTTTTTTCTCAGCTTGCTTACTAAGTTTTTCAGCATCATCACGCAATGCTACTACAGTGGTCAATTTTTTTTCAAACTCCGCCATGTTCACATCCCCATTTGCTAATGGGCCTGTTGTTCCATCTCGCTTGTTCTGATCTACAATATCCTCCCCAAGTTTAGTCATTTTTTCTGGGGAAGAAGAAGGAATTTTAGCTCTAACCGTTCTTCTAGCCATTTTTTTAATTTTTTAATGTTAACAATAATATACACTGCAATATAAAATGACAAACAAATACGGCAAAATATTTTTTGTTAATTTCGGAAAAAATGGGGCTTTTTATCATTTCGAAAACAAAAAAGAGAAAAAAGAGAAGATTTTACGCTAAAAAACCAAACTAATGCCCCCATCTAAACCAAAGTAAATGATATGACATAACTCGACTAAATCTTTCAAAAAGACACGAAAATCTTACTAACCGACTCGTGAATCTTTAAAAAAGACGGCATCTGTTTGAAACCAACACGTGTAGGTTGCTAACAGACACGTGAAAGTTACTAACCGACATGTGAATTTTCTAAAAAGACGGCATCTGTTTGAAACCTTCACGTGTAGGTTGCTAATCGATACGTGAAGGTTACAAACCTACACGTGAATTTTCAAAAAAGACGGTATCTGTTAGCAACCTACACGTGTAGGTTGCTAACCGACACGTGTAGGTTACGAACCGACACCTGAATTTTCTAAAAAGACGGTATCTGATTGGAACCGACACGTGAATCTTTCAAACCTAAACGCTAATCTTATTATCTAAGACGAAAGTTTAATTTTCTTCTAGTTAGTTTGAGGTTACTTAATGACTAATATGACTTTTAGGTTGGCAATGGGCTAATTTATGAATAATAGGAAAAAATTTGCCTTGAGAAACGACTGTTAATGTACGAGAAAATATACAGGCCTCACCCTTGAGACTGAAAGGCCTGTATGTTGTTAGAAACTTTCAAAGTAATATGGCTTTATAATCAAGCATCCAAATCTTTCAAAATCTCAAGAGTAGCATTTCTGTTTTTCTTTATAAGCCCCACTTGATCTATTAATCGTCCGAAAATATCAGCTACTGGGCTTACTGTAAAAGTAGGTAATGGAGGAGGGTAAGAGAGCGGAGGCAACGGCCTGATATCGCTGTCGCCATTCGTAAAATAATTACGATAAGAAGTTAGGTATTTCATGTGTTTCTTCATTGCTTCCACGTAATTATAAAACGCATCGAGATTTACTGCATCAGCGGATACTTTGCCGGCATCGGCCTTGGTAAGTCCAAAAAGCGCAGCATAATTAGGCAATTCAGCCGCATAATTTTTAGTAGTACAAGCTTGGCTAACAAACTAATGTGTAAAAAATACTTTTTCATGATTAAGAATTACGAAAATAGTAGGTGTTTTAAAACACTGAACCAAATGCCGATTTTTTTTGATGTTTGAATCCTCGAGGTTTTAAGTAATCAACAAGCATGGCAACAAATAACTTCGGCACATTCGCCCTTCTACAAAACACAGTGATTATTTGGGATAGCACAGCGATTTATAGGGTTAGCACAGCGATTATTTAGGGTTGGCACGGCAACAAATAGGGTTGGCGTAGTTTAGTTTACACTCACTAAAGTAGTTTAAGTGCTACACAAAATTTAAGGAACAATGGGGCTATACACTTAGTTTTGGTTTATAGACGCAATTGTGGTTGCGAATATTTATTAGTTGCCAGCTATACTATCAGACTTCAGAAATGACAGAAATAGATAACATACTTTCCAGCATTGCTCATAGACCTTTCGCACTTCCTATTGGACAATGGAAATATTATCAAGAATGGAATAACGCATTGTTTTTTCATTGGACAATTCCGTTTGACATCTTACGAAAATGCGTTCCTGAGAACTTCACCATTGACACTTTTGGTGGCAATTGTTATGTTTCATTAGTTGCATTCACAATGCAGAAAATTAGACCAAAATACTTGCCTTCAATTTCTCTAATTTCTGACTTTAACGAAATAAATTTGAGAACATACATTGATAACGACCATAAAAAAGGTGTTTACTTTTTAAACATCGAAGCTGCAAAATTATTTTCGACTTTTATAGCTAAATCTTTATCGGGACTTCCTTATGAGAAATCAAACATAAAACGGACTGACAAATCATATTCATCAGAAAATATTCAAAATGGATTTTACCTTTCCACAGAATTTGAAATTAAGCAAGAATTAGAACACAAAACCGAGTTGGACAAGTGGCTTACAGAGAGATATTGTTTATTCCTTGACAAAGACAAAAAATTTTATCGTTATGACATTCACCATAAAGAATGGGAAATAAAAAATGTAGATATAAAGCAACTAAAATTAAGTTATCAAATCGGCGAAATAAATCTATCTGATAGACAACCTGATTTAATACATTATTCAAATGGCGTAAAAGTAATAGCTTGGAAAAGGCAGAAAGCGTAGAAAAGTAAAGCAGGCAAGATTAGGTTTGGCATTATTGGGTCTTGACTAATATAGCCCCAACATTGGTTCTTTAAAGTGCTTTAGTTCGGGGGCTTGCCGTTATAAATTTGGCTTATCAATAAAACAGCAGCAATATTGCAATTATTGGCTTTTTTTCTGGGGTACCATTCTCGAGTTTCCTTAACAATGCCAAAACTATATCTAAATGTAAATGGTTATGACACGAGCATTTCAATTTATTTCGCTATTCTTTATTTTTGGTTGTAATGCAAAGAAACAAGCGAGGAACTTGCCTGTAGATAAATTTAAAATCCCTTTTGTTGTTCAAGCCGACATTACAGATACAACAAATAATTTTATCGAAGAAAATATTTCTTCTGTATTCCCGGAGTTTATTGGACAGTTTAAATTTTCAGACACAATCCGATTTACAGGAGAAAGACAAAGAAGGGATTCTATATCAGAAAAACAGTACAATTGGGAACATCAAGTATTTGAGTTTGACACTTTGTCTTCTGATGGATTACAAATATTTACTGACTACAATACATCTATTATCTACTCAAAAACATTTAACAGGAAACTTTTCAATTATTATCCAGTTTATATTGTTAATGAAACATCAACACCAAAATTATTTGTGGGAAAAGACAGTTATGCTTTTGGTATTCAAGAAGCGACTGATACCAGTCACTACAGGAGATGGCATCCAATTGAATGCAGGGGATTTGACTTTTGTGGAAATGGATATTTCAAGCGTAAAATAGAGCCAAAAGAATTTATAATGGTTTTGTTTCCAAAATACGCTGGTAATGAAATAACACATCTAAGAGTTAGACTAAAAATTGCAGAAAATATTTTTATTTCAAAGCCATTTATTGGAAGAATAAATAAAAAACAATTTGACTTGAAAAAGGACAGTTGGGAGTTTTCTTATTTAAAAAAGACTAAGGGAATTGGCTATGATGGCATTTTTTATGGAGCAATTCCAAAAAATCTCGACAAATTTTAGCAAATAGCTACCTCAAATTTTGCCTTATTAAAGGCATCATTATTTTACCTCAACAACTAATCTTCATTGTACATCAGTTTGAAGGCTATATTATAAATTTGGAAATGAATACAAAAACAAAAAAAGATTTTCATGCAGTCGAATATATGCGACAGATAAGAGAAAAGTTATCTGCTGAATATCAGGTAGACAAACAAAAATATTTGGAAAAAGCCAGAGAAGCAATGGAAGCTTTTAAACTTAGACAAACTAGCTCAAAACAATCATAATGATGCTTCACATTGCTAGTCAAAGTTTCCTAACTACATCTGAACGTTTTCCAATTTCCCATTTAGTGTATTTAGTCAGCTAGTATCATTCGCTTAGTTCTTCGCCGCATTTGCCTCTTAGCTTTAATGGTTCTTGCTTCAATAACGAACTATAGCTCAGACCAATTCTGCAACACAAAAGCATACTAAGTACTATTGGAAATTTCAGGGTATCGTTCGCCAATAGACCCAGTTTTGGTTTATGTTCGCAAGTGTTGTTTGGAAATATGAGTTGTGCCCCATTTTTTTGATAAAACCTTTACCAAAGTGACAATTTATAAAGCAGAATTAAAAACAAATATTTATTACACCATTGGCTTTGTAATTTTTTTTGGTGTGACAATTCTCTTCTCCTCAAGGGGCGCAAATAGCCGTTGGATATTACTAATTATTTTTTTATTTCTCTTTATCCTTTTCAATGTTGTTACCTCCAGATTAAATGAAATTCAGCTCGACAAGACCAACAGCAGTTTGACTTTTATTTACAAAAATTATATTGGCATTAAAAAGACAACCAAGTATAATTTAACCCAAATTGAGTTTACATACAAAAGGCAAGCAACAACATTTAGAGAAGGAATAAAAAACGTTTGTACCGTTTATTTTTCTGACAAAAAAGTCATTCAAATAGTTCCTGACAATGACGATTGGAGTGATAACGAAATAAGAAGTTTCGTTAATGGACTCATTGATTCAAATGTGAAAAAGAAATTTATTGGCTATAGTTTAAAAGACGTGGAGGCTTGAAACAGCACACATTTGATTTGGCTCATTAGTAAAACAGCAGCAATATTGCAAATGATAACTTATCTGCGTTGACTTTGGGAGTACAAATTTTGCTAACAAGGCAATACCTTTTCTATATTCCCAATTGCTAATTAACCTCAAAATAATTTTGTTACTTTACGCTTAACATTTACTTTCAACCACAATGAGGCTACCCAAATACCAATTGAAATCTGGGGAAAGATTATCAAGTTATGAATTTATTAGCGAGGGTCCAAAAGGTTTAATCAAGAAACGAATTCAGTTTACTTTAATTAATAAAGAAGAGATTTATAATTTGGGCTTTGGCGATGTTGACGAACAAACGAATGAATTTTATGATTTAGTAGTAAGCAATAACGGCGATAGTGAAAAAGTTTTAGCAACCGTAATTAGTGCTGTTTATGCTTTTTGCGACATGCATCCAAATGCATGGGTTTTTGCAACTGGAAGCACGGCTTCCAGAAACAGACTTTACCAAATTGGAATCTCAAAGTATATTCACGAAATAAAAGAGGACTTTGATGTTTATGGTCAGACAGAAATTGATTGGGAAGAGTTTCAACTTGGTAGGAATTATTTAGGATTTCTAGTACAAAGAAAAAATAAAATTAGTTAATAATGAAAACAATAACAGAAATAAAGAATAGTAAAGTGCCGTTTGTAATCATTGACAAAAGGCTTAACAAACTTGATGAAGAAATACTTTTTCCCAAGAAAGTAGAAAAAGCAAAACAGGTTTTTACCAAGTTAGGGTTACCAAAAAAGTAAGATGCCTCCGCTGGCTTAAACGTGCCGCTTGTGCCATTCGCTTAGCTATTCGATGTTTTGTCGCTTTGCTTTGATTGGTTTTTGATTAAATAACGAACAATCACTTAAAACATTTCTACACAATTAAGGCACTTTAAGTACTATTAGTAATTTGGGATAACATGCGGTAATACAGCTAGATTTGGCTTTATCAACGCAACATAGTTACGAATATTTTTAGTTGGCTGAATTACAATGAAACCTTTATCGATCATTATTACATTGTTGACTTTTAGCTTTTGTTCCCAAAGCCAAATGACACCACGAGAAGTGAAAGTTGATTTATCTGGACAACATCTAAAAGAAATTCCAGACAGTGTTTACCAAAACTCGGAAATCACTTATTTAGACTTAGGAAGTAATTACGTTGCATTTTATCCTCCTCTTTCAGCATTAGTTGACAGTAACTCAAACAACATTTCATTTTTATCAGAACAAATTGGCAAGCTTACAAATCTGAAAACACTGGTAGTCAATACAAACAAATTGACGACTCTTCCAAACGCTATAACGAAGCTTATTAATCTTGAAGTTCTCGACTTGTCAATTAACAAAGACCTCGATATTGTTCAACAACTTGACAAACTAAAACAGCTACCAAACCTCAAGGTGTTGAAAATAGTAGGCGTTAAAATGACAAAGGATCAAGTAACAAAAGTGAAATCAGCTTTTCGCCCAGAGATAAAAATAGTTTTGACTATTCCTGAATATATTGAGGCCTCACAATAAAAAACTACATAAAGAAAAAATAGCCGAAAGCCCAACAAACCAGCGTAAGCGTGCCGCTTTTATAATTTGCTTAGGTTTTCACTTTTTTGCAACATTGCTTTGATTGGTTCTTTTTTCAATCACGAGCAATTAGAAAGCACAATTCTTCAACACCATTACAAATAAAGTACTTCTACAATTTGGGAGAAACATGCGGCAATACAGCTATTTTTTGCTTTCATAGACACCTTCTAGTTGCGGATAGTTATCAGCTAGCTGTTATTTTATAACCCGAATCTGCAATAAAATAGACCGAAAAAAAAATTTTTCCAACAATCTGTCCAATTTCGAAAAAGCCAATCGTAATAGTGTTGTAACAAATATTTTAAACGATTTAAAAAAGTAAAACAATGGAAAAATTTATGTTTTTATTCAGAGGTGGAGACACGCACGTCCACAATGCGAAAGATTCAATAGAAGTTAAAACATACATTCAATCGTGGATTACTTGGCAGCAAGGTCTTGGCGAGAAAGGAATCCTAGCAGGGGGAGAACCGCTTCAAACCACTGGCAAACAAGTAAACGGAAAAAATAGAGTTGTGACAGATGGTCCCTTTATAGAAGCCATGGAAATGGTTGGAGGTTACCTCATCATTAACGCAAAAGACATTAACGAGGCTGTAGAGATTGCGAAAGGGTGTCCAATTTTTGAAGAGAACGGAAAAGTAGAAGTTCGCCCAGTTCAGATTCAGAAATTGGAAAATTAATGTCCGACTCGATGTCCAAATTTCCAAAACTCATTCGTCATTAATGTATGATTCAAAAACTAAACGATTAAAATAATTCAAAATGAAAAATTTTAATTTGGGAATCAATTAATTTAATTTTAAAAAAAACGCTTTAAATATAAAAGAAATGAAAAATCTAAAAACAGTAGTATTTACAGTAGCCATCATGGCTATGGCTACGATTAGCAGTTACGCACAATCAGCAGGAGAGGTTAAGAAAGAAAAGTTTATGCTCATTTTCAGAGGCGGTGACACTCATCCACAAAATGCGAATTCAAAAGAAGCTAAGGCATACATTCAATCGTGGATGACCTGGATGCAAGGTCTTGGTCAGAATGGAATCCTTGTTGGGGGTGAAAGCCTTCAGCGTACTGGAAAACAGGTAAGCGGAAAAAATAAAGTCGTTACAGATGGTGCTTTTATCATAGCCAAAGAAATGGTTAATGGTTATCTCATAATTAACGCAATAGACATTAGCGAGGCTGTTGAGATTTCAAAGGGGTGTCCTATTTTTCAGGAGAATGGAAAAGTAGAAGTTCGCCCAGTTCAGAAATTGGAAAATTAATGTCCGATTCGATGTCCAAATTCCCAAAACTCATTCGTCATTAGTGTATGATTCAAAAAAAATAAGGTCGAATCAAAAATTAAAATTTAAAAAAATGGAAAAATTGTATGAAGCAGAAGTGACCACCTTAGCAGGTCGAAACGGTCACACAAAATCATCTGATGGATTATTAGATTTAGATGTAAGAATCCCAAAAGAAATGGGAGGTGATGGTGGTGCAACCAATCCCGAACAACTATTTGCAGCGGCTTGGTCAGCTTGTTTTGGAACAAGTGTGACAGTTGCTGCCGGAATCGAAAAAGTTAAAATTGGAGAAGTGTTGGTAACGGCTAAAATTGGTATTTTACATGATAACGGCAATTTTGATCTTGGAGCCCACCTTCTTGTTAAAATAAATGATGCAGACTACGATACTGCAAAAAAACTGGTAGAAGTCGCTAATTCAATTTGTTCTTATTCAAAAGCAACAAAAGGAAATATCAAGGCCATTTATGAAGTGGCAACAAATTAATTTAAACCCGATAAAAACAATGAAACAGATAATAGTAAATGAATTTGGAGGATCTGAAAAATTGATTTTGCAGGATGTACCAAAGCCCTCTGCTGGCGATGGGCAGATTTTAATCAAGGTAGAAGCGTCAGGTGTGAATTTTTCTGACATCATGCAAAGAAGAAATCAATATGTATTCCCCGTCTCTTTACCTTTTTTACCCGGTTGGGAAGTGGCAGGTATAGTTACTGAGGTTGGACAAGGTGTTGAAAATATTTCCATAGGAGATAGAGTAGTTGCGATGCTTGCAAGTGGCGGTGGATATGCCCAATATGCTGTTACAGCCTCTTATTTGGCAGCAGTTATTCCTCCTTCTATCTCTGCCCAAGAATCTTTGGCATTGCAAGTTCAAGGCCTCACCGCATACCTGATGTTGAAAGACGGAGCGAAACTACAAAATGGGCAAACTGTGCTGATACATGCGGCAGCTGGTGGTGTGGGTACTTTATTAGTTCAAATTGCAAAACAAATGGGAGCAAGTAAAATAATAGCCACGGCAAGTAATGTAGAAAAATTGGCAATTGCCAAATCATTGGGTGCGGATGAATTAATAAATTATACAGCATCTGATTGGGTTCAAAAAGTAAAGGATGCAACAGAAGGAAAAGGTGTTGATTTAATCTTAGAATCTACAGGAGGTGAAATTCTGCGAAATAGCGTTAATTGCCTTGCCCCCTTTGGAAGGCTAATTAGTTTTGGAAATCCAACAGGAGGATCTACATCAATTGAAGCCTTCGCACTTGTTGATAAAAACCTCATTTTACAGGGTTTTGGATTAGCAAGTTATTTCGAAAAACCAGATTTAATTCAGGAAGCTTATCAATATTTGTTTTCGCAAGCGGCCACTGGGAAACTAAGGGTACATGTTGGACAGACGTTTGCTTTGGCAGAAGCGGCAGAAGCCCACAAGCAAATGGAACACAGAAAAACAACGGGAAAAACTGTACTTCTTCCTTGAAGTTAAAATTATTCAACAGGTTTAGATGAAAAAATGAAAATATGAAAATTACATTAACAGGAGCAGCAGGTAATATTACAAAACCGCTAGCACAAAAATTATTAAGCCAAGGTCATACCGTAACCGTTATTGGAAGAAACGAAGAAAATTTAAAACCTTTAACAGAAAAAGGGGCTATAGCAGCTATTGGCAGTATTGAGGATGCGGATTTCATTACAAACGCCTTTAAAGGAGCAGATGCGGTTTATACCATGGTTCCCGTGCCTTGGCAGGAAAAAGACTGGGTGGCCTATCACGAAAAAGTGGGCAACATTTTCGCATAAGCAATAGTGCAAAATGGTGTAAAAAAAGTGGTTAATCTGGGGACGTATGGAGGTCACCGTTTTGATGGGAAGGGGCCAACCGCAGCATTGGCAAGAGTGGAAAAAGCCATAGCTAATATACCCGATACCGAACATGTATTTCTTCGTCCAGGATATTTCTACAGCAACCTTTTTAACCAAATTGCCTATGTGAAAAATGGGGTTATTGGTGGAAATTATGGTGATGTGAATAATTTATTGTTGTTATCACATACAAGCGACATTGCTGATGCAGCAGCAGAGGCTTTTGTTACTGACAATTTTAATAATGGTGAACCCTATTACGTAGTTAGCGACATCAGGAGCTGTGCTGAAGTTGCGCAGCAAATTGGCAAAGCCATTGGCAATAGCGAATTGAGTTGGATTCCTTTTAGCGATGATGACACGAGAAATGGACTAAAGCAAGCAGGATTTTCAGATGAGCTGTCAGAAATCTTTGTGGAAATTGGTCAATTTTTCACTAAGGGGTATCTAAATGAACATTACAATACGTTGGCTGAAAAACCAAAATTGTACAAGGTTAAATTAGAAGATTTTGCTAAAGAGTTTGCAATTGTTTATAATGCAAATTGACAATTATGAAACGAGCAAAAATTAATGCTGGACATACCTTCCTTTTATAAAAGCTGACGAAGCAAATAGATAAAAGGAAATCAGAGAATCTACGGGTAAAATTGTGTTGATTTCTAAACACCAAATGATTATAACAATTAAATTTTAATAAAAAATGGTAAATACGCTAAACTGGTTTGAAATCCCAGCAACAGATTTCGCAAGAGCAAAAGCATTTTATGCTACAGTGTTAGATGCTCAAATTCATGAAGACCCAAATCCAAATATGCAATATGCATATTTACCGTCTGATTCACAAAAAGGTGGATTTGGCGGAGCTATCGCGAGCGGTGAAAACTTTGTTCCGTCAATGACTGGCACAACTGTTTACTTAGATGGTGGAAATGACCTTTCAGTTCCATTGGGCAGAGTAGAAAGTGCCGGAGGAACAGTTATTTTGCCGAAAACGTCTATTGGTGACAATGGCTTTATTGCACTTTTTATTGATACTGAAGGAAACAAGGTAGGATTCCATTCAATGGGATAATACAGCGTTCTCCTGTATCTTGTAAAACAGCTGATAGAAGTATTAATCATTAATATTTCTATCAGCTTTGTGCTATATCCATTTGCGTTTACGCCATAGGGGGGTTAAGTACCTTCCTCTCATGCATATCTGCCTTTCTTTAACTAGTGCAAGTGTTCCGCCAGGCGCACACGCGACTTCCGCACAAACTTCCTTACTATTTCCATACATAATACAACACCCCATTCTTATCATCAGTTACAAAAAAAGAATGCGTATTCCATTGCATTACATCGCATGGACGGCCATACCTTTCTTTTTCTGTTTTGCCCTGTAAAAAGCCGCTGATAATTTCGCTGTAAGTTCCATTTTTATTCACCTGCACCACTGCATTACCGCGCTGTCGCCAAACACTGGTGCTGCCATGCAGTGCCACCAAAAAACTATTGTTCAAAACGCTGTCAGCAAAATTAATCATATAACAAAGCCCCAGCGGCGCACTATGCGCTTTAAAAGCAATGGGTGCTACGGGTGGCATTTTTAGGTGTATATTTTTCATTGCAGCCGTAAATGCAGTATCTGCAAATATTTTGCTTTTATACTGGTAATAAAAAGGCCAGCCATAAAAGCCACCACTGGTAAGCGGTAGCATCAGGTCTTCTGGTTTGTCGGGCCCCATTAAGTCGCGCCCCATATTGGTAACCCAAAGCCGGTTGCTTACCCAATGCATCCCTACTGCATTGCGCAAACCGCTGGCGTAAATAGTCTGTGCACTGCCATCGGGGTTCATTTCTATAATCACTGCACGGCTGGTCTCGGTTTCTAAACAGGCATTGCAACTGCTGCCAATACTTACATACAATTTATTATTATTGAAACAAAGGCTGCGGGTAAGGTGCCATCCGCCATACTTGTAATTAAGTCCATAATCCGGGTAATGTGCAATTACCTGCCCGGTATCTTTTGGTGCATTGTCACCCGGCTGGTACACAAAGCGTTTTATGGTGCCGGTTTCGGCTACGTATAAATAATGTTTGTTACCACCACTGTAAAAAGCCACTTGGTTAGGATTGCGGAGCTTTGTAAGGTATTCAATGGTAGTATCAAAACGGTGTGTAGTGGTATTAAAGCGGTCAAAAATTAAAATGCGGCCCAGTTTATTATCGCCGCGGTTAAACATATCGGTGGCAAACAAACGGCCATCAGGGCTTTTGGCTAAAAAGCGCAGCCGATGCTTTACTTCTGCCGCTACAGCAATCGAATACTTTGCTGGTATCGTGAGCTTAAATTGTAATCCGCTTTTTAAAACAATGGACTGCTTGATGGTAGCAGGTTTGTTTTGTGCCATACCCCCGCTGGCAAAACACAGAAAGCAAAAAAGAAAGCGTAGAATCATTTTCGGATAGTTAATTGCAAAACGAAAGTACGGTATCCCGACGACAGGGCTATACCAAAACGCAGGGCAAAAGCATATAAATTTATAAAGCATAAATCTTGACTTCTTCCTGCAAATTTTGGGTAATTCATCCGTTGCTTCATAATACGCATCTTTCGGTTCAGTTTCGGCAAAACTGAAATAGTAAAAAATCCGAGGGATATTTTCTGCTAAGAAGCTAAAGGAGCGATGTTGCAGCAACCATGCCCACCAAATTGAGGCAAAAAGCTATGAATTGTAACGTCCTGGAAATCTGTTAACAAGCTCGGCGTAATCTTCTCTAGCTCGGTCAAAAAGCAATGCTCGGCGTATGTCACCTGAGTACGTAGCAATGTTTACAAATCTTCTGATTTGCATTTCTCATTAGTGAATCTCTATTCTTAAAAACCTAAGCCTGAATGTTAGTTTCCAACAAACATTACTTCTATTTTCTGCACATAATCAGGAATGACTGGTCGCTTCTTTCTTATCTTCGAAGCATGATTGTAGAATTGAACATTTTAAACCAACAATATTTCGATGCGTACGAACGACAACTAGCTGTAGATGTAGCCTCGGCATTTGAAACCTTGAAAAATCAGCCCCAAAGCTTGGAAGATTTCAAATTCTATCTTGCAAATGCTGCGGTGCATTCATCCAACATTGAAGGAAATACGGCAAGTTTTGACACTTATCTAAAATCAAGTGAATTTAACCTTCACCTCAAGACAAAAGAAATTAAGGAAATCGAAGACCTTATGGCTGCTTACCAATTTGCAAGAACCAATGAATTGACCCTAGATAATGCGTTGAAAGCGCACGAAATTTTAACTCGTTCTATCCTTATAAAAAAGGAACGGGGCAAAATAAGAAAAGTACAAGTTGGTGTAAGAAGCGAAGGAAGACTTATATATTAAGCCATTGAACCAGCATGTATTAAACAAAAAATGGTCAAGCTTTTTTCGGACATTGCAGTTTTGCTAAATACCCAGTTGTCAACCGCTGAAATATTTTACTATGCGGCCTACATTCACCTCGTATTTGTAAACATCCACCCATTTGTTGATGGCAACGGCAGAACCACACGACTTATTGAAAAATGGTTTCTAGCTAAGAAACTTGGCGACAATGCTTGGTGCATTACTTCCGAAAAAAATTATTTGGATTACAGACAGACTTACTACAAAAATCTACAATTTGGTGTAAACCATTACGAAGTGAAATACGAAAAAAGTATTCCGTTTCTGCTGATGCTTCCTAATGCATTAACAAACCAGGCCACACATTGAGCCTCCTTCTAAATGCTATTATCCCTAATTACTCCTTATCAAAAAGGTAAAAAATTGAGTTTAAACAATTGCCATGAGTTTGAATATTTTACACACTATCTCTGGATTGCTCATTATCTTATTCTTTAGTGGCAAAGTACTATTACATTATTACTTAGATAATAAGCACAAACGGAGTGTTGGCCTACTTTATTCCTTTTATGAACCCCTTCAATATTTCCGTTACTACAAAAGCAAAGTGAAACCAAGGTATTTAAACATGCAATTCTGGTGTAATCTACTGCTTACTTTAACGCTGATTGCCCTTGGTATAAATCTGCTTTTGGGATGTTTGATTTACTTTAACTACAAATGAGCTTAGGTAAAATTCCCCTTTATTCGTACTTGGTTTTAAACGAGTACATAACAGTATTCCCATTTAAAACTCCACACATCAAAATACGGTAAGGCTAATGAATGTGCTTACTTTTCAACTTGCTTCTTATAGTTCTTCTCTGATTGCTATTATTGTGGCATCAACAGATTTACGAATCAACTAAAAATTATCATTTGCTATGCACGCATTCACTATTATAAGCTATGAAGTGAAAGATTTTCTAGAAGACTTAGGGGAGGATATGATCTACTTTGTATTGAAAGTGGAAAAGGATGGGGATGAATTTAGAGCCACTATATTTTATAATGATCTCTGCAAATATTGTAGGAACAATGCACCTGAAATTGCCAAGTACTTTGATGATATCCGTAGAAGTATCAATGGTTTTGGTCCCAAGGAAACTAAGGTTTGGGCGGCACTGCAAGCAGAATCCTTTGACATAGAGCCCCTTTTGAATGAGTATCTCCGGCTTAATCCTGGTTATATGACCCCTGCAATTATACAAATG
Organism: Chitinophagaceae bacterium; assembly: GCA_027486835.1. Taxonomy (GTDB): domain Bacteria; phylum Bacteroidota; class Bacteroidia; order Chitinophagales; family Chitinophagaceae; genus Parasediminibacterium. The sequence goes on from JAIXOJ010000185.1 coordinate 33,459, forward strand.
ACACCAGAGCAGCACGCTTCCGTAACCGCCAAAGTGGAGGGTTTACAAGATATAGTAGGAGGAATGAAATACTCGAATATCAGAAATATAGCTTTTAAAGATACCCTAATGGAAGAATTATCGGCAAAAGTGTTGGAATATTTTCCTGAAATATTTGAGTCTGAACCTGAATACATTAAAGAGGTAAAAGGGATATTAAGCAATCATATTCTCAACCTATCATCAGACCTAGATAAACTATCTTATAAAGCAAGAAATCCACTAGAATAAACCCTAGGCAATTCACTTGTACAGAATAGCATTACTTAATAAAGCAAATAAACGCTCAATTTACTTTAACGGAGTACTGCTATTGCTGTACATATTCTTTACCAAGGTCTTACATCTAGATTTTTCAAAAAACAGATTAATTGCTTGCTCTTTTTGTTGCCTTAATTTTTCTAGGCCACGGGTGTTTTCTTGTTTGCAATCTGCAATTTTTGCTTCTATTTCTGCCACAGCATGCAAGGTATCTAGGCACAATTTACTATCGATGGTTGCCTTTATCCAAGCCCCAAACATGATAAACCCAGGTTGCTCAAAGTGATAATTAAAATTTGCCACCATCACCGCCATTTCTATTATCGTTTGATCTGTTTCTATGACAGATGGCTGTGTTTTTATGCCAAAAAATCGATCAATTACCCAATGGCTGTCCATGTTTAGGTAAAAGATGATTCGTTCTGCCTCTTTAATCAGGTTGCACTGGAATAACAAAAACGCATGTTCAAACAAAAACTTTGCGTTGAACTGTTTGTCTACCAACTTTTTAATCCACTCCACATAGCGCAAGCCTAATTTGTAACTCTCCATCTTAATGTACAAGGGCATAATTCGGTATCTCAACCCTGCATCGTCTGCAATGGGGGTACCAATCTTTGCCTCTTTGGTGAGTAGTTTTCTATATTTACTAATGGTCTTGGCAGTTGCCGTCAATTCTGCACTTGTCATAATCTAATTACTCAAAAAATTAAAACCTTGTTTGTTTCAAATAGCCTAATCGAATTGCAATAATAAAGATTTTACAAAACACCCCCTCATCATTTTTTTATAAGCAATAAAAAAGCTTTCCTTAGGCAAATTAATGGGTAGAAGTTGATGAATATTTCCGCATCAGAAGAAGCAGTGTTGAAGCCTCGTTAATAGCTAAATCTAAGTTTTTTAAGTAGCCTTAAATATTTTCTACCTGATGTGGTTATAATAATCCCATTATGTCCACTATGTTGATATGACGAAAGCAAATTGGTGTAGTTTCACATCATTTGCGCAGTACTAATAATTAAGTAGGCACTATCAAAACTTATTGCCTTACATTCATTGAGTTGAAATAAATATTAAAACCAGAAATTGCGTCTTTTATCAAATTAGTTACCTAGATGCTCCATAAATCCACCATTCAACTGTTGCGCTTTCCTTTTTCCTTTTTCTTGATGCCGGTTTATTGGTTTGCCTTGAGCTTCTTGGGCAATTTTGAGCCCAGCAGGGCAATACTCATTTTCGTGGTATTGCATGTATTGATGTACCCCGCAAGCAACGGCTACAATAGCTATATGGACAGGGACGAGGCCAGCATTGGTGGGGTGGAAAACCCATTACCCCCCACCAAACAATTGTTTTTTCTCAGTATTTGGATGGAATTGATAGCCGTTGTTACTTCCTTTTCGATGGGCATTTTCATCGGCGCGCTCGCATTGCTGTACATAATATTTAGTCGATTGTATAGTTATAGAGCCATCCGACTAAAACGTTTTGCCATCATTGGTTTTCTCACTGTAGTACTAAACCAAGGAGCTACTGTTTTTTTAATGGTGTATGCCGCCGCTTCTACACAACCGTTGGTTACTATCCCTTGGTTGGGTATGCTGATAAGTACCCTTTTGATTGGGGGTTTTTACCCCATCACCCAAATTTATCAACACGAACAAGATGCCAAAGACGGTGTACAAACCATGAGTATGTTGTTGGGCATCAGGGGAACTTTTATTGGTTGCGCACTATTGTATTTACTCGCATTTGCTTTGCTTTTTTCTTATTATCTATCTATCAATTCCTTAGCAACATTTTTCCTGATACAGGTGTTGTTTGTTCCCGTAATCATTTATTTTCTTTATTGGTTTTACCAAGTTTGGCAAAATGCTGAATTGGCCAATTTTAAATACACTATGCGGATGAATTGGATAGCATCCATTTTTACCAATATAGCCTTTGTAACCATTTGTTTACTTCATTACTTTAAATAACCCCACTTTGGCAACCATCGTATCCATTGGCACAGCAGTACCCCCCTTCCAACATAACCAATCATCCATCCTTTCTTTCATGCAGGGAGTGTTTCAATTAGACGAAACAGAAAAGCGAAAACTAAAGTACCTGTACCAGCAAAGCCATATAGCCACTAGGCATTCGGTTATAGCAGATTTTAGCCTTCCAAAAGGGGAATGGACATTTATACCACAAGACCCTGCATTACCATTTCCACCTTTAGAAAAAAGAATGGATCTGTACGAAAACGCTTCATTACCATTGAGCTTGGATGCTATTAATAACTGTTTGGGTAACCAATGGCTGCCCAATGAAATTACCCACTTAATTACCGTGAGCTGTACCGGAATGAGTGCACCAGGTTTGGATTTGCAAATAGCGCAAGCCCTACACTTACCTCCCACCGTTTTTAGAACTTCCGTCAATTTTATGGGGTGTTATGCAGCGGTTCATGCGTTACGGATAGCATCCCTTTTGGTAAATGAAGCCCCGTCGGCAAAAGTGATGGTGGTATGTACAGAACTATGTACCCTCCATTTTCAGAAAGCCTATACTGCTGATAATGTAAGCAGTAGTTTATTGTTTAGCGATGGTAGTGCTGCCGCACTAGTTGTAAGCGATGTTGCTGGCACAAAAGGAGTCCAACTACAGTCCTTCTATAGTGAAATAGCCACTAAGGGGCAAGCTGATATGAGTTGGAAATTGAGCAGCGAAGGGTTTCTAATGAGCCTTAGCAGCTATGTGGCGGACATCATTAAAACAGATATTGAAGCCATTTTTCAAAGAAGTGCAGCAAAAACAGGATATAAGCTAGAGGAAATAGACCAATGGTGCATTCACCCGGGAGGCAGAAAAATACTAGAAGCTGTGGAAAAAGCAATATCCATTCCTGCTACCGCATTGCAACCCAGCTATAACGTGCTTGCAGACTATGGGAATATGAGTTCTCCTACCCTTTTGTTTGTGCTAAAAGAAATGATGACAAAGGTTACTGAAGGTGAGCGCATCATGGCTTGCGCTTTTGGCCCAGGTTTAACCATTGAAACATTTGTTGCCATTGCAAAAGCATAACGTTTTATATCGATTGATTTAACCCGAACTCAATTTTTAAAAGAACGCATAAGCCTTACAAAATACCTTCTACTACCAAAAACGCTTTACCCCAATGCCCGATTTTACACATAGAAGTAAGCTAACAGAACTGCTTGATAGAGTGGATATTCCATTTGATGATATCCGAACTAATATGGCTGAACTAAACATTATTAATACCTGGCTGGGTGGACACGCAATTACAATTGCGGGTATGAAAGCATTTATTTCTAGCAATCGTACCACACAGACTGGTAATAAAGCGAAGCAGCCAAGTTACATGACCGTATGTGAGTTGGGTTGTGGTGGTGGAGATAATCTACAAGCTATTCATCGTGCTTTTCCTGCTGATATCATTACACCTATAGGCATTGATATCAACCCCTCTTGCATTGCAACTGCGGCTGCACAATACCCGCAACTGAATGCGCAATGGTTAACCATGGACTATAGAAATGCCCAATTTGATCAATTACCTGATGTTTTGTTTAGCGCCCTTTTTTGTCATCATTTTAGCCAGGAAGCCTTGGTGGCACAATTGCAATGGATGTACCAACATTGCCAACGGGGATTTTTCATCAACGATTTGCACCGCCACCCTTTGGCCTATTATTCCATTAAGGGGCTAACGCAATGTTTTTCCGAAAGCTATTTGGTTAAAAATGATGCACCTATTTCGGTGTTGCGGGGTTTCACCAAAAAAGAATGGAAGCAATTACTGCAGGAGGCAGGCATACAACACTATACCATCCATTGGAAATGGGCTTTCCGTCACCTAATCGTTGTAAAAAAATGAGCCAGACATTAGCAGGTACGCATACCAGCGACATAGCCATTATTGGAGGAGGATTGGCTGGTTTATGTGCCGCCATACAAGCGGCCAAAGCTGGCTTTTCAGTAGCCTTGTTTGAAAAAGAAACTTACCCGTTTCATAGAGTTTGTGGGGAATATATTAGCCTTGAATCTTGGCAATTTTTAGAACGGCTGGGGCTGCCGCTTTCCACATTAGCCTTACCGCAGATTACCCGTCTTTCGTTAAGCGCACCCAATGGAAACACTTTTACGCAGCCATTACCATTGGGTGGCTTTGGAATTAGCCGACACAGAATTGACCATTTACTCTCCAGCCTAGCCACCAGCTTAGGGGTACAACTATTTACCAATACCAAGGTGAGTAATGTAGAATTTAATCCATCAGCAAGATTGAATAAAGAGCTAGAAGGAGGGTTCGCTATTTACACCCAATCGCTTACCCTTCCCGCTTGGGAGTCAACTGTTGTATTGGGCAGTTTTGGCAAAAGAAGCAACCTCGATTTGCAATGGAAACGCCCCTTTACACAGCATAAACCCAACAAACTGAACCACTACATTGGTATTAAATACCACATTCGCTACCCACACCCTGCTGATACCATTGCCCTGCATAATTTCAAAGATGGCTATTGCGGTATGAGCAAAATAGAAGAAGACCGCAGTTGCCTTTGCTACCTCACTACTGCTGAAAACCTAAAAAAACATGGCACTATCGGCCAGATGGAGCGAGCGGTTCTTTATCAAAATCCTCATTTGCGCCGAATATTTACTGAAGCGGAGATGCTGTTTTCCGAACCGTTGGCCATTGCGCAAATAAGCTTTGAAACAAAAAGTACCCTTCAAAACCATGTATTGATGCTGGGCGATGCCGCTGGAATGATTACGCCACTGTGTGGAAATGGAATGAGTATGGCCATGCACGCTAGTAAACTGGCCATAGAGCTAGTTACAAATTATTTAACCGGAACTATTTCCCGCACCACCATGGAAATACAATATGATACAACCTGGCAAAAACATTTTTCTAACCGCTTGAGCGTTGGCCGTACTATACAATCACTTTTTGGGGGTACGACTACTTCTAATCTATTGGTTTCGGCTTGTAACTTATTTCCGTTTTTGGCCAAACCCATCATAAAAGCTACTCATGGCACTACATTTTAACCAAGAAACGGCATTTTTGCGCTTTTTCAGCCTATTCGCTCAACCTTTTTCTCTTTTGAGCAGTCGAAATGGTGGTCTATTTCTAAGCACCATTTATTGTAATTAGTGGATTGAAAAGGTTCAATCCTGCCCCCCGAAATTGTTTTTGTATGAATCTCTATTATTGGAAACACGAATTGCCTTTTCGCCACCCATTTACCATTTCCAACGGGCGAACCAAAACACATCAACCCACCTTAATCGTTGCTTTGGAATTAGGGAAACATATTGGATTTGGGGAGGCTCCTGCAATTGCATATTATAACATAAGCGTAGAACAAATGATTGCCGACATTGAAGCTAAACACCAACAGATTGGCAAGTTTGCATTAACAGACCCTACCCGTTATTGGCATTATCTACACCATTTATTGCCGAAAAATCCTTTTTTAGTGGCTGCACTAGATATGGCTTGTTGGGATTTATTTGGACAAATGAAGCAGAAACCCCTCTATCAACTTTGGGATACCGAGTGGACTTCCACACCGCTTACCGACTTTACGATTGGCATAGACCAACCCGAAGTAATGGTTGCTAAAATGAAGGAAAAGCCTTGGCCAATCTATAAAATTAAACTGGGTACACCAGATGATGTTGCGCTAATCAGCACCCTGCGCCAACATACAGGGGCTACTTTTAGAGTAGATGTGAATGGAGGATGGACACTTGAAGAGGCATTGTATAAAATCCCTTTACTGAAAGAATTGGGTGTAGAATTGGTGGAACAACCCCTTGCAAAGGATGATTGGGAAGGCATGAAACAGCTTTATTCAGCAAGCCCCCTACCCCTTTTTGCAGACGAATCTTGCGTGTTTGAGCAAGATGTGGCGCGTTGTGTGCAGCATTTTCATGGCATCAATATTAAACTCACCAAATGCAGTGGCCCTACCCCCGCTTTGCGGATGATTCAACAGGCTAAACAGTTGGGTCTAAAGGTGATGATGGGGTGTATGAATGAAAGCACCATCGGTAGTGCGGCTATTGCTCAATTCCTTCCACAGCTAGATTATGTGGACATGGACGGCCCGTTGCTCTTGGCTGAGGATATTGCGACTGGTATATCCTACGAAGATGGACAAATAATTACAACAGGAAAACCTGGCTTAGGCATCTTTCCTTCTTTTTTGGCATAAAGAAAGAATGGAGAATGAAGAATGAAGAATGAAGAATGAAGAATTACTTTTTTATTGCTGTAATTGCTGCTTTGCGATTGTAAATAAAATAATTCTACTGTTTCATTCCTCTAATTATCACCACCAATCACTAACAACTAATCACTAGAATAATGACCAACGCCCGTCAAGATAAAATAGAGAAAGTACTTCATCATAGGCAACCAAATCTGGCTATTGTGTTGGAAGATGTGCAAGACCCAAGAAATGTGAGTGCGGTGATGCGCTCTTGTGATGCGGTGGGCATACAGCAAGTTTTTTTGATTACAACTGGACAGGCTTTGCCCAAAAAATTTGGATTTAAAAGTGGTAGAAGCGCCAACAAATGGGTAGATCTGCATCATTATACCGATGTAGAAACTTGTTTTCAAGTATTACGCCAGCAGTACAGCACCATCCTTACCACACACTTAGGTAGCGAATCAAAGGATTTATATGCTATTGATTTTACCCAAAGTATCGCCCTCGTTTTTGGCAATGAGCAGCATGGGGTGTGTGAACTAACGCGAAGCTTAGCAGATGGCAATTTCACGATACCCCAAGTGGGCATGATTCCAAGCTTGAATATTTCAGTGGCCTGTGCAGTTACCATTTATGAGGCTTACAGGCAAAAAAAACTTGCTGGACATTATGACACACCCGCATTGCCTATTGCGGAATTGAATGCCCTCCGCACCCAATGGCAAGCGGAAGATTGATTTCTTTTCTTGGTTCTCTGCCAAATAAATGACTGAATAATGCATTATCCCGTTAAAAAAATTAGTTGGATGCTATGCTTGATTGCAGAATCACTTAATTTTCACGTCTGCTTACCTTGAATGAGGTAACTTTTATGGAAGAAATACATTTGTCTTTTAAATCAAAATAACTTATTACTAATTTATCACCCATGCAACTAAGACCTTTATTGCTCGCTTTTTTTCTATTTTCTTCGCTAGTTTCCATCCAAGCCCAAACCATTAAAAAAGTATCTATAGCGGATGTGAAAAAAATTGCAGATACCAGCACCACACCACTAGTGATTAACTTTTGGGCAAGCTGGTGCGGCCCATGTGTAAGGGAGTTGCCGTATTTTGAATCGACCGTACCCAACTACCAAAACAAAAAAGTGAAACTGCTTTTGGTAAGTCTTGACTATGCAGAAGACTACCCGAAAGGTATATTGGCATTTGCCAAAAACAAAAACATCAAATCGCAAATTGTATGGCTTAACGAAACCGACCCGAATGTTTTCTGCCCGGCCATTGACCCAGAATGGGGTGCCAACATACCCGTTACCCTAATGGTGAACAAGGCCACTAACTATCGTAAGTTCTATGGTACGGCGCTTTCTGCTAGAGAATTGAAGGAGGCATTGGATAAGTTGGTGAAATAAATTGGGAGTAGTGGGTAGTTGGTTGGTATAATTTAATGGTTATCTGGTAACATTTGGAAAGCTAATCAACCCTTTTTTGGTCGATATGTGCTGAGTATCCTGTGGTATTTCGTTTTAAGTGTGTTGGCATGTGAATACGTAAATCGGGAGATTTGCAGACACTGAGGTATGGTCTGGCGAGGTACGTCTAGCTATAAACACCGACGTTCTTGGGCTAATTTAAGTCAGAGCATTGCTTTTTGGCGGTTCACTTCTTTTAACCAATAATCATACAAATTATCCGTTAGATAGCCATTTTGTTTCAGTGTCGAAAGCCTTGATTTTATAGACTCAAGAAGTTCTGCTGAGTCAATAGAACTATTAAAAAAGTAAAACATATCGTCTAAAAGAAACGCACTGGTTGAATCATCAACCAATGTAAAGATATAGCCATAGAAAAAGTGGTCTTCGATTAAGTTACCATGTACATCCCCGCTAGATAATGCAGAAGCCAAAATTTGTAATGCCCTGTTATCCCAATTTGGCAGTTCATTTTTTAATTCATCCCAATCATATTTGCTAAATAAACTCATTAGTGTATTTGCATTCAGTAATAAGCCTTCGATTTCATAGACAGCCTGTAACCTGCATAATGCTAATTTGTTAATCTCATCTCGTAACTTTTGGACATTTTCACTCATTTTTTCAAAATTTATTGATTAAGCAATTAAATATCATTTCAATCAAGTCAAATTTTAGGGGCATTAAACCCTATTAGAATCTGTAATAATCCAACTAATCCCCAGAAAATAAAAATGACCCTAGATTTTTCACTTTTGCTATTTTATTTTTTAGTGGCACTATGGTTCTATAATGATGTTTGGCAATTCAAATAAACTTGATAACACTGTATCTAAAAAAGTTTTAGACTGAGATTGGTGGATAATAACTATGCTAGCCCCCCAACCAAACATCCGAAACTGCAATATTGCTACATTTTAATTTATAAGCGATCAATGAAATGAGTTGATTTTATGTAGTACTGAAAATGAGATCCGAAAATCCCAATTACCCATTCAGGCTACTTGACCTGCTGAACTTGTTGCCTAGGTTAGCACTAAAATCTGGGCTTATCCATGATTAAAATCAACATATTCCTTGCAAAAACCCAAAAACTTAATCAATTATAGGAAGGTATTTGCTGTTCTGGGGAAGGTAAACGCCGTTCTGGGGAAGGTAAAAACAAAAAAATAGAAGATTTAAGGGTTCAGAATTAGGTAAAGGTGAATTATTGGTAGGGATAGATTGATTATTGCAAGACCGCAGCCGTTTTGGAAAAGGTAAAAGCCGTACAAATAAAGTAAAAGCCTCTAAAAATTAGGTATAGATGGATAAAAAAAGGGAAAAAGCAGTTTTGGGAAAAGTAAAAACAGATTATAGGAAGGTAAAAACGGATTTGGAAAAAGTAAAAGCGGATTATTGGAAGGTAAAAACGGTTTTGGAAAAGGTAAAAGCAGATTATTGGAAGGTAAAAACGGTTTTGGAAAAAGTAAAAGCAGATTATTGGAAGGCAAAAATGGTTTTGGGAAAGGTAAAAGCAGATTATTGGAAGGTAAAAACAGTTTTGGAAAAAGTAAAAGCAGATTATTAGAAGGTAAAAACGGTTTTGGGAAAGGTAAAAGCAGATTATTGAAAGGCACAAAAGGTTTTGGGAAGGCAAAAGCAGATTATTGAAAGGTAAAAGCAGATTATTGGAAGACAGAAACGGTTTTTATGAAGGCAGGAGCAAAAAAATGGAAGGCAGGAAACGGTTGTCTGAACTGTGATTTTTTTGATTCTTTTGATTACTATGATGTGGAAATAGTATGCTCGTGAGGTTCATTTGCCGGAGGCTAAATATTTATCCCACCCCAACCCCTAATCGAAGGCAAGGGTACTGGGAGGGATGGCGTTTTCCTTTGTCGCTGTACATTTAAAGAGTGTTTTGGTAAGTGGATAATAGTTTTTCGCTCCTCTGATTTAAACCTCACCCCAACCCCTCTCCTAAGGAGAGGGAACTGGAATCTTTGCCTGGTATTGTTTAAAAGATTTTTCAATACTTTGTTTATTTGGCGCATGTAACTTGTTTTCGGTAGTCAGCATTTATCAAACCTCAACATCTTAGCGGTTTGTTGCAGAAGAAGCGAAAAACTTTTATGCACCCGTTTTGATCGGTGGATGGTTTTGGGTAAGGGGCAGTACCTTTTTGTCTGCCCTATCCCATTTTATCATTTATACCATGAAATTAACAGGATTTAAAATCACACACAACCATTTAACCATCATAAAAATCCCTACATCAAAGTTTATGCAAACCAAATAAAACGAAAGATGGTGGGGATTGGGCGGGTTCGTAGGCATTGCGCATACCGATGAACACGAATCATGAACGGGGATTGGGTGGGCGTATAGGCATTGTGCATACCGATGAACACGATTATTGGCGCGGTTTGGGCGGGCACAAGGCACCGCCCCTACGTGTGAACATGATTGATGGGGGTGGATTGGGCGGGCGCAAGGCGTCGCCCCACGTGTGAACATGAATGATGGGTATGGATTGGGCGGGCACAATGCGCCGCCCATACGTGTTAACATGAATGATGGGTGGGGTTTGGGCGGGCGCAAGGCACAGCCCCTACGTGTGAACACGAATGATGGGTGGGGATTGGGCGGGCACAAGGCACCGCCCCTACGTGTGAACATGATTGATGGGTGGGGGTTGGGCGGGCGCTTAGGCTTCGCCCGTGCGTTTTTTTATTGGTTGATTTGTTTGTTGGAATTGCCCAACCATTGTTTTACCAAACATTTTTTCAACAAAATCCTCTTCTTGTGCTGTATTTTGCGGGTTCACTCCGTGTTTATAATATGAAATTATTCAGTCCTGCTATTTCTCGCCTTGCCCGTTTAAGGTACGCCCGCATTGAGCAATGGGTAAACCAACCTGTTGCTACCCAAAGGGAGGTGCTTCAAGATTTGGTAACGCATGGCCAATACACTGAATTTGGTCGGCAGTATGGTTTGAACAAACTTTTCTCCGTTAAAGATTTTAAAAAAACGATTCCTATTCATGAATATGATGAACTTAAACCCTACATAGACAAACTGATGCAGGGCGAACCTAATTTGCTTTGGAACACGCCTGTTAATTGGTTTGCCAAAAGCAGTGGCACAACTAGCGATAAAAGCAAATTCATCCCTATTACCCAAGAAAGCTTGAACGATTGCCATTACCAAGCTTCGAAGGATGTGCTTACAATGTATTACAACTTTAATCCTGATAGTGATTTGCTTACGGGCAAAGGGTTGGTTGTGGGGGGGAGTCATCAAATTAGTCTCTTGAACGAAGACATTCAATATGGCGATTTGAGTGCTGTGTTGCTGCAAAATGCTCCGCTGTGGTCGGGGTGGATCAGGACACCAGAATTGTCTATTGCCCTTCTTGACGAATGGGAGGAAAAACTGGAACAGCTTGCACTTAGCACCATTAACGAGGATGTTACTTCTATTTCTGGGGTGCCTACTTGGACAATTTTACTCATCAAACGTATTTTACAAATAACCAAAAAACAAACCTTGAAAGAGGTATGGCCTAACCTGGAATTGTATATCCACGGGGGGGTGTCTTTTGTTCCTTATCGGGCTCAATTTCAGCAGTTGGTGGGCGAGGGCGTTCATTACATGGAAATTTATAACGCTAGCGAGGGTTTTTTTGCTGCGCAGGATAGTCCTACTGCTGATGGTATGTTGCTCCTGTTGCAGCATGGAATTTTTTATGAGTTTATGCCTGTGGAAGAATATGGCAGCAGTAAACCCAAAACGGTGGGGCTGCAAGAGGTGGTGATTGGCAAACATTACGCATTGGTTATCAGTACGAATGGTGGCCTTTGGCGCTATTTGGTGGGTGATACCGTTCAATTTACCAGCCTCTACCCTTTTAGAATTAAAGTTTCGGGAAGACTAAAACACTATATGAACGCCTTTGGGGAAGAGGTGATGGTTGATAATACTGACAAAGCGATTGAACAGGCTTGTTTGAAAACTGGGGCAGTTGTAAATGATTATACTGCCGCGCCAGTTTACATCAGTAACGAAAGCAATGGATGTCACCAATGGTTGATAGAATTTAATACCCCTCCCACAGACCTTCAAGCATTTGCTTATGAATTGGATGATGCGCTAAAAAGTGTGAATAGCGACTATGAGGCAAAACGGCACAAGGATATTGCCCTTAGAATGCCCATCATTAATATTCTGCCGAAAAATTCATTCAATAAATGGCTGTACAGCAAAGGAAAACTGGGCGGGCAACATAAAATACCGCGCCTGAGCAATGACCGAACTTTTTTGGAAGAAATGCTTGCTTTTGCGGATTTATAAAACCAACAACAGAATTTTAGTGGAACAACTGTGAATGAAATGGGTGCATACAAGTTTTTCGCTCCCCTAATTTAAACCTCACCCCAACCCCTCTCCAAAGGATAGGGAACTGGAATTTTAGCCTAGTATTGATGGAAAGATTTTTTTACACTTTGTTTATTTGGCGCATGTAACTTGTTTTTCGGTAGTTAGCGTTTATCTAACATCAACAGCATAGCGATTTGGTACAGTAAAAGCGAAAAACTTTTATACACCCTTTCGTTTTGAAGTTTAGTTTCAACCTTTAAATGGTTTGAAATCATAAAATGGTTTGCGAAGGGTGCAAAAACCTTTTATGCACCTAAATAAAATTGATTACCAAAATTGTTTGCCTTAGGCTATATAACTTTTGCACATGCTTATAAAAGAAATTATACAAACGCTCACTGCTTTTGCACCACCTGCTTATCAAGAAAGCTATGACAATTGTGGATTGATTACGGGTGCACCATCCTGGTTATGTACTGGGGTATTATGCTCGTTGGATACTACTGAAGCCGTAGTGCTTGAAGCTGTACAAAAAGGCTGCAACTTAATTGTGGCCCATCATCCGATTGTTTTTTCGGGGCTTAAGAAAATTAATGGGAGTACTTACGTCGAGAAAACCATCATTGCAGCCATAAAGCATGATGTGGCCATTTATGCCATACATACCAATGCCGACAATATTTTCGATGGGGTGAATCATAAAATTGGGGAACGTATTGGATTGACAAACATGAAAATTCTGTTGCCCAAGAATCATCTTCTTACAAAATTGACCACGTTTGTGCCTACTCAACATTTGGAGCAGGTACGCCAAGCACTGTTTAGGGCGGGAGCGGGAAATATTGGGAATTACAGCGAGGCAAGTTTTTCAGCAAAAGGCTTGGGTACTTACAAAGCCAATGAAAATGCCAATCCTTTTCTTGGTTCAAAAGGGTTAAGACATGAAGAACCCGAGGAGAGACTAGAAGTACTTATACCCAATTTTTTGCGACAAAGTGTGGTATCAGCTCTATTGCGTGCGCATCCTTATGAGGAAGTAGCTTACGACCTTGTGCCATTGGCAAATGAAACTGCCCTCATCGGAAGTGGTATGTTTGGACAACTCCCTTCCCCCTGTGATGCCATTGATTTCTTAGGATTTATTAAAGAAGCCTTTGGTTTATCCGTTATTCGCCATACTCCTTTATTAAACAAACCGATACAAACAGTGGCAGTGTGTGGAGGGGCTGGCAGTTTTTTAACATCACATGCCATACGTGAGGGAGCGGATATTTTCCTAACGGCGGATGTGAAATACCATGAATTTTTTGATGCCGAAAACCAAATAATCTTAGCCGATATAGGCCATTGGGAAAGTGAACAGTTTACGGTAGATTTATTAATTGACGTTTTACATGCCGAATTTCCTACTTTTGGCCTCCATAAAAGTGAAGTAGTTACGAATCCGTTGAATTATTTTATCTAAAAAGGAGCTACTTAGTTTTGGAATTTTCCGCACTAAAGCAATTTTAGAAGAAGGAATACAAGGTGAAACGTTGCTTGTGTTGTTGTAAAAATTTAATAAATAGCATAATAGAATGTCTGCATTAAAGGAATACTCAGTAGAGGAAAAATTAGTAGGTTTAATTAAACTTCAAAAGGTTGATACACAGTTAGACCAAATTAAGATTCTAAGAGGTGAATTGCCAATAGAAGTGAGCGACTTGGCAGATGAAGTACAGGGATTGCACGCCCGCAAAACCCGTATTGAAGAAGAAATCAACGGTATCACCGAGTTTGTAGAATCAAAAAGGCAGGTGATTAGGGACGGAGAGGCTGGTCTTGCAAAGTATGAAAAGCAAAGTGATAACGTAAAAAACAGTCGGGAATTTGAGGCACTAAACAAAGAAATCGAAATGATGCAATTGGACATTAAGTTGGCCGAAAAGCACATTAAAGATGCCAATGAAGAATTGGTGCAGAAAGCAAAGGAATTAGATGCTGCCAAAAAGCAAATTAGTGCTAAAGACAGCGTACTTACCAGTAAAAAAAGCGAGCTAGAAAAAATTATTGCTGAAACAGAAAAGGAAGAAAAAGTGTTAAAGCAACTTTCTGATGAAGCAAGAAAAGATGTGGAAGATAGATTGCTGTATAGCTACGACCGTATCCGTAAAAACTACCGCAATGGACTTTCTGTTGTTCCAGTAGAAAGAGATGCTTGTGGCGGTTGTTACAATGCGATTCCTCCACAACGTCAAAGTGAAATTCGTTTACACAAGAAACTAGTGGTATGCGAAAACTGTGGTCGTATTCTTGTGGATTCTGACTTAAATGACAGTGTTGAAGTGAAGGCTTAGTTCGAAACCAAGAACTTTGTTCCATAGAAATGTACAATAAGCAGTTAAATGTTTCGTACAATATTGAATTAAAGAGCTACCCTGTGTAGCTCTTTTTTATTTTCGTAAAATGATGAAGAAATTCGTACTTATTTGCTGTTTTTTGACCTACTATATTTTTGCCAAAGCGCAAAAAGTGTATGAATTTAACAGTACTTGCCAACAAGCCTATCAAGAAATCATCAAACTAAAAATAAGCAATGGGATTGCTTTATTAGAAAAGGCGAAACAACAAAATCCCAATAACCTAATACCAGTTTATTTAGACAATTATGTGGATTTAGTAACCCTGTTTTTTAATGAAGATGTTTCGGAATATGCAATCAAGAAAACACAGATAGAGGCCAGAATAAAACTCTTAGAAACGGGTGATGCGTCCTCCCCCTTCTATAAATATTGCTTAAGTACGGTTTATCTTCAAAAAGCTTTTATTGAAATCAAATTTGCAGAAACATGGCGAGCAAGCTGGGATGTAAGAAAATCATTCTTGCTAATAAAAGAAAATAAAAAAGCCTTTCCCACTTTCGCACCCAATGATTTGCTTTATGGGGGACTTCAAACTGTAATTGCCACCATTCCCAGCGGTTATTCCTTTATTGCCAACTTCATTGGCCTTAGTGGTTCCATTTCTGAAGGAATGAAACTCGTTAAAAATTTTACCAACAGCTCTGACCCTTACGCGAAGCTGATGTCTGCTGAAAGTGCCTTTATTTTTTGCTATTTAGAATACCATATTGAAAATAAAAAAGCAGATGCGTTCAAATTTATCCAAACAAGAAAGCTAGATTTGGTAAACAATCACCTCTTGGCATACATGGCTGCGAACATAGCCATTACAGACAAACAAATGGAATTTGCCAAAAACACCATTCTAAACAGAAATAAATCAGCGGAGTATTATCCATTACCCATTTGGGATTATGAATTAGGCTTCATTAAACTTTATCACCTAGATTTTGCAGATGCAGCCATACTGCTTGAAAGCTTTTTAGCAAAGTTCAAAGGGCGCTTTTATGTAAAAGACACCTATCAAAAACTCAGTTGGTGTTATTATTTACTGGGCAATAATGCAGCAGCAGAAACAGCTAGAGCGAATATTTTGAAAAAAGGCGCTACAGAAACTGATGCAGATAAACAAGCTTTGAAGGATGCCAAAAGCAATACTTGGCCAAACGCTTCCTTGCTAAAAGCAAGAATGCTTTTTGATGGGGGCTATTATTCCGAAGCCTTGGCTATACTCAACCCAAAGAATGTAAGTACATTCAAACTTGAAGAAGAAAAACTCGAGTACCAATACCGTTTGGGAAGGATTTACGATGATTTGCATAAAGATGCCGAAGCCATTCAATACTACAAATCGGCAATTGAATTAGGCTTGAATAGAAAAGAATACTACGCTGCTAGAGCAGCCTTACAGATAGGTGAGATTTATGAAAAACAAAATAAAAAATCGGACGCCATCATTTTCTACGAAAAATGTCTCAGTATTAAGGATCATGAATACAAGAACTCGCTAGACCAAAAAGCAAAAGCGGGTATTGAGCGCTGTAATGGAGATTAAGTGGTATCCTACAAATGAAAATGCAGTAACAATAACCTGAATAAAGGAGCATTATCGTAACCAAAACATTAGCCAACATGAACATACATTTCGACGAGCTACTTACAGTAACATTCACCTTATTCGCAGTGATTGATGTGGTTGGGTCAATACCCTTGCTGATTTCACTTAAAGAAAAAATGGGAGAAATCAAAGCTGTACAAGCGACACTTGTTTCGGGGGGACTAATGATTTTGTTTTTATTTTTTGGTGATAGTTTACTCAATATTTTGGGACTTGATAAACAATATTTTGCTTTAGGAGGTTCCATTGTTATTTTCTTACTTGGCCTTGAAATGGTACTTGGCCACGAAATTTTCAAGGCAGACAAAGATGCTAAGGCTGGAAATTTAGTACCCATTGCATTTCCTGTGATAGCAGGTAGCGGTACCCTAACCACCATCATGAGTTTAAAAGCCAATTATTTAGACTGGGTTATCACTGTTGGCATTTTGGTGAATCTGGTGGTAATCTATTTTACATTGCGCTCACTGAAATTTATTGAAAGAATCTTAGGCGATGCCGGATTAATTGCTGTTAGAAAATTCTTTGGTGTAATTCTATTGGCAATTGCCGTGAAAATATTCACCACCAACATCGTTGCTTTCAAGCACTAGCACTTAGACAGATTTTCTCCAAATTGATTTATTTCTAAATTCTGATTAACACAAGTAGAACATCTACTTTTTACCACAATCAATTACTATTATCATGATACAAATAGATGGCACAAGTGTGCATGAAGTGATATTCCATCGCATCAAACAATCCACTAACGAACTAATGTTAAGTGATGAAACAAGCGATGATGTAAACGAAGAAGAAAGTAATGTGATGAAGAAAATATTTCTCAAACCATTTCAAAATAGCACCATTACTTATGAGTTTATGCATCCGATTAGTATTGATTTAAATCCATTGTACAGCATAATGGTTAAAATGGAAACAGAGCCCAGAGAATTTATTGCCCAATCTAAACACATTGCGGAGCATCTTCAAATGGTATCCAAACATCCTAACATAAAAGATGGGGATTTATTTATTATGCGCTTTAGTGGCATTCAACTAAAAGGGAATGCTTATGATGCGGTTGGCATTTATAAAATAGAAAATAAAGAAAGCTTTATTGAAACACCTTCTAACCCAAAAGGGGCAAAAAACAATATCGTTTTCAAAAAAGGCATCAGTAGCCGTAAGCTGGATAAAGCATGCTTAATCTTGTTTACAGAAAAGCCTTACACCATATTTTCAATTGACAATTCTAGTGCCGATGCAGATTATTGGCAAAATGAATTCATTAAGCTCCTTTGCAAAAAAGACAATATAAATAGCACCAATGATTTTCTCTCGTTGACCAAAAACTTTGTTACCAAGCAGTTGCCCAGCGAATTTGAAGTATCCAAAGCGGATCAAATTGACTTATTAAATCGTTCCGTAGATTATTTTAAAACTCACGAAACCTTTGACAAAGCAGAGTTTGAAAACGAAGTGTTACATCACGATAATCTAAAAGAATCGTTCAGAAAGTTTGACGAAACCCAAAGGGAAGAGAACGACCTTACATTTACAGATAACTTTGAAATTGCATCAGAGGTGGTAAAAAAGCAAGCCAGAAATTTTAAAAGTATTCTCAAATTGGATAAAAACTTCCATATCTATATTCATGGCAATCGTGAATTGATAGAATCAGGCGTAGATGAAACTGGCAGGAAGTACTATAAAATCTATTACGAAGAAGAGCATTAAGCGAAAGATTGGATTTCTTTTTTTGAAAGCCATTCTATTTCTGCTGTTTTGGATGCCATAATAGCTCAGCTAAACGGCCATTACTACCAGCCAGAAGAATTGTAGCACCTTTTCTAGCTTTACGAACTACATGGTAGCTTTCATCACTTATGTGGCTCCAGTGCATTCCTTTATCAAAGGAAACATCAACACCGCTAGTGCCGCAAGCAACAAGACTGCGTTTATCAATCGAGATCACACTACTCTTATACCCCAACGGTGGAATCCTGGGTTGTGAGAAAAGCACACTATCATTCCCATTTATTTTAAACAGGATTGTGTTACCAAAAGAATTATAAGCAGAGTCGAAATCTCCTCCTACAATAATACCTTTTCGGTTTCCTAACATAGCCATTGCATTGGCACCTTTGCTTGCCTTTCCACCCATAGAAGGAATTGGTATGCCCAATAAACTTGCATTAGCATAGAGTTTAGAGGCCATACCGCCTGAAATAAAATACCAGTTTTTATTCCTTGCTTCCATTCCCCCGATATTTCCATTACTTGCAGCAAATAAAGCCTCGCCGGTGTTACAGGTAGCACCAGTTTGTCGTAGCCATGTCTCACCTCCATCATGGGTTTGTGCAACAAAAAAGGATCCATCAATGGGATCACCAATTACAGTTCCATTTTGCGTATCGCTAAATCTGAGTGCATCTAAAAACATCCCTTTAGTAGAATCTTCAAACACTTTTTTCCAATGTATCCCAGCATCTACTGTTTTAAGCAATATGGCAGGCTCCCCAACCGCCATAATTATGGCTGTTTTATTATCAAATGCCTCTACTGCCCTAAAATCACGATGTTCGTAACCATTAACCTTTATTGGCTTAAATCCTGATGCAACAGAAGTTCTCAAGGCAACAAAACCTTTACTACCGCTGCACCAAATAACTTGGTCATCCACTACACAAAGTCCCCGAATGCTTGTTTTGCCCAAACTATCAACTTTTTGTAAGAAAACCGACTGAGCGGAAGGATTAAAAACTAATAGCGAGAGCAATAAAATAGGTACAAATCGAAAAAATAACACGGGGGAAGTTTTAGAATTAACATGAAAGTAATAATCGGATTCCAAAAATTCTATAAAAATTGTTTTTTCATTTTGCCAAGAAGATTATATTTGTGAATCACATTGCCCTTAATTGTTTTAATTATTACTAAAAACTAACATTGCTAATGATAGAGGTTTCTCTAATTTTACTCTCCTATTTGATTGGTTCTATTCCAACTTCCGTCTGGGTAAGCAAATACTTTTTCGATATTGATATTAGAAACTATGGAAGTGGTAATGCAGGCGCAACAAACACCTATAGGGTTTTAGGTAAAAAATGGGGAACATTTGTGATGATTATCGACATGCTCAAGGGAGTAATTGGAACTTCGCTATATATTTTCATCGCTTTTTACCGCGGACATGAATTAGAACGAACAAATTTCATGATTGGCTTGGGTCTAGCAGCTGTTATAGGGCATATCTTCCCGTTATGGGCAGAGTTTAAAGGAGGCAAAGGCGTTGCAACGCTTTTTGGAATGGCAGTAGCCATACAACCACTGGTAGCATTGTGCTGCGTGGGTGTATTTTTAACCGTACTCTATTTAACTCGTTTTGTATCACTTAGTTCCATATTGGCTGGTGTTTCGTTTATGGTATTTATCTTATTTATCTTCAACGAACACGAAATATTATATAGGGCATTTGCTGTGATGGTTGCATTAATGATAATTCTTACCCACCAAAAAAATATTTCAAGAATTCTCAACGGCACTGAAAGTAAAGTGCCAATATTAAAATACCGAGATAGAAGGAAAGAAAAACGCCAAATAAGGCAAGATTAAAAAAGAAGGGCTGTAAAAAACTTTCAACTATTTTACAAAATGAAAAATAACATTTCCCAACTTTTACTGGTAATCGTTGCAAGTATCAGTCTCATTTCCTGCAGCAGTAACGCTTTGACTAACAAAAGCCAACTAAGCCTTGTTTCAGATCAGGAAGTACTCACCACTGCTTCTGCACAGTACAAACAGTTTTTGGGTTCAAATAAAGTAGTCACTTCCAGCAGTGGGTCATATTCAACAGATGCTGCAAGGGTAACAAGAGTGAGTAATAGGATTATTGCTGCTGTAAAAGAATATTATAAATCGATAAATAAAAGCAGTGAATTAGAGAGTTATTCTTGGGAAGTGAATACGGTGGTAAGCAAAGAGGTTAATGCTTGGTGTATGCCTGGGGGAAAGATAGTTGTATATACTGGAATTTTGCCTGTTACCCAAAACGATGATGCCTTAGCTGTTGTGATTGGTCATGAAGTTACCCATGCATTGGCAAAACATGGTAATGAGCGAATGAGTCAAGGGCTTTTGCAACAATTAGGAGGGCAAGCATTATCTGCGGCAATAGCTTCAAAGCCGCAAGAAACACAACAACTTTTTACTACTGCATATGGGGTGGGTACACAATATGGAGTACTACTCCCCTTTGGAAGAAAAGATGAATACGAAGCTGATAAATATGGATTAATTTTTACCGCTCTTGCAGGTTATGATTCTCGCGAAGCAGTACGCTTTTGGCAACGCATGTCTTCGGCAAATGGGGGACAAAAACAACCAGAATTTTTAAGTACACATCCAAGCGATGAAAACAGGATTGCACAGTTACAAAGCATGATGGACGAAACAATTAGTAAATACTATAGACCACAGAAGCGATAAATACTGATGGTTGTTTTGCTGTGTTGTTGTTAAATATACAAGTTACGACAACATTTTAGTCACCAAAACGATAACAGCTTCTATATTTGCACTTCTTTTTTAACATCACCTAAAACAATGTTTAGGCATGTCCAACCCGAGTTTATTTGAAAAGTTAGAATTAAAAGACGAAAAAAACCTACTGATTCAGGGGGTGCCGTCATCAATTGAGAAGCAATTTGCTAAATTGTCTTACGCTAAGAATGTAACGCCACTGCTTAAAAACAAAAAAATTGATTTTGCTTTGGTTTTTGGTGTTAACCAAGCTCAGCTTATCAATATTTTGAAAGAAGTTTTTGTAGCACTACACCCAAACAGTAAGTTATGGATTGCTTTCCCAAAACAAACTAGTAAGATTGTAAGTGACCTCAATAGGAAAGGTTGCTGGGATTTTATGAAAGACAGAGGCTATGATAGTTTAAATACAGAAGACCTTGACAATGTTTGGAACGCGATGCGATTTAAACGGAATGAGTCTTTTGTTGAACCACCAGTTGTTGTAACCCCAAAAGTAAATGTAGAGATAGAATCTACTGCTCCTACTCAAATTAGTGCAGATGCTACTAGCGGAAATGTTGAGAATAACGTAATTGTACCACCAGTAGAATTAGAGAAAATTTTCAAAAAACACAAAGAAGCAAAAGAATTTTTCACATCTTTGTCTGCTAATAACCAGAAGGAGTATGTGAATTGGATTCAAGGTGCAAAAAAAGAAGAAACACGCCAAAGAAGGGCGGATGTAGCTATTGAGAAACTTACAGCTGGGAAGAAAAATCCAACGGAAAAATAGATTGTTTTAACTATAAAATAAAAAAGCGTCATCAGTAAAATAAAACTGGTGACACTTTTTTATTTCGGAATCATTTATTTAAAGAGTAAACCCGATTTGATACCAAATGTAAACGATATGCCTGGGCTTCGTCCAATTCTATCATTTGAATAATTAAATGCGGTTGTGGTATTGGAAATAAAGTACGACCCTGTATAATACTTCTTGTCATCTACGGAATACCCTAGACCCCAGTAAATATCTATCACTGCTTTTTTAGAAATTACCCATTCTTTGCCAAATTCTATCTGAATGGCAGCAAAGCTGGTTTGAGGTCTTTCTAGAGCATATTTTCT
Organism: Chitinophagaceae bacterium; assembly: GCA_027486835.1. GTDB lineage: Bacteria > Bacteroidota > Bacteroidia > Chitinophagales > Chitinophagaceae > Parasediminibacterium. Next base: position 55,473 of record JAIXOJ010000185.1, read on the forward strand.
AGGGCCTTTGAATGCAACCCTATTCTCTGCATATCTGCCAAAATAAACAGTGGGTTTTACATAGAGCCCCTGCATGATATGGGTTTCACTCAACTCCTTGGTATTGAATAATTTCACCTTGCCAAACTTATAACCCCCAGAAAAGTACAAACCAAATTGTTTTCTTTTTTCGCCCTGAAAAGCAGTAATTGTGTCGAAATATTTCAATGTTTTGTTGATTCCTGCACCAATTACTCCGAGGGTTAATTCATACCCGCTATTCCTATTTACTAAATGCTCGTAAGTTATTTGAGTATATCCTCTTATTGGCCCAAAAAAATCAATCTTTATGCAGTTTCTTGCCTGCTTCCGTTTCTTGGAAATATCATTTCTATTGGCTGTAGTACTTGAATTTTCAGAAGTAGTGTTGGATAAACAATTAATCCCAAATGGATAGGTTAACTGGTCATTGTTAATTGATCGATATTCTTCATCAACAAAATTTGAATTACAATTTGTCCCATTTACCTCTGGTGAAAACATTTGTCCGATGGATTGCCCAATGCAGTTTGAGAAAAACATGATTAATACAATAAAAGTAAAAATTCCTTTCATCAAGCGATTTGTTTATACTTTTAGGACGCATTAATTGAGAAAAACGTTGCGTAGGCTCGAATTAATTGGATAAATGGCAATGATTCTAGCAAAGATTTAAACTACATTGACTTCCATTTCCAGAACAACTTGAAATTTTTCAAAAACAGAATCAACTATATTCTGAGCTAAATTCAAAACCTCAAGACCAGTGCCATTACCATAATTCACTAACACGAGTGCTTGCTTTGGGTGTACTCCCACACCATTTTCTTTGTATCCTTTCCAACCGCAATGCTCTATTAACCAACCTGCTGCAAGTTTATATTCCGCATCACTTACCTGAAAAGCAACTATTTCTGGAAACATAGATTTCAATTGTTGCAATCGTGTTGAGCTAACTACTGGATTTTTAAAGAAACTCCCTGCATTACCAACTTTTTTAGGGTCGGGTAATTTCTGAGTTCTTATATTAATCACTGCTTGTGAGATACTATTTATAGAAAGATTCGTCACCCCCATCTTTTGTAGTTCTTCTTGAATAGCACCATAGCTTATCTTAAACTCGGGATTTTTTTTTAATCGATAAACAACACTAGTAATGACAAACTGACCTTTCAGTTCTTTCTTGAAGATACTTTCCCTGTATCCAAATCTACAGTCTGCATTCGAAAAAATTTGAGTGTAGTTGTCCTTGATATGCCAAGCCTCTACTTCTTGTATAACATCCTTTACCTCCACTCCATAGGCACCAATGTTTTGCATGGGGCTAGCACCGACACTGCCAGGAATTAGGCTTAAATTCTCTAATCCTGCATATTGATGGGTTATGCAGTATTCGACCAATTCGTGCCACACTTCTCCTGCAAAAGCTTTTACATAAACATGTTCGGCATCCTCTTTAACCAGCTCAATACCTTTCATTTCGTTTTTTAGCACCACACCATTAAACACTGGCTGAGTAAATAAAAGATTACTGCCACCCCCCAAGATTAACAAAGGCAAATGATTGTCTAATGGTAGCTTTTTTGTTGCCTCAAGCTGTTCTTTTAACGATTCTATGCTGCTGAAGGTGGAGAAATATTGCGCCTTGGCTGCTATTCCAAAGGTATTATATTGTTGTAAGGGGCTATCTTGCTGAAATTGCATCTAGCAAATTAAGGGATTATGAATAAAATGAACGCTGTAGTTATTGGTGCCACTGGCTTAATTGGCCAATCATTAGTAATAAAGTTACTAGAAGACGATGCCTATGGCAGTGTGAAAATACTGGTAAGAAGGAGTTACGATATTGTACATCCAAAGCTATCAGCTTGTGTTGTTGATTTTTCTGACCTAAATAGTTTCCAGCATGGTTTGGGGTCGGGTGATGCACTCTTTTGTTGTATTGGCACCACTCAGAAAAAAGTGAACGGGGATAAAACGGCTTATCGAAAAATAGACTACGATATAGCAGTAAATGCTGCAAGATTTGCCAAAACGAATGGATTTAACCAATACTTACTTGTTTCTTCGGTGGGTGCTAATACGAAGGCTTCGGGGTTTTATTTGCAACTAAAGGGAAGTATTGAACACGCTATTTCAAGTATAGGATTTACTTCCTTTCACATTTTCCAGCCCTCTTTTCTTTTGGGAGACCGGAAAGAGTTTAGGATTGGCGAACTCATCATGAAACTAGCGATGAAAGGTTTATCATTTTTATTCACTGGCAGCTTGCGTAAATATAAGGCTATTGAAGCCTCGGTGGTGGCAGAAAGTATGATGAATATTGCAAAAAAGGGAATTACTGGGGAGCATATTTATCTATACGATTCCATGATGGAAAGTATACCAATTGAGAACTCCTGACTTTTCAAACTTATAAGATGCAGTTTTTATTTCAGGACTAATTATTTTTTCTACTCAACAATTACAACCACGTTTTATACTTTACACATTCAACACTTCAACTTTACTTTTTCCGTTGGAAAGTTTTACCACCCGAATTTGTGTTGCAATACGATCTGTCATTTCTTGCACATGAGAAATGACTCCCACTTTGCGTCCTTGGTTACGAAGGGTTTCTAAAGCATCCATTGCAATTTGAAGCGTTAAAGGATCGAGGGTGCCAAATCCTTCATCGATAAACAAGGACTCTACTTTCATTTTTTTGGAAGATAATGAGGCCAATCCTAACGCCAATGCTAATGATACCAAAAATGATTCTCCGCCCGATAATGAATAAACGGTGCGCACTTCATTGCCCATATCGGTATCAATCACTTGTAATCCTAGACTGTTGGGGATGCGCATAAGTTGGTAGCGGGTGCTTAGCGTTTGTAGGTGGTGGTTTGCATAACCCAATAAGATATCCAACGTATATTCTTGGGCAATTTGTCGGAATTTCTTTCCATCTGCGGAGCCGATTATTTCATTGAGCTTGGCCCAATTTTCTTCTATCGCAGCCTGAATTGCCATCCGTTCTACCAAATCACCTACCAATTGTTTGTTGGTTTTATCGGTTTTCAAGGTAAAGTCAATTTCTGCTTTTATACCGTTCTGTATTTCAATTTGTTGCTGACTCGCTAACAATTGTTCCCTTATCACTGCTTCGGGAAGTAAGGGTTTTTGTTGTTGGTGATGGCTGGTCAACTGCGCGGTTCTTTCGTTCAGCAAAGTGATGGCAGTAGTGATGGCTTCTTGGATGGTGGCCACTAGTTTCTTTTTTTCAGCTATCCAGTTTTGCGGTTGGCTCAAATGGTGACGAAGCGAATCAATGGTTTCTTGGGTGACATTCAATTCGTTGTAGTTGCGCAACCAATCAACCAATACCTGTTGCTGCTGCTGCCAAACACTATTTAAATGGACTATATCGTTTTGCAATTGCGTTTCGGCAGCATTACATTTCAACCATTGTTCGTAGGCTTGTTGTTTGGATTGCAACAATTTATTAGCAAGAACCTTGGCTTGTTCCTGTGTTGCATTCAATTGAGCAGAGACAGCCTCTACTGGTTGTCCTTCAAAAAGTAGATTGCGTTGCTGGCGCAATGACTCCACATGTTCGACTATTGCAGACCATTTTTCTTCTTTTATCTGCTTTTCCTGTTCGATAGTTGTACGCTGTTCTTGTAAACTGTACAATTGATTACTGTTCAATTGTTGTTGAACGGCAAGTTCCTCCAACTGCTTACTAGCTTGCTCCCATTCTTTCGCAAACTGGCTGAGTTTATCTACAAAAGGTTGGGTTGCCTGCTTCCAACTTTCTACCCAATTGGGTTTGCTGAAAAAAGGATTGAGGGAGTTAATTGTTTCTGCGAGTTCTTGGTTGATTACAGCTTCTTGAGCTTTTAGTGACGCAAATTGATCTGCATAAGAAGCTTTCTCGCGGGCTTTGTCTTTTAGCTCATTGTCAAGCAGGGTGGACTGTTTTTCTAATTGTGCTAGAGACTCTTTTAGCTGCTGTAATTGGTTGTACTCTTCCCTGTACTGTTTTATTTGCTGCTGCACCAAGCCTAATTCATTGCGCTGGATTACCTGCAGATTATTTAGCCAAAGCATTCTTTCGGTTGCTGGTAAATGTTCCATTTCAAGCGAGAGTGGAAGTGCTTTCCATTGGCTGATAACCTCTGTAGCCTGACTTTTCTTTTGTTCTAATTCCTCAGATGATTTAGTTATCTGCTGTTGCAATTGATTCACTTGCTCTGACATGCTTGCAGATGCTGTTAACAATTGATCATATACGCTAGTGCAAGTATTGTAGGCATTTTCAAGTAGGCTTAATGTGGTTGCAGGCTGTGCCGCCGTTTCAATAAATGGATGGTGCAGGCTTCCGCATACTGGACACGGCTGGTCATTTACAAGTTGGCTTCTCAAGTGTTGAACATTGGCACTGGCTTGTAGCCGAGCCTCGTTAAGGAGGGCTAGGGTCTGTTCTTTTTTAATGGTTGCCACTTGTAATTCCTCGGCAAGCCGAACGCTTTGACGGCTTTTATCTGCTACATTTTGCTGTAACTCCAACAACCTTTGCGTAGCTAACTCTACCTCTTGCTCAATGTTATAGGCTTTTTCCCACAGTGCTTTTGCTGCTACCGTTGCTTCTATTGCAGGAATCAATGTGGTTTCTTGTTGTTGCAGGGCTTCAAATGGTACTAACTGTAGCTGATTTTGTAGGGCTTCTATTGTATCCCTTTTATGCTTTAGACTAAGCTGACCTTCTTGAAGCTGATGAGCTAACTGATTAGCCTGTTGCTGTACCTTTTCTATTATCTGGCTTTTGGCATTTACCTCTAGTTCTAATTGTTGCAACTGGGTAAACCTGCTGGCTGCGTGGGTAAGTTGTGTGGTAATACGAACAATATTATCTGCAATAGGCTGTCTGGTACTGTGCTGTTGTTTCCATGCTGTTAAGCTATTGGCTTTTAACTGCTGCTGGTCTAGCAGCTGCTGTGTTTCTTCAATCCGTGAAACGATTTTATGATAGGCATCCTTTGATTGCGACAACTCTTGCTGGGCAGCTACCAACTGCGATGATTTTTCAGTAATTAACGCATCCAACTCTTTTGCTTTGGCCAATGCGGGTTGGGCGTTTTTCCAATCCGTATCCGCTTGTGCCGCTTTGGTCTCAGCCAACTCATATTCTTGCGTGGCGGTTTGGAGGCGAGCCTGTGCAGTAGCTATTGCGGTGGCTTTGGTGGATACCTCTTTATTTTTCTGTTGCAATGAGGCTTCGGTGTTTTGGCAAGCATCTAATAATGTTCTGGCAGGTTGCAGACTTTCTACTGTTGCCAACAAAGCTATTTGGGGAGCTGCCTGCTGCTGGTTGGCTTCGGCATCGGCTAATTGTTGTTGGGCTGACGCTACTGCCAATTCTAGGGATTGGTTGCGTTCATACCAAATGATTCCCTCTTTTGATTGTTCGATGGCTTGTTTAATGGTTAAGATTGTGGCATCGACCGTTTGCTGTTGTTGCACAAAATCTGCCAACTCCACTTCTGACAACAAATGAATCCCTTCTTTTTGAGCCTCTAAGCGATTGAAAACTTCTTTTTCTTCTTTGTACCTTTCATAAATTTTCATGGATATGCTTGAATAAATATCTGTACCGGTGAGCTTTTCAAGTAAAGAGGCTTTGGCATCTTTATCTGCCTTTAAAAATGCTGTGAAATCGCCTTGAGCCAACAAGACAGAACGGGTAAACTGCTCGAAGTTCAAGCCAATTACTCGTTCAATTTCGGCTAGGGTTTCATTTTTCTTACCCCCTAATGGTGTATTGGTGGTATTGTTAAAGAGTTTTGTTTCCACTTGTTGCAGACTGCCGTCAATCCTGTTTCTGGCTCTTCGCACACTCCAAGTAGCTAGGTATTCATGCCCGTCAACGCCGATAAAGGTGACTTCGGAACTGCCTTCCGCTGTTCCATCACGCAGGATGGCTCTTACATCGTTTTGTTTGATTTTGTCGCCCCCTTTGATGTCTTCCACTTCTACACCGTACTCGCCCGCTTGCGAATAGCGCGGGGTTTTGCCGTATAAACCCAAACAAAGCGCATCTAACAAGGTGGACTTACCCGAACCGGTGGGTCCGGTGATGGCAAATATGCCTGCTGATGCTAGTGGTTCTTGGGTAAAATCTATCGTAAAACTGCCTTCTAAAGAGGCTAAATTTTTGATTTTTAGTGATATGATTTTCATAAACAGTTATTTAAAGGCATCATTCCTGCCTACAAAGAAAGGGTTTGTTGCTGAGCTAGTTTTATGAGGTTAATTATTGTATGAATAGCTGATGCAGCGTTAGGGATTGTAGTGGAAAGCCCACAGCGAGGCACGAGCGAGGACTTGGAACGGAAAGCCCGACCCGCTAGGGGAACGCCCAAACCTCTATTCGCTAAAATAGGAATGATAAGTGCCAGGGTAAATTATTTAGCGGTTTACTTTTCCGTTTTGGCGTTATCAACTATGGATTAGCTGGTCAATTATATGCTTCCACATTATTCCAAATGAGATGCTCTTCTATGTAAAAGCGGGTTCAATTTACCGCCTTTTTGGGGGTGTCAGCAATATTGTGGGATGAACTCTTTACCGCTCTTCTATGAAATGCTTATTCATGACCGACCAATTGTTCTGCTTCGTGAAACAACGACAATAGGTTGTCTGGAACGGTGGTTTTATAACGGGAATGAAATATTTTTTCCAATACATCTTTGGGGGTGAGGTCTTGCAGGGTTGCTACGGGTTGCAACTCCTGATTGAGTGGGGCTTCGGAACTATTTAAATAGGTTACTTCTATTCTGGCTAGGCGTACTTGTTTGTGTTCGATGGCAGTTTCCACCTTGTGGCGCAATGCGGGTTCGGGGCCGTCCAGCAACACGCTGACCTCTAAATATGGGGCGGGCTGGTCTGTTTTTTCTGGCAGGTTTGCTAATGCGGCCAACACCTGCGGTAATGGTGCGGCCTTGGTAGGCACACGTAAGAGCGATACCGACACGGGAATACTTACTTGTTCTATGTTTACCTGACCACTGGGCTGCAACGACACCAAGACCACTTGATGGTGGTAATTGGCTTCGGAAAAAGACATGGGGATGGGGCTACCTGGATAACGCACCGATGGCCGATGTGCAATCATTTGTGCTTTATGGATGTGGCCTAAAGCGGTATAGACTATGTTTTCGTTGAAAGCAGTAACGGGTACGCACTCCACACCACCCATGATGGCTCGTTCGCTTTTGTCGTTGGCAAAGGTGGTTGCCCCTACTGCATGTAGATGCCCCATGGCGAGGATGGGTTCTTGTGCCTTTCGGTGTGCGTGGGCATACTGGTAGGCTTCGTGGTACATGGCGGTGATGCCATCGGCATAGGGGGTGGCGGAATCTACGATTTGGGGGTAGTCGCCGAGGCGCAAATAGGGAATTGCCAAGAGCCAAAAAGCTGTTTCGCCAGTTGCGGGATTAGCGAGTGGAAACACTAGTTTTTGGTAATTGATACAGCCATCGGGGAGGCGGTCGATGGTGCCGATGATGTGGATATTGGCATCGTCTTCGAGGAGTGGCTTGGGGGATTCTAGTCTGGCGGCTGAATCGTGGTTGCCGGCTGTTACTACAATCTGCAAATTGGGTTGCGCTTTGGTGGCGGCGCGCAGAAATCGGTAAAACATTTTTACAGATGCTGCTGAGGGATTTCCATTGTCGAACACATCGCCGCTGATGAGTAGCACATCTACGCTGCGTTCTACCAGGGTGTTTTTGAGCCATTGCAGGAATTGCTCATGCTCAAAAGTGCGGTCGTATTCGTAAAACAATTGGCCGATGTGCCAATCGGCGGTGTGGAGAATGATCATATTTAGGGGTTGGGGGTTAGGGAAAACTGTTTTATTTATCAAGCTTTTCGTAATCCAATTAAACTACTGCAATAGTACGGGATATGTGGGTGGGGATTCTCCTGTGGGTTTGTGGATTTGCTTAGACATTTTTTTATTATTGTGATGGGAATCCTTATTTTTTGTAGAAAGATGAGTGTTGTTTGGGAATTCATAGTATGAATCATTACACTAAGCTTATTTTTTTACATACTTGATTGGTATTGATGCAACATAATTACTGAGCCGACAAAGTTAGAACTGGAAACCTCATTAATCAATTTGAGGTGGTTTAAAATGAATTACTTTTATTTCGGGTGGTTGTGGTGTTATTACAGATCTGGTGTCGAGTAAAAATATTCCATGAATTTTTTGATGTTTACTACTTTCAATAAAATTTCGTAATGATTTTATTACAGGGTAAAATATTTTGTCAAAACTGCCAGTTTGTTTTATGCGTAATGTGTCATCATTGGAAATTATTTGAATTGCAAGGCTTGGACAGTCAACACAACCTGAATCTTTTGATTTTATATTACTGTCACTCCGAATTTTTAAGAAAGTTGTGTCAAGTAGGTCAAAAATTGTATCGGGAAGTATGCCGTAATAGCTAAAGTCCGAAAGCTGAGGCGAAAAATATATTTTATTAGTGTCAACAAGGATAGAAAAACCACTTGACCACCCATTTGTGTAACTGATTTCAAAACTTTTAAAAGCTATAGAACTGTTTACGCTTGTTGACTTATCTGTGCAATTGTTGAAACTAATTATAATTATCAAAAGAAAAAAAAATAGTCGTTTCATTCGTTTTTTCATTAAGATTGAATCACAAGGTTTTTTCCATAATCATAGAAAGTTAATATAGGTTTGGCATTAATAGGAAATTGCCAAATCACTTTCCTTTAATTTAAATATACAATCATAAGATTAATGCTGTTTAACTTAGAAATCAAATTTATTGCAACCAAGTGAATGTAAAAAGTAAAACATGTGCTGTTTCTAAGTATCTGACAAAACATAAATAAATTTATTTAACTTCTGAATATTTACGACGAGAGCGTTTCCTATGAACCAAAAGCCGTACTTAAAAAAGCTATGAGCTTTCCTTTTGTGAGCTTTTATCTCTATTTCTTTTATATTTTCATGTACATAAATGCCTGCTTTATAAGCCCACATAAATCCAACGCTTACTACTGTGACCAATTTGTCAATCCTATCAAGATTGTTCAAATGCGTATCTTCAATATTGAAACC